>CAZWOU010000365.1:1507-2507 GCA_964635375.1 uncultured Pirellulaceae bacterium | reverse complement strand
GGGATGATCGAGATTGCGTCTTCGCGGCAATACTCCAAGCACCAAGACGTTCATGGTGGGATAGATCGCTTTCAGTTTCCTGGTAATCGCCTGGACACCTTCGGCGGCCTGCTTCGGTGTGTCACTTCCCCATCCGATGTTGTTCGTGCCGATTAGCAGAACGGCGGCCTTCGGCGCCTCCTTCATGACTGGAATGTGATCCAATCTCCAAAGCACGTGCTCCGTGCGATCGCCGCCAAATCCCAGGTTGATTGCCTTGAGCGGCACGAAGTACTTTTCCCATACTTTCAAGCCGACCTTTTCATTTTCAAAATTGTTCGTGATCGAATCGCCTACCATCAACAGATCAATATCACCCTTGCTCATCAGACCAATTTTTTCAGCTTGGCGCGCGAACCACCATTCGGCGATTCGAGGTGCAGGTATGACGGACTGGTGCTTCGGTGCCGAAGTCGCCTGTTCGGCCTGCGGCTCGGTGCCGTTTGCCGTCGCGCTCGACAGAATGGCTACAGCAAGACACATTGTCAGGCTGGCTACGTGGTTTGGAATGACCATAGTTTGTATTCCTATCTACTTGTGTCGGTAAAGCATCGATTTTGGAATTCGGTTCCACTTGCCATCGACGGGGGAATAGGTGCTGATCTCAAGTCCCTCTCCGCCACTGCCCTCGAAGAACTCGACCTCAAGAGGATAGAAACCGGGAGATAACAGAACTGGCTTCGAAGGGACGGAAATAAAGTCGTGAATGCCGTCGTTGAGGACGAGTTGCTTGCCAGCGAGAGTCAAGCGTGTGCCGTCGTCGCTGCGGGTGGAGAACATGTACTCGCCCTTCTCAGTAATCTTCAGGTAGCCGGAGAAGACGACACCAAAGTTGTCATTTTGATCTTTCATCGAGAGCTCAAAATTCTCGACCGTACTCTTCTTTTCGACTTTGAGTTTGCTGAATTCGGGGAGATTGACCCAGGATCCCTCGTAGTACTTGTAATCGAGGCCGGGCGTC
>CAZWOU010000365.1:0-1497 GCA_964635375.1 uncultured Pirellulaceae bacterium | reverse complement strand
CTCTCGGCAATCTTCTCTGGTTGCAGGCTTGCAGCAGGTTTCCAATCCTCCGGAGACATCGTCTCCCAATAAACCGTGTAGCGTTGGTGGTGCAGGTCGGCCAGAGGGATCAAGGTCACATCGTTCGGCTTGCCAACGCCGACCGTCTTGAATCGAACGGTCTCGCCGGGGACTCGCTTCAGCCATGAGGAGAGGTCGTTGTCTGCGTCGATTAGAAGCACTGGAACCGGGGGATCCATCTCGCCACTATGCGCGGCCTGGCTCGGAGAGACATCGCTGGGCATGCCTTTGGCGCCGAGTTCGCCCGCCAGTACGACTGGACCATACATGATGGTCAGCAAATTCGCTTTGTCGCGCGCCTTTCGGAGACGAAGACTCATTGGCAAGCGGACGGCGATTTTGTCGCCATCTTTCCACTCGCGCGACAAGGTCAGGTAACTCTCGGGAGTTGATTTTACGTTTTGCTTCTCGCCATTGATGGTGACTTCGCCCCCTTGGGTCGCCCAATACGGAACGCGAACCTTCAGGTCGAGTTTCTGAGACTTCTTAGTGTTGATCGTGAGCGTGATCGTCTCCTCTGCGGGGAACTTCGTCTCCATGCGAATGCGGACATCCTTCTCCTGCCAGTCGAGCAGCGAAGGGATGAAGAGGTTGACCCAGAGGGTGTCGTCATTGTGAGAGTAGATCGTGTCGGCATACTTCGAATGGTTTTCGATTCCCGAGCCAACACAGCACCACATGGCGTCAAACGGGGTGCTGTAAATCTTGAAGTGCCCCGGCTTGAGGTTGTAGAAGTAAGTCATTCCGCCGCTGTCGGGGTCTTGCGAGCCGAGGATCTGGTTGTAAAGCGCTCGCTCGTAGTAGTCCATCGTGGCGGCTGACGGGTTCCAACTGAATGCCGATCGGGTCAGTTTCAGCATGTTGTAGACCGAGCAGGTCTCGCTACTGTTCCAAGCGAGGTGAGCCGACTCGCTGCCAGCTTCGTAAAAGTGCTCGCGAAGATCTACACCGCCGGGAGCCATCGAGCGGGTGTTGATTACTCGGTCCCAGAGGAAATTGACTGCGGCTGCGTAACGCTGGTCGCCGGTTAATTCGTAGAGGCGGGCGGCGCTGAGGATCTTGGGAAGTTGCGTGTTGACGTGATACCCGGCCAGCTTGTCTTCTTTCTTGACCAACGGATCAAGGATTTCTTTGTGGTCGAAGCGTTGGGCGAGGGTGAGATAATCCTTGTTACCGGTGATAGCGTAAAGGTGTGCGAGCGACTCGGACATTCCGCCGTGCTCAGCGCGGAGCATGTCTTGGAACTGTGCTTCGTCCAGATTGTCGGTTCCTTTTTTGGCCCAGTCGGCGAGTTTGATCACCACCTCCAGGGCTTGCTTGTTGTCGGTTTGGATATAGGCGTCAATCAGGCCGGCGAAGGTTTTGTGGATGACATACCACGGGACGTAGCCACCCCCGACGCCCCATTTGTGAGCCTTCAAATCGCCGCTGAAGATG
>CAZWOU010000364.1:0-2526 GCA_964635375.1 uncultured Pirellulaceae bacterium | reverse complement strand
TCGACCGCGTAAAATGCTGGCGAAACAGGTCGGCTGAGTTTTTTTGCCATACGGGGTCTGGGAGGCCGCCGGTGCGGTCGAAACAGATTCTATCTGGGATATGTCGGTTGAAACCAGGATGAGGACCTAATAATGTGAAAGCTTGTTCAAACAGTAGGCTGTTTGCTCGCAATTGGTGCCAAAAGAAGAAGTAGATCCCAACCGGAGACATCCATGCGTATCAGAAGATCGATGAACTACACATTAATATACATTTTCACTTTGGCTTTGGCACAAGCCGCGTGCGCAGAGGAGTCTTACCAGGTCACGGCAAAGGCGTGGAACGCACTCGCGAAGAAAGATTGGGACGGCGCGTCGCAGTTGGCGGACCGAGCAGTGAAAACCTGGGGTCGGCAAGCGAGGAACATGAACCGGGAGCTGCAGACGTTGCCCAAGGGGGATGCCGTCAAGATTTTTGCGAATCTGAACGAAGTGGGGACTTGCCTGTGGGTCAAAGGCGAAGCGTTGCGTCAAGAGGGCGACCCGACCGCAGCGATGATTGCCTACAAGACGCTGATCGCACAATACGAGTATGCACAGGCTTGGGACAACAAGGGATGGTGGTGGCAGCCAGCTAAGGCCGCTCGCAAACGACTCGCCAAATTCAAAGCTGCGGGTATCAACATCACGGCAACTCTTACGGAAACGCCGACAACCAAACCGACACTGCCAACAAATGGCGGTTCCGCTACAGAAGCTTATCAGGTTACGGCGAAGGCTTGGGCAGCGCTGGAGAAAAAGGATTGGGACGGAGTCGTCGCCCATGCTGATCGAGCTGTCCAAGTCTGGGGAAAGAATGTAAGGCAGATAAACAAACGCTTGAAAAGCTACCCCAAAGGCGAAGATGTTAAGAAGTTCGCCAACCTGAATGAAGTTGGCACTTGTGTTTGGATCAAAGCCGAAGCGTTGCGGCTCAAAGGCGATAAAACGCGAGCTGTGACCGCGTACAAACAACTGGTCGATGATTACAAGTACGCCCAGTGTTGGGATAAGCAAGGTTGGTGGTGGAAGCCTGCAGAAGCTGCGGCGATCAAAATCGACGAGCTAGAAGGACGTGGCACGAAAGGAATCGAGACTCTGCCTCTCAAGTCCTCACTCAGACTTCCCGGCAAAAAAGGAATCTGCTTCACACTTCGTGAGCTTGGAAAGAAGGGATCCTGGAAAGAACACCTGCCACGAATCAAAGTCGTCAACGGGTACTGGAATTACTCCTGGGGGATGCAGCGTGTGGACGCACAGCCCGCGAACATGGAATTTGTGCCGATGGCGTGGGGAGCTTGGAAGACGGAAAACCTCAATCGCGACTTGGCGAAACATGTTGTCCCACAAATTCAAGCAGGCCGAATCAAACGCTTCCTGGGCTTCAACGAGCCGGACAAACGCGAGCAAGCGAATATGCCTTACATGGAGGCCATCAAGTACTGGCCCGTGCTCGAATCACTCAATATCCCGCTTTGCAGCCCCGCCTGTGCAAACCCTGAAGGAATCGACGACGACAGTGTGCAAGGCGTGACGGGAACGTGGATGCGAGATTTCATGCGGGAAGCCGACCGGCGAAAGTATCGCATCGACTATATCGGCGTTCATTGGTACGGCAGCCCCGATCCCGCGTCGTTCAAAGCCAAGATGATGCGGATTTATGAAAAGTACGGCAAACGACCGTTGCTGATTACTGAGTTCGCTCCCGCCGACTGGCAAGCCAAGACGACTGCGGAAAACCGTCATTCTCCCGAAGCCGTACTCGCTTTCATGAAAGAAACGTTGCCGTGGATCGAGGCTCAGAACTGGATCGCAGGATACGCCTGGTTCTCGTTCGAAACGCATCAGCCCGAGGGAACCAGTTCGGCTCTGTTCGACAAACAAGGAGAGTTGACCACCTGCGGAAGGTACTATGCCAGCATTAGCACAGACAGACCCAACGGCGATCAAAGCATTCGTTGAGATCACGCAATCCCAATAGATGCTCAATGAGCCTGTCCGATACAGCAGCCGGGAGGCTCGGCAAGCACAAGAAGAAAGGCCTCTCCCTCTGGGGCCTGACAAGTCTGTCGAACGCAGCGGCACAAAGCCTCGCTGCCGTGGGGCCAATTTATTCAGCCCAACTATTTTCCCGTGATTTCAAGAGTCTGCCTTTCGATCTCACTCCCAATTTCAGCCAAGGCAAGACACGTTGATTACCCTGGATTCTGTTCGCTACACGCATCGAGAATCAGGGAAGCCCTGCTGCGAATCATACTAACCGAACGGGATCGAGAAATCACCGGTTGCTGTGTGTGTGCCGATGGCTTGGGGAGGTCGTCAGCGAGCGATGGAAACCGCACAGCATTGGGACAGATTGGCGAAGAATCAACCGGCTGAGATTACGATGTTACAGATTTCGGAAGTGCAAGAATCTCCTGCATTTAACGGTCGGCGGAGTTTTTTGACCCTACGGCTTGTAGGATTACCGCGGTCGCCTCGACTTGCAGTTGTTCGCGCGGTTTGCTG
>CAZWOU010000363.1:2037-2639 GCA_964635375.1 uncultured Pirellulaceae bacterium | reverse complement strand
GCGACTTTGGCCAAAGGCCCTATCGGCGTGATCCTACCCTCCGCCGTGATCGGGGTCTTCTTGCTGGTCCGCTGTTTCAAATCGAGCTATGGAAAGCCTCAGGGAATCTGGCGAGTTACGCGACCGTTCGGCTATTTCGTCGGCGTTTGCTTCCGCATGAAAGTCCACTGGGCAGCGCTCGTGGTGCTTGCCGTCGCCCTCCCCTGGTATGTCTGGGTTGGCGTGCGCACCAATGGCGCTTGGCTTAGCGGCTTCTTCATGGAGCACAACTTCGGACGAGCAGTGCAGCAGATGGAAGGCCATGGCGGCTCACCGCTCTACTTCTACCCCGTGGCCCTGATGGTGGGCTTCGCACCTTGGTCCGTATTCTTCATTCCAACGCTCATTGACGCCTACCGCCGCGTTCGCAGCGGCGATCGCGAATACAACGGCTTGTTGTTCGCGGCATGTTGGGTGGCAGTCTACGTCGGCCTATTCTCCTTGGCCAGCACCAAACTGCCCAGCTATATCACGCCTTGTTACCCGGCGGTGGCGCTATTGGTTGGCGCCTACGTCGATCGTTGGTCAAGAAATGAATCTGTCGCTTCTTGGATCTGGCCTCG
>CAZWOU010000363.1:0-2027 GCA_964635375.1 uncultured Pirellulaceae bacterium | reverse complement strand
CGTGGCGATGGCGATCTGGTGCGCTGTGGGAATCGGAATCTTGATTGGTCTGCCCCTCGCGGCGGGGCGATACCTTCCGGGCAAAGAGTGGATTGGAGCTGTCGGCCTGATTCCCATCGTGGCCGCTGTTATCGCACTTGTCTGTATCAAGCTCGAACGAGCGGACGCGGCGGCGCGCGCATTCGCGCTGGGCGCTTTTCTGTTTGTCTGGGTCTCGTTTTCTTTCGTCTCAGTGCAAGTCGATTCAACACAACGTTTTCACGAGCTACTGGGCGAATTGAACGCGCGCAGCGACACTCCGGAACTGGCCCACTATCAGGTCCTTGAGCCGAGTTGGGTTTTCTATGCGGCTTCGACCATTGAGCCGGTCTATATGGGCGACCCGGCCGCGCCTGGCAAACAGGGAAAACGCAGTGGTCAAGTCTGGGTCCAACACGCCTCCAAGGAAGCGCGCCAATATCTAGAGCAGAGTCGCGACCATTACGTGCTAACTACGCGCACCCATTATGAGCGAATTCGAGGCGATCTGCCGGTTGGTGTGGCCGTCGTTGCCGAGACCCCATATTTCTTGAAAGACGAATCGATCGTCGCACTGGGGCAATCTACTGCAACAATTGCCGAACGAGACAACGGTGAGACGCGAAAATAGCGGTTGGCGGCGACTTGTCGGACAAGCCACCAGCCAAGCGCGGTGCTGACCGTAGCGATCCTTTTCACGAGTCGGCCGCAGAGCCTATTTGCCAGCGTCTTTTGCCGCTTTTGCTTCTTCCGCTTTGGAGAGCTCGGGGTTTGGCGTCGCGTCACCTTCAGCTAGGTGCAACATCCAGCGAACGCCGCCCAACAGGGATGACTGGTAGGTCGAGTTCGTCCAGACATCTTCTCGATGCCCAAGACTCATGTGCAGAACTCGGCCCTGGCCATATTCCTTGACCCAGGCGATGGGCACATGATAGGGCTTCTTGAGTTTAGTTTTCGCCATATTGAGGCTCATGAGCACGTGAACCTTTTCTGGCTGCCAATTTCGAAACTTGTAGATTTCGTCCTTGATCGTGAACTCGTTGCCCCAAGGTTTGGAGACCGGGTGGTTTCGATCATGTACGGTGATGGTCACGGTCGAGTTGGCGCCCCAGGGGTGCCCGTCGAACGACCCGCCGATCATGTCCCAATAGGGTTTGTAGTCCTTATACGTGTCGGCAGCCGAGTGGGTGCCAATGAAACCATGCCCCTTTTGCTTCAGCCAATCGTTGAAGAAGTAGTCCAAGTCCTCGCTCTTGATTGGCAATTTGCCCGTGGTGTAAAAGAGCACAATGTCGTATTGCTGTAGCTTCGCCTTGGTAAAGTCCTTGGCGCAGTCCTGGGTGCAATCAGCTCGATACAGCCCGCTCGTCACGCCCATTTCTTTAATGGCGCGTTCTGCTGGCGAGAGATTGTTGTTCTTCCGCGTCACAGACCCATGCCTGAATCCAGCACTTTGACTGACCATCAACAAGCGGACTGGTTTCGTCGGCTGCTTCTCCTCCGCTTGGCAGACTCCAGTCATAAGCAGCGCCAACGCAACGATCGAAATAATTCGCATGACCATCAGTTTGATTCCCTCGGGCAGGTGGGGTTGTGTTGTGTTGTCCGGTTCGCCGCCGTTGCGGCGCGAGGCCGAATTCAAGTGAACGCGTCCGCCTCACCAACCTAAGTCTCTTTGAGGCCAGGTGCAACCTTTCCGCGTCATCCGTAACGGCTAATAGCGCCCCTCGGCAGCTGGTTCCTCTCTATGAAAACTGGCAAAAACTGGACAGACAACCATACTCTTGCTGTTTGACGCCTAGATGGTCGCCGCTTCCCCGTTGGGTCGCCAGGTAGGGTCGGTATGCCGAGGCGGTGATCGGCGATGCATACGGCTGCGAACGAACATGATCGAATCGTCGCATCATGTTGCTTTCCTGCACATCGTCGAATTCGAGTTGCCCGAAGAAACCGAGGCATTTCACCCGCCTCGCGGGACTAGCGCACTATCTTTCTGATGAGCTTGCCTA
>CAZWOU010000362.1:0-2642 GCA_964635375.1 uncultured Pirellulaceae bacterium | reverse complement strand
TCTTGATAATGGACGAGAACTGGGCCGAGGCTGAAGAGGCATTCTCACAGGCAGTGGAACTGGAGCGTGGCGAAGACGTCAACACGCGAGCCTGGAGAGCTCTGGTTCGAGCCAAGCAGGGCAAGCATCACGATGCCGCTGCCGACCTGAGCGCCCTGCCAATCGAGGAACGGAAGGACACGTCGGTCGCCTGGCGAAGGTTGCGAACACTGGCGCTGAATGCCCAGGCGGCGACATCGGCCGACCCGCCGGAAAAGAAACTCGCTGACCAGTATGTATCCCAGGCCATGGAAACGCTGCGCCAGCTCGCCGATGCCGGATACTTTGCCGCAGACAAGAACATGATCAGTTTGCTCAGCTCCGATCTCGACGCGCTTCGCTCGGTCGGTGAGTACGTGGAATGGGAGAAACAACACATGGCCGACGTCGTCGATAGCCAGACCCTTCCAACCAGTCCCGCACTGCTGTACCTGCGAGCTCTGGTGCTAACCCGCCGCGGCGAGCATGAGCGAGGCGGCCGACCGACTCCAGTTGATCTCCACACAGCTTGGGAAGCTTCCCGGTCAACGTGAGCGGTTTCGAGGCTACGTGTATGATGCCGCATGCTGTTTCGCACTCTGCAGCCAACAGGCCTCCGATTCGGCGGCCCAGCCCAACTCGACCACAACCGCCGATGAAGCCAAGAAAGCAGCCGATCAATATCGCGAACAGGCACTCGCAGCGCTCGAAAAGGCAGTGGCCATGGGCTACGACGACCTGGAGCATTTGAAAACGGATAGCGACCTTACGTCGTTGCACCAAGAGCCACGATTCAAAGAGCTGCTGAATCGTCTCAGTCCGCCGAAGGCGAAATGACATTAGGCGCCTATGTGGTCTTGCTAGTTTCGCCGCAGTAGGAGCAGGTCCGCCGCGAGCGTGACGTTCATGGCCTGCACTGCATCTAAGCGAGATCTCTGGGAATGGCGCACCGCACGGTACGTCATCGCTAACGCGTCTGCAATTGCGTCCGGCTCCAATTTAACGTTGCTGCGCCAATGTTTTTGATCAACGACTTCAACACCGGCATGACTCATGTCGTCGGCAATCATTTCCCATCGGCTGCGGCGATGGCCAGCTTGTTGGACTTGCTGGCGAAGCTCGATCAGATCATCTTCGCCCGGCACGGCAACCACACAGATCCCGCCAGGCACAAGAACGCGATGGATTTCTGAAACAGGACGTCGACCGAAAAGTGATATCACTCGTTGAACACTTTGATCGGCCGCCGGCAAAACGCGATCTGCGTTAGCCAGCACCCAAGTCGCGTCAGGCCATCCGCGCGCAGCCAACTTGATGGCGCGCTTGGAAAGGTCAATACCGCAATACGAATCGGCTTCGTTGGAAAACAATGCAGGACCAAACGACCCTTCACCACACCCCAAATCGAGCGTTCTCTGATTGGTCTCCGTGCCGTTCGCAGCGAACCACGGACGCAGGGTTTCTATCAGAGGTATTGCGTGTCCACGTTGAAGCCAACGGTGCCTGGCCAAAACGGCATCCTCCGAATCACCAGGATTCTTCGACTTCTTATCCTGAGGTTGGAGGAGATTCCAGTAGCCCTGTTTGGCTTGATCAAAATGATGGTCGGCGCGGCAGACCAGTTCTCGCTCGCGCTGCTCAAGCAATAGTTGGCAATCTCGGACGGTGCAGCGCAGTTGAAACATCGCACCATTCTAAATGCGAATACACAAACAAACAGGGGGCTTCGCCAGCGTTCGAGCAGCCGACAAGCTCCCAAACGTTTAGAAGAACGTCGGCGACCAGGCTCGCTGATGGCCGAGTCGTCACGTGTTTCCTACGGTGCAACCATGTTGTACGACTGCGTGCTGCGTTTGACTAACAAGTTGTTACAGGCAATTCCCGCAGCCAGTAAGGGTGTCCAACTGCGAACACAAGAACAGGAATGTTCAAGTTGCGTGGACTGCTTCAATAAGATGCCTGCCTTGTTGTTGGCCCTTGGACTCTGCGGCAAGGATCGCTAGATTGTTGGTGTTGAGCAACACGGCTGTGAATGGAAGCGAGCTCGTTCGCAGCGGAAAAGAGCTGGCGTGCCAAACAACAAGCAGAGGAACCTTCACATCTGATGACCGACGATGAGCCCACCGCCCCCGAGCCTGCTGACGGGCAGCCGTTTCGTCGCCGGCAACGTTACCGCGGCACGCATCCTCGCAACTACGATGAGAGGTACAAAGAACTTGCTTCTTCACCCGACCCGGAGACGGTCGCGAAGCTGATCGGCTCCGGAAAGACGCCGGCCGGTCAGCATCGCCCGATCCTCGTCAACGAAGTACTCGAGTACCTCGCCCCTCAGCCTGGTGAACGAGGAGCGGACGTGACTTTCGGGCATGGCGGACACAGCGAAGCGCTGCTGAACGGACTCCAGCCCGGCGGTCAGCTCCTCGCCCTCGACGTCGATGCGTTGCAGCTCCCTCTTACTGAGGAGCGATTACGAGGGCTCGGATACGGAACGGAAACCCTCATCATCCGCCGCTGTAACTTCGCTGGACTCGCGGGCATGCTGCCACAGATCGGTTGGTGCGACGGTGTGGACTTCGTGCTTGCGGATCTCGGCTTGTCCTCGATGCAAATTGACAACCCCGCTC
>CAZWOU010000361.1:0-2661 GCA_964635375.1 uncultured Pirellulaceae bacterium | reverse complement strand
GCGACGACATGCGAAAGTTCTGGCGAGGCGATTCCGGAACGCTCGGCGCTTTCGCCACGCGGCTTTCCGGGTCCGCCGATCTGTACGAACACGCTGGCCGTTCGCCATATTGCAGCATCAACTTTATCACTTCGCACGACGGATTCACGCTGAACGATCTGGTCACCTATCGCGACAAGCACAACGAGGCCAACGGGGAAGACAATCGCGACGGCGATAACCACAACATCAGCGATAACTACGGGGTCGAAGGCCCCACGTCGCAAAAGGCGATCGCGGACACGCGGACACGACAGACCAAAAACTTGTTCGCCACGTTGCTGCTCAGCCAAGGCGTGCCGATGTTTCTTTCCGGCGATGAAGTCCGCCGCACGCAGAACGGCAACAACAACGCTTATTGCCAAGACAATGGCGTTTCCTGGTTCGACTGGAAACTCGTCGAGGACAATCAGGAGATGCTGCGATTCAGCCAGGCCCTGATCAAACTGCGCAACGAACAGCCAACTCTCCGCCGGCGAAGTTTCTTGACCGGCAAACCGGCGACGCCCAACGACCTGCCCGACGTGAGTTGGTATGACGCGCTCGGGACCGCGGTGGAATGGCAAGACGGCGACAACGCCATCATCTGCGTCCTCAACGCACCGAGCGTTCAAATTGGGGGCCCAAAAGCTGGCCGCGATGTTCTGATTATGGCCAACTCGACCGCCGAATCGCGAGAATTCATCATCCCGCCCGTGGCCAAGGGAACGCGCTGGCGATTATACGCCGACACGGCGAAACCCAGCCCCAGCGACGCCTCCCCAGACTACGACGGACCGCTTCTTCCCCGCTCGCGACACATCCTGCTGGCCCATCACAGCATGCGAGTCTACGTGGCCGAACAGTAACCGGGCTGAACGGTTCTTTCCGTTCTTCTCCTCCAGCTGTGACCAGACGAGTCACACCCCCGAGCGACACTCATCCTGGCGACTGAACATCGAAAACCAGGTTGGAGGGGGTCCCACAATGTTCATAGGAAGAATCGACATGGAACTCGTCTTGGAGCGGGCTGCGATCATGGAGTTCGACGGCGGCCTGCCTCAGCACGAGGCCGAACGGCTTGCAGAGTCCACTCTATTCGGACTCGCCGACCCGCTCGTCCAAAGCTGGCTCGACTGTCACTGGCACTGACGCCAAGACTCCGGCAGACAGGTTGACGGACTGGCGCCCAACTAATACCTTCGCAGTAATTCAACTCACGCGCGGGAGTGGCGGAATTGGCAGACGCGCTAGATTTAGGATCTAGTGCCGCAAGGCGTGCAGGTTCAAGTCCTGTCTCCCGCATTCAACGTTCATCAAGGACTTGCGTCGTCGGACGCGAGTCCTTTTTCTATGGCTGCCTGCCTCGATGACAACAATTTGACAACAACGTGCAATTGTTGGGCGTCGTGTGGCACTAGGGCCCTGCAGGTTTTTTCGCGGCTAGATTGCCGCTTTTCGCAGTGACTCAAGTGAGGAAGCCATGGCAACTCTACGCAAACGGGGCGAAGTCTATTACGCTTGTTTCCGCGTCAACGGCAAGCAGATTCACCGCACGCTCAACACGACAGATGATGGCGAAGCTGACTACATATTGTGCGACATCCGGCGGGTTCTCCACCGGTTGGAAACCGGACAACAGGACTTGCCTCCCGATTGATCTGACGTTGGGCGGTTTGTCGTTACCGGCCCATAGGTGATTGAGACTCTGGATAAGCAGGCAGACGTCCACTTTCTTCCCGCTGTCGTCGAGAGAGTATTTCACGAGCCAACAAAACCGTATTTCGGCTGCCCAATGACTTGGGATCAAGTGTAGCGCCTCCTCGTTGCTCCGACGCGTCCGGCGTTCTAACCACGTAATCGATGATCCTCCTCGAGTCGTTGGCATTGACGATTGGGCGTGGCGAAAGGGCCAGCGATACGGAACGCTCATCGTCGACCTTGAACGGAACCGCCTCATCGACATGCTACGCGATCGCGAGTCCGTCGCTGGTTTCGATCCCATCCTAGCGTCGAAATTGTCAGCCGTGATCGTGGTGACTGCTTCATCAAAGGAGCGACTGCGGGTGCACCGAAGGCTAGGCAAGTCGCGGACCGATTCCACCTTGTTCGCAATATCCAAGAGGCGATGAAAAAACTGTTTGACTGTATAGGAAGTTTAAGCGTCCATCATCGCGATGGTTGTCCTTCCTGTTCGTTCGCAAGAAGTTGTGCGCGGAAGAACTCAAGGTGGCCGCGTAGTATTGCAGACCTGCCAATCTAACCGACTATGGGACCCGCGCCACGTTCTTGTAACGGATTGCCATGCCCCTAGCAGCCTATCAGCTACGCCATTTCGCGTCCGATCCGAGCTAGCAACCCAAACACTCCGGAATGGCTCGATGGAATCGTGGTGAAGCTCCTGGCAAAATCGCCGGGTAAGCGTTTCAAATCTGCGAAGCAAGTTGCCGAATTGCAATCAATGCCAATCTCGCGATCCTACGCAAGCGAACGGAAGAGAAATTGGCGAGCTCGTGACAACTACGCCGATTGCTCAAGAATTTTCGCGCCAGACGATGTTAATGAATACCCCGCTCGTGGTAGGTACTAGTGTCTTGCCTCTAATGGAAATGGAATTGTCCTGAACTTGGGTTAGTATATCCA
>CAZWOU010000360.1:0-2692 GCA_964635375.1 uncultured Pirellulaceae bacterium | reverse complement strand
GTGGGCGAAAGCGGCACATCGAAAACGCCGGCATTCAAGCTGGTGATGCAGCCTATGCGTGATCGGCAACGCAAGGCGCTCGAGGCGCACGCCGAGGCGATGAAGCATTACGAAGCCGACCTGGCACATTACGACAAAGCGCTATCGGCATGGAAACGCGATAAGAAAACCGAGGAACCACCCCCAACGAAGCCCGACCCGCCCAACGCGGCGCGGTATGTCGTGCAAGATGCGACGGTGGAAGCCCTGGCCCCTTTGCTGCTGTCGAATCCCCGAGGGGTGCTGCTGGCCCGCGATGAACTGGCTGGCTGGATTGGTTCATTCGATCGGTACGCCGGCGGCAAAGGCGGTGATGCGGCGCATTGGTTGTCGATGCACAACGGCGAAAGCATCGTGGTCGATCGAAAGACCGGCAACCCGCGCACAATCTACGTCCCCCAAGCATCGGTGGCGTTGACGGGCGGGATTCAACCCGCAATCCTTCATCGGGCATTGGGCATCGAGCATCGGGAATCCGGGCTGGCGGCGCGGATGCTACTGACTTGCCCACCACGCAAGCCGAAACGGTGGACCGAGGCCGACATAGCCCCGGAAGCGGAAGCCGAGCTGGCGCGGCTGGTCGATCGTTTGTACGACCTGCACCCCACGGTCGATGACGAAGGCGACCCGCGCCCGGTTGTGTTGGGGCTGACCCGCGATGCCAAGGTGGCATGGAAGGGATACTTCAACTGTCACGCCGAGGAACAAAACGAGTTATCCGGCGAGCTGTCGGCGGCATGGTCTAAGCTGGAAGAATACGCGGCCCGGTTGGCCCTGGTGATTCACTCTGCTCGATGGGCGGCTGATGATGCGGACCTGGAAAGCCCCGATGAAGTAGACGCGGCCAGCATGAAGGCCGGCATCGAACTGGCCCAATGGTTCAAGGCCGAGGCCCGGCGAGTCTACGCGCTGCTGTCCGAATCCGACGATGACCGCGAACAACGCCGGCTGATCGAATGGATTGAACGCAAGGGCGGATCGGTGACGGCCCGCGAAGTTCAACAAGGGCATCGGCAATACCGCACGGCCCAGGATGCGGAAGCGGCCCTTGAAGAACTGGTGAAGGCCGGCTGCGGCCAATGGCATGACGCCCCACCTGGCCCCAAAGGCGGGCGACCATCGAGCGTATTCCGACTGTCTACCGCGTCTACGTCTACGCAACCGGCTAGAACGCGGGATTCAGAGGGTTTCGTAGACGTAGACAGTGTAGACACCCCCGAAACGCAACCTGATGACGATTGGGGGCAAGTGTGAGCGCGGCCCAACTAATGACCGACCTGGCGCGGCTAGGAATCCGCATCGAGGCCCACGGCGATCGGCTGCGATACTCGCCCCGGTCGGCGGTGACGCCCAACCTGACCAACCGGATGAAGGCCCACAAGGGCGAGCTGCTGGCGATCCTGCGGCGCGATCCCGAGGCCCCGGCGATCGACCTGACCAACGCAACCCAAGTTTGGCAAGCGGCCCTGGATCGGCTGGAAGGCGACCCGCTATTCCCGCCCGATGTGATCGAAGGCTTGCAAGCGGCTGATGCCCGATGGGCGGACGACCCCGAGGCCGGCGAAACGGATGAAGGAATCGAAGTGATCGACCCGCCCGACCCCTGCCCGGAATGCGGAACGCTGGAACTATGGCAATCCCTGGCCGGCGACTGGCGATGCCTGCGGTGTGATCCACCAACAAAGGCCCGGCGACTGCGGGAACAGGCGGCACGGCTGAAAACCGCCCGCACAGATTCGCCCAGGATGAACGCAAAGGGCGATCCATGACCAAGGATATCCGCGCACTGCCCAGTCGGCATCGATTGACCTGGTTGGTCGGCTGGTGGGGTGGAGTTGAGGGGGTTCTTACCGCGCTAAAGCAGCGGTTGAAACAACCGCCGGTATTGTCCTGATAGCTAAGAAAAAGGCACCCCTTGTCGGAAGCCGAAGTAAAGACCCTCTACGAGTTCGAGAAGCCGTAGGGCTCCCGGTTTGCGACTGCACCACAGTGCGTGATAGAATCAGACCTATGAAAAGTTTACCGCTTGTTCTGCTGCTCTTGGTAATCGCCGGTTGTGGGTCAGCAACACAGCCAGCAAAGACACCTGCAGAGCCTGGTGACGATCAGGCTCTGCAGGTACCGGAGCAGCCCGCAAAACCATCAGCGGAGTCTGCTGGCAATCTTCGACTGCGCCAAATCGACAAGTCGAAACGCTCGCCCGGCAAAACTGCGATCGATGTGTTTGTGGTCAACCAGAGCAAAGAACCGATTACGGTGTATCGTGCGCCGGTGACGCCGCACATCTATCTGGCTGTTCAGATCAAACAGCCCAACGGCAAAGTGTATCGGCTGATCGATGCCTATCCGACCCGAGACATTGCCCTTTTTGAGAAGAACTTCATAGAAGTCGCGCCGGGCAAAGAACTGAAGCTTTGTTCGTATGAATTCGGGTTGGTGGCGAAGTTCGGTGAAACTTGGAGAGACGATCGAGGCGGTGCTACAACACGATTGTCGTTCGACGTAAAAGGAAAATACCAGCTTTGGTTCGCCTACGGGGGCGGATCACCGTTCGCCTACAGCAAGGCATCGAAGGGTGAGTTCGTTGACCTTAAGCACGGCGCGCAGTTCGGCCCAGCGACGATCGAGATTGAGTTGAAGTGAGCAGAGCACC
>CAZWOU010000359.1:1075-2744 GCA_964635375.1 uncultured Pirellulaceae bacterium | reverse complement strand
ATAAGTGGTAAGTTCTGGCCGGGCGAAAACCGAAATCGATGTTACGGGAGTCCGGCCGGTTGGCGATGCGGTTGGCGGAACGGACGTCCGACGTACGAAGGTAGAACGACCCGCCACGCAACACACGGCGACCCGTTGGAGCAACGCTTTTTGCTGACGGTGCATCTTTTGCCGCCGCGAATATAGACGTTGGATAGCTCTCGTAGGCATCGAAACACCATTCGAAGGCGTTGCCCTGCATATCGAACAAACCAAAGTCGTTAGGCTTCCGGCTCGCCACAGGATGGGTGCGATTCTCGCCGTTGGCCTGATACCAAGCGTATCGAGGCAGCAGGGTCTCGATCACGCCGTAATACCGACTGCTGCTCGCTCCCGATCGACAGGCAAACTCCCACTCCGCTTCCGTGGGTAAACGGTACCCGATCAATTCCAAAAAGTTCTCCTTGGCTTTCATACCGGGACCATACTCTTGTTCTTCGTTCTTCTCATAGCACCACTGGTCTTCCGGGATACCTTCCTGCTCACTCAGCCAGTTGCAGTAGTGTGTCGCCTCATACCAAGTCAGACCGGTCATTGGTGAATCATCACTCCAGATGAAAGCCTTGAGTTGCTCGTTGTCCGCAGGAAACACTGCATTGGCTGAAGAAAACGCTCGCCACTGCTCTCTTGTCACTTCCTTCGTCGCGATCGCGATCCGGCGACTGATCTTTCGTCGATGGGAAGCCTCGTCTGGTTGACGATCAGCTTCCGTTTCCGGCGATCCCATCTGAAATTCACCCGCGTCCAGAATCACATACGTCTGCCCTTGGGTGTTGACGTACCACTTTCTCTTCTTGTCCTTCGCGGCGGTGAGTTGTTCTTCCCTCTGCTGTAACTCCTTGTCGATGCTGGCGAGCTGCTCGCCTTGATTCCACTGCCGCAACAACCATTCAGCAGCAGCGTGCAGCCCTGCATCGGGATCGCTGCGGTAAACCGTCAATAACTTCTCGATCAACGGTTGTTTTTCGGTCGCTGCTAACTCGAACTCACCCAGGCAGAGCAGCAACGCACGCTTGATCGTGACATCCGGTTCCTGTTCGTAGCGGGCGATGATCGCTTGGGCATCGCCGCCCCGTGGACTGAACCAGTGAATGATGTAGCTGCGAACACGAGGATCGGGGCTGTGCCTCAAGAGCGGCCACACCTGATCCGGGGCATCCATCCTGAGCAACATCACGGCGGCGTTGGCCTGACGCATGGCTAGCGATTCCTTGTCCGCTTCGCTGGCGTCCTTTGGAATCGTCCTGGCGACTTCGGCATTGCCGAGTTGGACGGCTTGCTCTTGATGATTGGATAGCCTGCCGAGAATTACACCAAACTGCTTCTCCTTGGCATCCGCCAGCAGATCGAACAAGCCCTCCGCATCGTCGCTCAAATAATCGGCCAGCGTATCGGTCGCAAATGACCGCACCTGCTCGCCAGTCTCCGGGTTGCGATAGATGGTCGCTAAAGCACCCGTCAAATGATCCTCCACCGGATGCAGAGCATTGGTCCAAGGCAGCAGTTCCGAAGGCCGCACGCCCACCAAATGACCGGCAAGGAACTTGCAAAAGTCTTCATTCTCCCAATGCTCATTGTCTGGGTCGTAACTTGCCAACGCACAGGCCGCCTGAAAACGCGAGGCGGGAGA
>CAZWOU010000359.1:0-1065 GCA_964635375.1 uncultured Pirellulaceae bacterium | reverse complement strand
TTCCAGTAGTACTCAACTAAATTCTCCTTGTCATCTTTGAGCAAATCACGTACATGCTGGAACTGCATGGGCGTGACGGTCAACAGTCGCTCCTTCAGCATCGGCAGCACCGACTTGTCATCGGGCAGTATCGCCAAAGCTGCATGAAGTTTGGCGTTGGAATCGGCAGGTGATTCTTCAAATGCCTTTTGCAGATCATCGCTTGCATACTCTCTAAGTCCGGCAAGTTCCTTTGTGATGATGCTCTCGACTTGCGAGGTGTCTGCATTAATGAGAGCGTTCACAATTTGAGTGGCTTCAGCCTCCTTTCGCTCTTCATCTTTCTGGCTTGCAAGTTGTTGCCGATTTCGGGCGACGGCGTCGCGAATGGTGATGCCGCCAAACACCACGACGGCAAGTGCCGTCAGAACCACTCCCGAACGCAGCCCATGAACACGCCCCGCTTTGCCCATCATCATCTGCTGCGGTTCAGTCCACTTCGGTTTCTCGGTCAGCGTGCGGATGCTGGCCCATTCCTGTAGTGACGGCAGATGCCGGTTCTCCGGTTTCGCATTCCACAAGGCCGAACGCTCGGCCAGTTTCAGTTCGGCCCGACCTTTGCGGGTTTCCTGTTGTTTGCGGGTCAGCCACTCTCGCAGCGATGGGACCAAGTAATCGTGGGTGAGTTGATAGAACTTTGAGCCGGGGTCGCTGCCGGATTCGGTTTGAAAGCCTTCTGGGTCGGTCGGCGTAATCAGTCGCAGTTCGCCGTCCAGAATCCGTAATAGATCGTTGAACTCGCTGGTCCGGTTCTGATAACCGGAGGCTTCTAATAATTCAGTATGTGACCGCATGTGGCCCTTGATGTCGCTGCCCACTTCCGGCAGCAGGGCCTTGAGAACTTCACGGGCCGCTTGTTGATGAAGGCGGTGTTTGGGGTTCGCCGTGCGGGAACTGAACGTCTCTTCCAGAAAGTTGATGCCGATGCCTTCGGTGCCGCCAACCTCTTTCAGCGTGGCCGGAACCCACGGCTTGCCTTTGACCATTTCGGCAAACAGGGCCAGTCGCACCGAGACGACCTTGCCA
>CAZWOU010000358.1:0-2746 GCA_964635375.1 uncultured Pirellulaceae bacterium | reverse complement strand
TCCGTCTCGCCCTCCAGAGAGGTCAGCCTAGCCCACCAGAGTCCGCTGGACCAGGTGTTGCAGTGACGAGGCGTGCTGGCGAGCAAGTCGGTTCAGGCTGGACGCAGAGGATACCCAATCTCGCATATTTGTGTAGGTGACCTCGCAAGTTGAAGCGCCGGTCTTGCTGGTCGGTTTTCCCTCCCCGCGAATCGAGCACTTGGTATTGTTCGCGTTCGTCGGCATGATGACCGGCCTACCGGCGCAACGGTTTGCTGCGCCGGGTTCTCGGGAGGTTGCGATGGCTGCGAAGCGATGCGAGGTAGACGGAAGCGGAGGTCGGATGGGTTCGACGGTTTGGACGCGACTCGCCGCCTTGGCCGCTCTCTCCCTGGCGGTCGCATGCTCGGGCTCGGACGACAAACCAGCGGCCAAGGCGGCCGCTACGGGGGGCGACGTCACGGCGGTCGATTCGGCCGTCATCGACAGCGGCACGACGGCCAGCACCGATGCCGGCAAGGGCACGACGGGACCGACCGATGCCGCCACGTCGGGTGCAGATGCCGCGGTCGCGGCGGTCGATGCCGGCGGCGCGGTGGTCAGCGATGTCGCCAATGCGACGGACACCGGCGGCACAGGTCCGAGTCCCGATGTTGGTGCGCAGACCGACACGGCGACGGCCGATGCCGGTGGCGCGGGTCCGGTCGACGCCGGCGCATCCATCGATGCCGGTGGTGGCGGTCCGATCGATGCTGGAGCGCCCGCCGACGCTGGCGCTGGCGGACCGTCCGATGCAGGCTGCACTGGCGCCGATGGCGACTCGGACGGCAAGCCCGACAGCTGTGACAACTGCCCGAGCAAGCCCAACCCCAACCAGGACGACACCGACCTCGATGGCGTCGGCGACGCGTGCGACAACTGCATCAAGACGCCCAACGACAAGCAGGACGACATCGACAAGGACGGCAAGGGCAACCTCTGCGATGACGACATGGACGGCGACGGCCTGTCGAATATCGAGGAGATCGACTTTGGCACCGACTGCAACTTCACCGACCCGGACAACCCCGACAGCGACGGCGACGGCATCAAGGACAACAGCGACGTCTACCCGCAGGACCCCTTCCCGCCCTTCTTGTTGATCGAAAACCCCAAGGGGACCATCGACGTCTGGCTGACCAGCTCGGCCGCCGGTGGCAAGTTCGCCGCCAAGAAGAAGATCACCGGCAAGGATCTGGGCACCATCTGCGGCAAACCCGATGGGGGCTGCGCGAGCTGTGCCAAGGGGACGGTCTGCGTGCTGGCCAAGTGCGAGCCGGTCGCCAAGGGCTGCGGCATGTGCAACGCCGGCGAGCTCTGTCGGCAGCGAATCTACCGCAACATGTCTGTCGGTGACTTTTCCGGCGATGGCTCGATGGATTTCATCGCCCACACCTGGCCACTGGAGAAGGACGGAACGCGCCAGCTCTGGTACTTCTCGCGGCCGACCCAGGACGGCAGTTTCACCCAGCACTTTGTCGGCAAGACCAAGCTCCTCGTCGCTGGCGTCATGGCCGACTTCAACGGCGACCACATCTTCGACGTCGTCGGCTGGTCGGTGACCAAGCCGAGCAACATCTCGACAGTGGTCATGCGCACCTTCCTCGGCACCAAGAACATCCAGTCGTCGAACTGCGTCCACGGCAAGGGCTGCGCTTTTACGCTGATCGAGAAGTCCGCCGACCTGACCACGCAGGTCAAGAACCAGTGGGGCTTTGTCGTCAGCCGCAGCGCCCTGGACCACGACAAGGACATGCGCATCGACATCGTTTTTGGCACCTACCTCCACGGCGGCAACGCGCCAACCACCGCCTGGCTGCTCAAGGGCAAGGGCGATGGCACCTTCGAGTCGGGCAAGACGGCCAAGATCTTCGTCCACAACAAGAAGTCCCAGGAGAGCCCGGTCAACTCGATCGTCTTCGCCGACTTCGACAACGACAAGCTCGGCGATGTCGCGCTCGGCCTCGACGATGACGGCGACGCCGGCGCGATGTGGCTCTTCAAGGGCACGGGTCCCGGCCAGTTCGCCCAGAGCGGCCCGAAGATCCTCGACGTCAACACCGCTTGCAACAAGGGCTGCGCCGGTGCGGCCGGTTATTCAGCCTCGGCGCGCACCTTCGACTTCGATTTTGACGGCAAGCTCGATCTGGTCCTGGGCTACGACTACGTCAAGTCGTTCCAACCGCCGACCCGCACGGTCATCTTCTACGGCAACGGCAACGGCACCTTTCAAAAGCCGCCGACCCAGATCGGACCGGACTACAAGTCGCTGGCCGGCCGGCGCTACGCCATCCCGCAGCGCATGTGTCCCTGGTACCCGTAGAGCCGCCCGATGACTGGCGTGCAGTTCGCCGCAAGCAGACTTGTCGCCGTCAGGCCCGCAGGTAGTTGGCCAACATGCCGAGGCCGACGCCAATGACCGCGCCGATCCAGACGCCAGAGCCAAGCTCATCGATG
The DNA here is from genome assembly GCA_964635375.1 of uncultured Pirellulaceae bacterium. GTDB lineage: Bacteria > Planctomycetota > Planctomycetia > Pirellulales > Pirellulaceae > CAZMNY01. The sequence continues at coordinate 271 of CAZWOU010000358.1, read as the reverse complement.
ATCATCCCAATCGCTGCGCCGATGCCAACTCCGAGGACCGCGCCAACGGCGATGGCGTCTTTGCGCGGATGGTTGGTTTTTTGATCTTCTGACATGGCTTGAGTTCCGAGTCTGTTAGGAGCTTTGAACCGGTTCCATCGGACCGTTCTTGCGAACATTGTGGGCGGACACTTTTGTATCTGAAAGTGGAGCCCCTGTCCAAGGGCGACCCTGGCTCGATCCGCTTTGGGGGCTGCTCGGAGTTGTCGGCGGCGGCGGCGGCGTTCTCACC
>CAZWOU010000357.1:0-2805 GCA_964635375.1 uncultured Pirellulaceae bacterium | reverse complement strand
TTTCAGGTGCTTGAATTCGCCGTTAATACGCGTCTGGTCGAGCGCCACCGGAACAATCTCAGGCGCGTGATCTGTGGTCAGGTAAACCGCGATGCCCTTGGGGGCTTGCTCGCCGCCACCCTTGCAGGCGATCCCGGTAACGGCCTGCTCACTTCCCATGTCGAACACAAACGATGCCGGCAGCGAATCGAGCGTGACCTTGTGCGGCCCGTCCTTGGAAGGTCCGTCCTTGGAAGCCAGTGCCGTTTGCGCATCCTTGACATTGGACGCAACGAGCTTCCAGCCCGCGCTGTCGAGGTAGGGGCTTTTCTTTTCCTCGGTGTCCTCGCCCACGAGCGCCAGTTGTTCCAGATACGCTTTTGCCGACCAGCCGTGGGCAGAGTCAATGACCAACCCGAAGTAGCGTGCTGGTTGACTCTTGAAGCGGACGTTTTGAGTCTTTGTGTTTCTAAAGGACGTTCCGGGACCGAAACCATTGGCGCGCTTCAACTGGCCGGCATGAAGCCGTACACCTCCCGCGGCAAACGCGCGGTGATTGGCTTCAACCGCCTCGTTATCGGAGATGCTCTGCATGCGCTGGGCCAAATGAATTCCCTGATCCGGTGCCAACTCCACTCCTTTGATCAGTGTTTCCCGCACATCGACCTGAAGGGCGAGAATCTTCTCACGGTAGGCATCCAGAACAGACTGGATGTCTTGCTCCTCGCGCTTCACACGATTCACATCCAACCAGACGTCATCAATGTTCACCGACAGGTTCTGGGTCCCCTCCAGCGATTGTTTTTGAAGAACGATGGCGCGTTCCAAGGCCGCGTACAGATCTTTTAGATCCGAGTCGCCGTCAGCAAGGTTGGTATCCAGATTCTTCACGGTGACCAGCAAGGCATTCGAAACTCCGCTGTCGGTGGTTGGACAAAAGTCGTCGCCATGGACTTCCAGGAAGTACTTGTTACCCGGTTCGAAGACGCTGGCATCAATTTTTAGGTCGACTCGTTTCTGAATCCGACCCTGCTCTCCAGGTGCGGAGCCGAACGTCCAGTTGCGAATCGCCTCGGGCGGACTGCCGACTTTGGCGCGGCGGAGCGTCAGTTTCATATCCTGCATGCCATAGTCATCCTTGCCTTCAAATCGCAACGGAAGTGTGGCACCGGGCGCAACAACATGACTCACTTCCATGTCCAGATAGTTGACTTCAGGTTTGCGGTCGGTTTTGAGTTGGACACTGCCGCTGCTCAAGGTGATCGGTTTGGGCAAGTTCTTGACCACAGCGACCAAGTCGTAATTACCGCCTGTGTCTCCCACCTCGATCGTCGCTTTCCAGACTTGATTGCCCGTATCCTGTAGCGGCACAGACCCGGCCGGCCACTGCCAGACAAGCGACTCGACTGGCTTATCCAATTTGACGAGTAGATCCAACCGACTGGCAGGAAGACACTTCACCGGATAAGGAGGGCCGCTTTGCTCGCGTGGCGGTTGGGCCACATAGGCGGGGGGCGTGATTGTGAACGATGATTCGACGATCTTGGTGACGCCGTCCACCGTCACCTGCACGCTGTGGGTGTAGGTTCCACCGACGAATATCCGGAAAGCAAAACTCCGGCGAACGGTCTCAAACGTGTACTGATACAGATTCGGATTTCCAACGACGGGCCGCATCTTGACTTCCGCGCCGACGGTACCGTCGTTGGCAACGCTGCCCTGACCCTCTCGGTACACGATGGCGGGATAAACCACCAACTGCTTGCCGTCTGCGAACTTGGTTACATCCAGAGTGATATCGAGGTCGTCGAATTCCGCAACGGTCAAATCCTCTGCCGGAGTCATGATCAACGAGGCGGCGGCGGCAGGTGGAGTGTCCTGGAAGCTGAACGCGTAGCGGGAAAACGCATTTCTCAGATAGTCCGGCGCCACCACACTGTAGGCGACCCAAAGCGACATCAGCAGAGCGAATGCCGCCATCCATTTTGCCAACCGGCGCGGTTGCCATAACTCGCGTAGCGGCACATGGCTCCATCCCGTCGTGGCCGCACTAGCAGTGGCCCGGATGAAATCATTTTGCTTGTCGCTGTAGCCCATCTCTTCAAACTGCATGGTATTGATCAGGACGTTTTCCTCGATGCCGAATTGCTCCTCCAGTATCAGCGCGACCTGTTCGTTACTCCGGTGAGTTCTGAGGGCTCCCACAACACACTTGAAAAAGGCAGCAATCGTGACGATCAGTCCCATAATTCCAAACGGAAATCGCAAGGCCGTGGGCAGATCGAGCAGGTTATCCAGGGCAAAAAGACTAAGCCAGATCGTGGCAGTAATGGCGAACCAGGTCAGAAACCCCAGCATGACTTTTGTCATGCGGATGGTACGGTTCGCACGTTCGACAACTTGCCTGAAATCTAACGTCTGAGCAGGACTGCTCATTGTGTTACCTCGTGATCCTTACCACCGACAGTTAACTTGCTGTCCTTCATGACAACCGGCCAAAGAGCGGGTTCAATGCCCATCTCCGGTGTATCTTCTTCAAGTTTGATGCGCGTGCGACAAAACGTGCCGCGATCCACCAATGTCATTTTTCCCGTCTCATTGTCTCGCACAAACCGCCAGATACTCAGGCGGTAGAACTCCATCAACTCACCGTGTTCATCCATTTCAAAATTTCTCGTACCCTTCCCCCAGGCAGTGCCCTTCGCCCACGCCAGAGCCGCCTCCGGATCAGCGATGTCTCGGCGCAGCCTCACCAGGGCGGTGATTTTCCTGTCGCGATCCTCGGAGATAATGCCCAGCAGTTTCTTCTCGGTGTAGTAATCCTGG
>CAZWOU010000356.1:0-2824 GCA_964635375.1 uncultured Pirellulaceae bacterium | reverse complement strand
TCAAGTGCATCTTCCTTGGCTGGAATATGTACCTTGTCTCCCAGCTTGCCCAGTTGACCACGCTTGAGTTGCGCAACGAGTTCTATCGCCGTACTCTTCAGATGGAGCTGAGCGCTTTTGACGAGCACAACACGGGCGCGTTGATGGCCCGGTTCACAAATGACATGGCTAACATCACCAGCGGTGTGGGAACCGTCTTCGGCAAGACGTTGCGCGAGCCGCTGAAGATGTTGGTCTGTTTTCTTGGCGCTGCCTTAATCAGTTGGCGGCTGTTGCTGCTTTCGCTTGTCGTCGCGCCTATATGTGTGGCCGTGATGTACTTTCTGGCTAAGTCGATCAAGCGAGCGAATCGCCGTGCGATGGAGGAGATGTCTCGCGTCTACGGTCGTTTGGCCGAGTCGTTTGCCGGGATTGAGGTAGTCAAGGCCTACACGATGGAGCGAGTCGAACGCGCCCGGTTTCTGCAAACGGCTCGACAACTCTATCGCAAGACCATGAGGATCACGTATTACGGCGCCTTGACTCGTTCCAACAACGAGATGTTGGGCGTCGGCATCATCTGCCTCTCGCTGTTGGCTGGGGGCTATCTCGTGTTGACGGGCGATACCCACTTGCTGGGTATAAGAATGTCCCATCGCTCGTTCTCGATTGGTTCGATGATGTTGTTTTATGGGTTTCTCATCGGCGTGAGTGATCCGGCTAGGAAACTGGCGGATGTTTTCAATCAGTTGCAAGGTGCGGCGGCGGCGGCGGACCGCGTCTATCCGATGCTTGATCGCACGCCCACAATAGTTGATCCCAAACGGCCGAAGCAGCTCCCCGCCGGTGCTCAGGATCTGCGTTTTGATGACGTCAGTTTCGCCTACCAGCACGACCAACTTGTGCTCCATAGCTTCAGCCTCCGTATTGAGGCTGGGAAGACCGTTGCGATTGTCGGGCCGAACGGTTGTGGTAAGAGCACGCTGATGAATCTACTGTTGAGGTTCTACGACCCGGGCTCGGGCGTTGTCAGTTGGGGCGGCACAGACCTGCGCGAGGCAAAGCGCCGCGATTTGAGGCGCCGCATTGCGCTAGTGACCCAGCAGACTTGGCTATTCGATGATACGATCGCCGCCAACATTCGCTATGGTTCGCCGCACGCATCCGACGAACAAGTTGTGGAAGCTGCGAAGCAAGCCTTCGCGGACAGTTTCATCGACTCGATGGAGGACGGATACGAGACCAATGTCGGTGAAGCCGGCGGGCGACTCTCGGGCGGGCAGCGTCAACGCATCGCACTCGCACGAGCTTTTCTGCGTGATCCCGATCTCTTGATTTTGGACGAGGCGACCAGTCAAGTTGATCAGCAAAGCGAACGGCTCATCCAGAACGCCATCGACAAATTCGCCGCCAAGCGAACGTGTCTGTTCATCACCCACCGTATGTCGGCTTGCGTTAATGCGGACACCATCGTCGTCATGGACGATGGCCGATTGATTGCCACTGGCCGCCACGACGAACTGCTTGCCACTTGCCCCATGTATCAGCGGCTGAGTCTCTCGACGCTCCAGAAGTCGGCCTAGTCCTCCTTCACTTGGCCCTTTGCGGGATCATTACCTTCAGTTGTGCGCCGCCGAGTCGGCTCTCGCCGAAATCAACGCGCCCGCCGAGTGCCTCGACGCGTTCACGGACGCCCTGAAGGCCTACGCCGGCGAGTGGTGGGAGATCGGGTCCTTGCTGGCCCTGGCCGTTGTCGTCAACGCTCAAAATCAAGTGTTGACCGTCGGAGATCAGGCTTAATTCAATGCGAGTGGCCTTGCTGTGCTTGTTGGCGTTGGCGAGCCCTTCTTGAGAAATCCGATAGATCGCGAGATCCAGATCCTGGGGGAGATTACTTAAGTCTCCATGGCGGAACGAGCAGGCCGCGCCAGCGGCGCGATCCAGTTCTCGGCAGAGGTTCTCGAGCGAAGCGAGGAGTCCGAGTTCGACGAGCTCGGGCGGCCGGAGCCCGTTGATTAGGGCTCGGGCGTCGAGAATCGCCTTCCGCAGCAGGTCGATCGATTGATCCAACTCAGCTGCGAGGTTTTCACTGCGCCCGGCTTTGAGGTCGTTTGAGGCGGCCTCAAGAAACATCAGCGCGGCGGTTGTCTCCTGGACGAAGCCGTCATGAATCTCCAGAGCAACCCAACGGCGGTCCTGCCGGTAGAATTCCAGCATAGCCATCATTTCGTCAGGATCGGCCGGCTTGTCGGTCATTGCCATGAACCTGATTCACCAACACAAGGCGAGCTTGTCGGCGTCCTCTTGTTGGACTGGCTGGCGGTCGCCGAGGCAACTACCGCATTGGGCGTTCTTCGGTCGTTCGTGTTCGCTAAATGTAGCGGTTGACTAGATTCTCGAGCATTTCCTGCCGGCCGCTTTGGTTGGGTTCTGCTTCGCCCTTCTCCAGCATGTAGGACTCGAGTCGGCTCATGTCCGCTTCACCCGATTCGATTTCCGCGCCGATGCCCGCGTCCCAACTCCCGTATCGATTGGCGACGAACTCACTCAACTCGGCGCCCTCGCGAATGGCGGCTGCGATCTTGAGCCCACGAGCGAACGCGTCCATGCCGCCGATATGTGCGTGGAACAAGTCGACCGGTTCAAAGCTCTCTCTGCGCAACTTGGCGTCGAAGTTGACGCCGCCCGGATCCAATCCGCCGAACTTTAGCAGCATCAACATGATTTGCGACGTGAGATAGATGTCGGTTGGGAACTGGTCGGTGTCCCAGCCCAGCAGCAGGTCGCCGGTGTTTGCGTCGATTGAGCCCAGCATACCTTGATGGCCGGCGTAATCGAGTTCGTG
>CAZWOU010000355.1:0-2824 GCA_964635375.1 uncultured Pirellulaceae bacterium | reverse complement strand
TCGCCTCGGCGATCGGCCAACTCGATGGCCGACGAGGCAGACCGCCGTCATGATGCCTTGGCCAATATCGCCAGTCGTCCGGAGACTCTGAACGACAATTTGCTCGATCAGCTCCGCGAGGCCAACGTCAGCGATTCCGTGCGGCAGATCGGCGAACGAATTATTTCTACTTTGTCCGCAAAAGACGGCGGCTACTTTCTGGGCAACCTCGACGATTTGCTGCCGCCAAGCGCGGGCGACGAGCAACGGCGAGAGGCAGCTGACGCATTGGCGACGGTTCAGTCCTTTGCTCCCGCAGGCGTCGCTGCTCGCGACCTCCGCGAATGTCTGCTGCTGCAACTGGACGTCGATATGCCCTACTTCGAAGAAGTGAAGACGCTCGTTTCAGGGCATTTGGAAGACCTTCGCGACAATCGACTTCCGCAAGTTGAGCGGATTACGGGCTACTCGATTGAACGGATACAGGAGGCTTGGGATGTGCTGCGGACTTTGAATCCCAAGCCGGGCAGCATGTTTGTTGAGACCCACGTGCAAGCTGTGACGCCGGATGTGTTCGTCGATCAGGACGATGAAGGCAACTATAAGGTGCGCCTGGAAGAGGGGGCGACACCGAGATTGTTTATCAGTCGCTACTATCGACAGCGGCTGATGAACGGCACAGCGACACCCGAGGAAAAGGAATTCATCAAACGCAAGATCACCTCCGCCCAGTGGCTGATCGACTCCATCGAACAACGTCGCAGTACGCTGACAAAAGTCTCGCAGGCCATCGTCGACCATCAAAAGCGATTTCTCGACGATGGTCCCGACGCGATTGAGCCTCTGAAAATGCAGCAGATCGCTGACCGAGTGGGAGTCCACGTGACGACCGTCAGCCGAGCCGTTGACGACAAGTGGATGCAGACGCCGCGAGGCATCTATTCACTGAAACGGTTTTTCGTCGGCGGCACGGTGAGCGACAGCGGCGAAGATGTCGCCTGGGATCGCATACGAATCAAGTTGCAGGAAGTGATCGACGGGGAGGATAAGTCCAAACCGCTGAGCGATGACGTTCTCGTCAAACGGCTCAAGGAACATGGCCTGACTGTCGCGCGGCGGACGATCACCAAGTATCGCAAGAAGATGGGGATACCCAGCTCTCGGCAGCGAAGAGTTTGGACCAAGTGAGCACCGCGGGGCGGAATCTCGCTGCTGGCGTTGAAGCGAACGCCTTTCCAAAGTTCCTCGCGACCACTCGCTCAGATCGCCTCGATATGAAGTCCGCGGCGTCGTCTCTCCAGCCGCCGAGCGTCGTCGATCATGTCGGCGATCTTTTCGACTTGGTCAATCCCGATCATGGTCAGTTCCGGATGTGATCGATCGCTGGAAGAGATCTTGATCGAGCCGACTCCAAGTACCCGCTGAATAATGCCCTGGACGTAGCTCACGTCATCGATATCGATCAACTCGATTCGGTCCGTGCGCCGGCTCAAAATGCCCACTTTGTGGATGAATCGTTGGCTCGACAGCTCGTAGTGCACGCCCAGTTTGCGAACGCCCAAGAGCATCGCCAAGGCAATCCAGATGAGGGCCGCCAAGCCGAACCCGATCAGTACCCCATAGGCGGCGAGACCGACAATCGGCAGTGCGATCGTGGCGACGACGGCTCCTAACCAGGACCCGTACATTGCTTTGCCCGAATAACCGCCCGACCAAAGATCTTGCTCCGGTTCGTCGGCATCGCCGCCACGGTTCTTCAGCCTTTCAGCATGGTCGTTGCTCATTCTGGTCTCCGGTCGCGATCACAAGCCCTTTGGGTTGACGGCGGGTATTATAGTGCGGCGGTAGTGGGGCGCCATATGGCGGGGCCCTCTCCCCGTCAGATGTTCCAGCCAGATGTCCTACCCCACAACCCCTCGGATGCGTTATAGTTAGGGCTCATGAAGTGTCCATTCTGCCAAGCCGATAATGACCGCGTTACCGATTCGCGGACCACGAGCGAGGGATTCGTCATCCGTCGTCGACGCGAGTGTCTGAATTGCAAGCGGCGCTATACGACCTACGAGCGGCTCGAAGAGATCGCCATCAAGGTAGTCAAGAAGGACGGCGTTCGCGAACCTTTCCGTCGCGAGAAGATTCGCAACGGTTTGGAGCGAGCCTGCTGGAAGCGGCCGATCAACGATGAGGTGATCGACGGATTGGTCCGCGATGTCGAGAACTATATCTATTCGCACTTTGACATCGAAGTCGAGACGCAGGCCTTAGGCGAGCTGGTCATGGAACGGCTCCGCCAAGTCGATCAAGTCGCCTTCGTGCGGTTCGCCAGCGTTTACCGCGATTTCGAGGATATCCGCGATTTCGTCGACGAGCTCCAGCCGATGCTGGAGGATTCTTTCAAGCGGCCCCCTGCCCCGCCAGTCTAGCGAGCTCAACAGTCTGGCGAGCTCAACGCGACTGCGGCTTGCTTGCATTGCATGCAGTGGTTTGACCTTGGTCGTTTTCCCGGAAGCCGCTATCATTCCGCCACTTGTCGGGCTGGCGTACAATGTTGAGTTCTTCTGGCCTCGACACGTTCGCGGGGCCGACAAGTGGCGGGGTTTAGATTGGAAGGGAGTCGTTCGGAATGTCCGAAATGCGTGTTGAACGCGATTCAATGGGGGAAGTAGAAGTCCCCTCGCAGGCCTATTATAGTGCGCAAACTCAGCGCGCCCTTGAGAACTTTCCTGTTTCCGGGTGGTCCCTTCCGCCAGCATTAATCCACGCGATGGGGTTAGTGAAATTTGGTTGTGGCGTCGCGAATCGAGACCTAGGCAAACTTTCGGGGTCCGGTAAGAATCCGCTGGAC
>CAZWOU010000354.1:236-2891 GCA_964635375.1 uncultured Pirellulaceae bacterium | reverse complement strand
CGTACTGAGCCAGCGAGATGACGTGCAGCATGGCCGACTTGACGTGCTCGGGCCAACTCTTGGGCAGCGGGATCTTGGGTGTTTTGGCCATCGCAGGGTCTCGAAAAAGGAAACTTCGAGATCTACCATAACTCGAGAATTGCCTGGATGTTGCGACCGAACGGGCGATGCGCAAAAATCGCTGGGCCAGTACACCACGTTTCGATTCATCCTGCCGCTGTCGGTTCAGAGCGACGAGGAGAGCAGACATTGACTGGCTAGGAGCGGCGATCGCCGCGCCGGTCCAATCTACCACGACACGAAATTGATCACGTCGAGAGTTCGAGTCGCGTCCCCATGTGGTTCTCGCATCGAGCTACCAGGTTGTGAAAGGAGTCTGGCAAAGGTATGCGTTGAAGTAGCGTCTGTCAGAGGAGACCTCTTCTCCAATCCAGTCAGGCAGGTCGAAGCCCTCGTCTTCGGAACGCAACTCGATCTCAGCCACGATCAGTCCTGCATTGGAGCCTTGAAACTCGTCGACTTCCCATGTTTTACCGGCATGCAAGACGACGTGGCGAATCTTCTCGACGACACGGTCCTCACAGAGATCGAGCAACCGAGTCGCGTCGCTTGCCGGAATGTCATATTCGAACTCTAGTCTCGAGATTCCCGTTGTCTTGCCCTTGATAGTTAGCTTCCCATCGCTGCCCGCCAGTCGTACTCGCACAGTCCGTTCTGGGTCGCAACTGAGGTAGCCTTGTCGAAATGGCGTGCCGGCGCCAGCACTGCGCCATCCGTCGCCGGTGACCAGAAACTTTCTCTCGATCTCTAGGGCCATAGAGTTCATCCTGCGTGGTCAAGGCCAAAGTCAAGTGCCGCTCAATCGACATTTTGCACTGCAACTCGCGGATCAATGAATCACAGCGCATGATCATCTCCGGCAGCATACTAAATCTTCACGCCAGGACGGAGCCCGCGAGCAACAGCGTCCAGCCTGCAAGAATTAGGCCGCCCATAACCATGCCGATGATCAACTTTATCCTTGATGCCTGGAATCTTTGGGCGACGCTTCCGCGAGGGACGTTGGGGGCGAGCAGCATTGGCTGAGCTTTGGCGATGGCATTCCACTGGAACAAGCGAGCCAAGTACCACGGACCAATAATTATTGCCCCCACCCAAGTGCAGAGTATGCAGGCGATGATGGCCAACCAGAACTGGCCCGCATCCTTAATGACCGCTTCGATCTTCTTGAGCAACGCCGGATCGATCGACTCGCGACATTGAACTACCGACTCCGTGACCGGTGAGGCATATGGATTTGTTTCTTCGTTCGTCACGCTTCTTCTCGCGCTGGCATCGCGTAAGTCCGGCCGTGTGAACCGCCAATGGTAGCAGGAGAACTCTGTTCGATACTAAATCCGCGCCGAATAGTACAAAATCCACGCCGAACGATACAAAATCCATGCCGAAAACGCAGCCAGCCACGCTGTGCGATTCGTGGATCGCTGGAAAGTTTGGCAGCCAGAGCTTAATCTAGATGTAGGGCTATTACTGATACGAAAGCACAACTGAGGCGGGTGAGTTTGTGAAGACATTCCTCATTGCACTGGGCATCGTGGTTTTGCCAAGCGTTTGCGCAGCGGAGCAGACGATCAGATTCAATCGGGACGTGCGCCCAATTCTCTCGGATCGCTGCTTTCAATGCCATGGCCCCGGCGAAGCCGACCGAGAAGGCGAGCTTCGTTTGGATCAGGCGGACGGGGCCGACGGCGCTTATCGCACGCTTGAGGATTCGCAAGCGATCAAGCCCGGGTCGCTCGAGGAAAGCTCGCTCTGGCGTCGAATTAACTCGAGCGACGACGATGAAGTCATGCCCCCGGCCGATTACTCGAAGCCGGCCCTGACGGACAGCGAAAAGGCGATCATCAAACGCTGGATCGAAGGGGGGGCCGAGTACGCCGCCTTCTGGGCGTTTGTACCGCCGCAAAGTTCGAGTCCGCCGGCGCTAAAGAACGAAAAGTGGAGCTCAAGGCCGGTTGATCGGTTCGTGATGCAGCAACTTGAGGCCGCTGGATTGGCGCCAAAGGAAAGAGCGGATCGACGCGCGCTGATCCGGCGTCTGAGTTTGGATTTGACTGGACTTCCGCCGACCCGCATGGAGATCCGAAAGTACTTGGATGACAAGTCCTCGGACGCCTACGAGAGGCTCGTCGACCGGTTGCTCGGCACGCCCCAATATGGCGAACACATGACTAAGTATTGGCTCGACTTGGTGCGGTTTGCCGACACCAACGGCGTGCACCACGATCATTATCGCGAGATGACGCCCTACCGGGATTGGTTGATTCGGGCGTTCAATCAAAACTTGCCGTACGACGACTTTGTCAAATATCAACTTGCGGGCGATCTCTATCCTGATCCGACCCATGACCAGTTGATCGCCTCCGGTTTTAATCGGCTGCACCTGATCATCGATCGCGGGACAGCGCTACCGGAAGAGAGTCATTCGCGGAACGTCATTGACCGGGTGACTGCGGTGGGGACCGCGTTCATGGGGATGACGATTCAGTGTTGTATCTGCCATGACCACAAGTACGATCCGATGACGATGAAGGACTTCTACCAGTTGACAGCCTTCTTCAATAACCTAGACGGCGCTCCGGAAACGGGAGGCCG
>CAZWOU010000354.1:0-226 GCA_964635375.1 uncultured Pirellulaceae bacterium | reverse complement strand
GACTTCAAGCGAGGCCTTCAACCGCCGTATGTTGTTCTGACTAGCAAGTCCCAGTTGGCGCGGATCAAGGAGTTTGATCGTCAGATCGCGGATCGGAAGACTGCGGTCGGGCAGCTCGAGCAACAAATAGCCAAGACGGACGAGAAAACAAAAGCGGAGATGCTCGGCTCGCAGTTGAAAAAAGCGAAGCAGGATTTGGCAAAAGTCCAGGCTGAAAAGGCGGCAT
>CAZWOU010000353.1:0-2940 GCA_964635375.1 uncultured Pirellulaceae bacterium | reverse complement strand
CGGACGACGCGGCGGACGACGCGGCGGACGACCCCGCCGATGACGCAGGCGGCGATCCACCGAACGACACCGGCGACGATACCGGCGAAGACGCGGCCGAGGACCCTCCCGACGACGCCGACACCCCGGACGACGCGTCGGACGTGCCCTCGGATGCGGCCGATGCGGCGGACGCACCCGACGTCCCGGTGCGCCCGGAGATTCCGATGCGCAACCCGTTCACGGTCCGGGTTGCCAGCCCGACATCTCTCGTCGAGGCGGGTGGCTCGGTCACGTTCGCGGCCGAGATCTTCTACGGCGAGCCGGAAGGTACCGTCGAATGGGTCTGGGACGCCGACGGCGGGACCATGGACTCGCCCGAAGACCCCGCGGGGCGCACGGTGACCTTTGCGGACCCGGGGGAGTACGCCGTCGCAGCCACCGCGACCGACGAGTCCGGGTCTTCGGCGACCAGTGGCGGTTGGGTTCGCGTGGTCGCGGCCGGCGCGACATTCCGGATCGGCGACGTCGACGATGATGGCACCGTCTCAGCCGCTGACGTCGAGGCCACAGACGCGTTCATCAGCGGTGGTGGCGAGTTCGGAGTCGACGAGATCGACCGGATGGACGTCGACCTGGATGGCCGCGTTACCGAGGCCGACTCTGCGCTGATCGACGGCGCGGTCCTCGCCGGCGCGGACGCTCCCCGGCACCTTTCGACCACTTCCGGCGCGCCGACGAAGCGCGTCTGGATGATCCACCCGGCGCTCCTGGACCCGTCGGCGGAGGTCACCTGGGCGTTCGGGACAGCCGACGCCATCACGCCCTTCCGTCCGGCGCCCGGCTACGCGACTGGGTGGGTGCCGGTCGACTTCGAAGAGCCGGCGGAGGTCGACTTCGTGTTGCTCGTCGACGGCGAAGAAGCGGACCGCTTCGCGTTCGAGGTGCTCGCGCTTCCGGAAGCGAGCGCCGACCCGGCCGCGACGGTGGTCGGGGCGCTCGAGGACGTTGGCGCGGCAGCGCACGCCGTCGCCGGCGCGATCCAGATCTACCTCGATGGGTTCGAGTTCGAGTCCGATCAGGCAGCCGCGCTGGAAGGAATGGCGGTCTGGGCAGCAGACGCGATGGACGGTGTCGTCGTCGATTTCGAGGCCGCATTCGGCGAGATGACGGAGCTCGAGCAGGAGCGATACGAGCAGGTCATGCTCGCCAACGGTCTCGAAGAGGCGCTCAACAAGCTCCGAGCGCTCACCGGCGCGCTTGAGGAACTCGAAGACGGGATCGAAGAGAAGATCTCGATCACCGGCGCCGCCGCCGTCATCGACGTCATCTGCGTCGCCAAGGACATCGCCGACATCGCGGACAAGGTCTCGGAGATCAACGAGATGGCGTCCGAAGTCCTCAGCTACCTGGACTGGTTCCCGCTCAATGTCGCGCCCGGCGTCGGCCAGGTCGTTCGTTTCCTGTCCAGCCTGTCGGACCTCGTCGGCACGATCACCGACATCATCGGCCTCGTCGCCGAGTACATCCCGGACTTCGGCGACGACCTGGACATCACGGCGGCAGACCCGGACCTGGAGATCGGCGACTCGACGGCGATCCGGGTCACCGTCGAACTCAAGATCGTGTCGGGGCTGTGCGGTCGGGCGGCGAGCGCGCTGATCGGCAACCTGGGCGATCAGGTCACCGGCCAGCTCCAGAAGGCGATCGGCAAGCAGACGCCGTTCTTCTCGGGCGCGTTCCGCCGCGGCCGCTACAACGCCGAGAACATGGGGTGGGTCGCAGCCGAGGTGTACGGCGCGACCGGCGACATCGCCGGCGGCATCGTCGAGGCCTTGGGGCTCGAGGAGGCCCTCGAAGGGCTCGCGGGAGCGATCTGCGGCTTGATCGACGACCCCGATCTGCCGCTCGACCCGAGCATCATCGCGGCCACCTGTGGCAGCGCGATCAGCGGGTCGTGGACGTGCACGGCCAGCTGCGTTGGTGCGATTCGATTGAACGCCCGCACGGATGTCTGCGACGAAGAGAAACGAGGCGAGGCGTTCATCCAGTGCCGCGGGTGCCGCCCGGAAATCTGCGAAGGCTGTTGTTCAGATCCCGAGACCTGTGTGGCGGACGAGGACCAGTCGATCATCGCGTGCGGCAGCGGCGGCCTCATGTGCGAGGCCTGTGAGTCCCACGAGGTGTGCGACTCTGGCACTTGCGTCTGCGAATCGAATTGCGACGAAGAGGGCCTGACCCAGTGCGCCGGCGACACTGTCCAGCGCTGCGATCTGGTCGCCGATGACTGCCTCCAGTGGCGCGACAACTCCGACTGCACGCTCACCGGATCGACGTGCGAAGACGGCGAGTGCGTCGGTGGATGCACAATCCGAACGTGTGCCGGCGGGTGCTGCAACTACCTGCACGAGTGCGTCCTCTTCGCCGACCAGAGCACGTTCCAATGCGGGCGCGACGCCAGGGCCTGCTTCACCTGCACCGGTGCTCCGGACATCGATTCGTGCGTCTCCGGTCGTTGCAGCTGCACCGACTTCTGCGAGCCGACTGACCCGCCGACATGCGTCGAGGGCGAGGTCCAGGCGTGCACCGGTGAGTCCGAGAGCGGTTGTGCGCGGCTGGAAACCGCGGGTTGCACAGGCGGTCTGGTGTGCATCGACGGCGAGGGCTGCATCGAAGACGACAATCCCTGCGGCTGGCCCCTCGTCCTGACGCCTCCAGACGAAGGCGGATGGCGTCAGGCGACGCTACTCTTCGATGGCGAGGTCCTCCCGTGTCCGTTCAGCTATATCCACGGCATGGCCTTCGGAGACGCGCACGCGGTCCTGACCACCCAGTCGAACACCGGCGGCCCGGTGAGCGCCAGCTCACTCGGCGCCCACGGTGAGAACGGCTGGTCGATCGTCTGGTCGTCGCTCGACGGCGCATATCCGGAGCCGATCGCCATGTTGCCGATTCCCGACC
>CAZWOU010000352.1:0-2942 GCA_964635375.1 uncultured Pirellulaceae bacterium | reverse complement strand
GCTGCCGAGCAGAAGCTGGCGGCCGAGATTTAGTGTGGGGGAGTCGTCTGGTGTTTGGATAGCGGCGTAGGGCTGGATCAGGGTCGTGGGCCAGAGGTCGCCGGGTTTGATGAGCAAGGGAGTGACGCGATAGGCCACCGCATTCGGTGACGCAGTCCAGGTAAGGGTGCCGTCTTTGAACTTCAGGTTGGTCGGCGGGTTGAGGGATTCTGTCGGCAGGGGTTCGGGGCCGACTCGCAGATGCCAGGCATCGATTCTGCGGTTCGCGGGGGTTGTCATGATGAGCTTGTCTTCGCCAGCGATGACCGCGCTGACATTGCCGCCTGTCAGGCTACTGATGACGAAGGCGCGACTCCAGTTGCGGCCGGTCCCCTCGGCAGAGAGATAGACGCGGCAATGGTTACGGCTCAACGCGGTCGTGAGCGTGAGGATTCCATTGTTCAGCAGATGCAGCGTGGGTAGCTTGCCGGCAAAGGGAAGAACTTTCGGCTGCTGCCAGGTCTCGCCGTCATCAGTTGAACGCACGGAAACGAGATGGGACTTCACGGTGCTTCCGGTGCGAACGATCGCCAGCATCTCACCATCTTTGGTTGGCGAGACGGTTGCTTCCAACCAGGGCGTGACGACGCGGGCTCCCGCCTGAATCATCGCGACGGCGGTGGTGATGACGGATCGGACCTTCCACACCCGGCCGCCGTCCTCGCTTTGCAACAACACGACCTTGTTGCCGCGCTTGCTCCAGGCATAAGCGGGCATGAGCAACATGCCGTTTTTATCTTCAATGATGTGCGGCAAGGGTCGGGCGATGACGCCGACTTCCGGCGGGCACTCGATCCTGGCACGCGCGAGATTCCAACTCCGGCCGCGATCCTTGGAAATGGCGATCTGGTAAGCGTCGGCGGGCACATCAAGGAGCTTGGCTTCACGCCGCTTCTCTGGATCGGGCACCCATTTGATTCCGAAGGCGAGCAGGTCGCCATTGCTGAGTCGTTCCGCCCAGAGGTCGATCATTCCCGCCATGGGCCAGTTGTCGCGGCCCTTCGTCCAGGTCAGTCCGCCGTCGGTGGAAATCGCCGATGCTATCCCGTTCGAGCCGCCGAAGTCATCCGGGTGATTCGGATAGAAAGTCAGAATGCGATCTCCCGCGATCACCGGATAGCCACCACCGGTGATGCCTTCGCGCTGGACTACGGTGACGCGCGGACTGGCCACAACTTCGACTTGGTTGACCTGCTCGCGAGGATTTGATTCGAGGTATCTGGTGAGAGCCATTCCAAGCTGAACCCCGACTGCCCTGTAGCCCTGCTGAGTGCTATGCGGGGTGTTCCAGACGGTTTCCAAAGTCGTCGACAAAACGTGACTAGCCGTGTGATTTCGAACCCAGTTGGCACTCATTCGGTTTCGTTCTTCGTCTGTCCGCACGTATGTCGCGAACTTGTATCGAGGTTCCAACGGAAGCGGTCCCGAGATGGCAGATGCGCAAAACGCCAGCCAACGTGCGTGATTTTGCTGTTGAATCGAAGGGAGCTTGTCGAGATTAATCGGACCAAAGAAATAGGGGCGGCGTTCACTACCTCCCGGGTTGTGAAGATCAATGAAGACGTCGAACCTGCCGTCCGCGTTCAGTTTGAGGATTCGCTTTTGTGCAGCAGCCACTTCCGGATAGTGCGGTTTGTCGTCCCAATCTCGATTGTGATCACGAGGGACGGCATCTTTGCCGCCTGCGCCCATCGAAACATTGTCCACATCCATGATCGGTACGTAGTAAACGGTGGCGCCGCGACGCAGTTTGGCGGCGGCTGAATCATCACTCGCCAGCCACTCGACAAATCCCTGGCCTACCCAGCTCGAACCAGCCTCCCAGGCATGCTGTCTCGCCTGAATCCAGACGCCGTACGTGGCGGCATCCTTCTCAGAAGCATCGCCGATGCGAATTCCCTGCACGGACCGTCCACCACGAGTTTTCGCTAACTCGAATAAGGTGGCACTGGGTAGTCGTGACTTGAGCGACTGCAGAACTTCGTCCGCGTGCGTTGGTAGAAATGGTGGTCCCCACGCGAGCCAGAACAATCCGGCGGGGGCCTCGATTCTGTACGTTGCTGCGCCGTCTTCTTTCCGACAGTTCGGTGACTGGGTCCAGGTCACGTTATCGACGCTTACAGCCGCCCGATCGGGTTGAGACCAGACCGCATTGAGCACGCGACCCGATTTGTACTCGCCCTCGCTGGCAGTCAGCTTCAGTGTGATGAACTGCCCTTTCTTTGCGCCTTCGACTTTCAAATACCACCAGCAGGGCCAGCCCCGCTCCGATCGGGTCTTTGGCGTGATGTGGATGACTCCGGATTTTCTGTCGATGGACTTCACATCTGCAGAGCCGCCCGGAAAATCAGTCGTCACGGTAATGTCTGCAATCTCAGTCTCGGCATACAGCGGCAATGTCGCGCAGACCAGACAGGCTGCAAATAGAAACTTCATCGATCTTCTCGGCTCGTAGTGAGTTCAAGGACGGATCAAGAGATTAGATTCACGCAGCCGAACCAAGCGGAGCGCTGTTCCGGCACTGTCAATATAAACCAGCCTCGCCATTCATCCCATGGCCGGAGCGGTGTCGCTGCGCTCTTTGACCAGGCCTATTCAACCGCAAGTTGTATACAACCGGTAAGGCAGCCGACGTCGTCAGGAATGGTCTGCGCGTAGTCATTGTGTTTCCCAAATCATTCAGTCTCAATTGCAGCGACCAATCCGCCTGCAATGAACAATGCTGCCGTAAACAGCGTGCAAGCAGATGACATATCTTCACGGTTTCGAAGGCGAGTGTCTTGTCGAAACATGAATCCTACTCCTTCGGATCGAAAACGTTGCGCAGATCGGTGTCGAAGGCGGCGTTTCGGATTGTGCTTTCGGCGTTGACCGGCTTTGTGTTGAGCCGCCACTCGATCAGT
>CAZWOU010000351.1:0-3227 GCA_964635375.1 uncultured Pirellulaceae bacterium | reverse complement strand
GCAAGACTGCGCAAAGGCAACAGGATGGTTGTTGTCGCCACGAAATACCGGGACTTCGCAGCGATCTTGGTGGAGATGGACTCAAAGACGAAACAGTTCATGGAGCAGAAATCGTGAAGTCGCACAAGATTTGGATTGATTCCGAACGACGCAAGTCGTCATATAATGAGGACCGATTCAGACCGGCATTTTGCCAGTTTGATGTCGTCTGCCTGTAGGTCCCCATCCAAACCGCGTCTTGCGACTGAGTAAGAGGCGCCCGAGGGACTCGTCTTTACCTCAGTTGTGATCCGTGTGATGAGTGAAGTTAGCAGAATCCTATCAGCAATCGAATCGGGTGATCCCTCGGCTGCCGACGACTTGTTGCCGCTCGTCTACGAGGAGTTGCGTAAACTGGCAAGCGACAGGCTGCGACGAGAGAACCCGGGACAGTCGCTGGACGCCACCGCGTTGGTGCATGATGCGTACCTGCGACTCGTTGGCGTGAAAGGCGGCCAAAACTGGGATGGCACGGCACATTTCTTCGCATCGGCGGCCGAAGCGATGCGACGCATTCTGATTGACCGTGCCCGGAACAAAAAGCGGTTGAAACGAGGCGGTAATCGCGCCCGAATCGATCTGTCGAAAGTCACCGTGGCCACCGATACTTCGGACGAAACACTGCTTGATTTGGACGACGCGATTGAGGCCTTGGCAGACGTGGATCAGGATGCGGCGAGTATTGTCAAGCTGAAGTTCTTTGCTGGGCTGGGTCTCAAGGACGCTGCGGAAACGCTGGGGAAATCGCGCCGACAAGGCGATCGCCTCTGGAGCTTTGCTCGCGCATGGCTCTTTGATTACCTGCAAAAAGGCTGAACTCGGCTCAAAACCTGAAAAAACCCAGATCCCGCGGTGCAGTTCATCTCCAAACGGAGCATTGGAATGCGAACCCTTTCTTTATCCATTGATGTGGGATTTCGCGATGGCAGATTTGGAAAACAAAGCCAAAGAGATTTTCTGGGCCGCTCTTGATCATGAGGGCGAGCTCGATTCGTTCGTCGACCAGGCTTGCGATGACGATACTCAGTTGCGCGAACGGGTTCAGGCTCTGCTGCAAGCGCGCCAGGAGGCCGGTGACTTTCTGCCAGCATCGAATGTCGAGGCGACGATCGACTCCGGCGGCCCCGCGCCGGTCGAGGCGATCCGGTCACAGACCGCTGCCGAACCAAAGCCCGCCGACCAGATTGGTCCCTACAAACTGCTCGAAGAAATCGGCGAAGGCGGGATGGGAACCGTCTGGGTGGCCAAGCAATCCCAACCGATCAAACGCAAGGTTGCCATCAAGTTGATCAAAGCCGGCATGGACTCGCAGCAGGTGCTGGCACGCTTTGAAGCGGAACGCCAGGCACTGGCGATGATGGAGCACCCCAATATCGCCCGCGTGGTTGATGCCGGCATGACGGAACAGGGGCGCCCATACTTTGCGATGGAATACGTCAAGGGCGTGCCGCTGACCGAGTACTGCGACCAGGCGAAGCTGTCGGTTAAAGAGCGGCTGGAACTGTTCCTGCCGATCTGCACCGCCGTGCAGCACGCGCACCAGAAAGGGATCATCCACCGCGACCTGAAACCATCCAACATCTTGGTCTGCCTATACGACGGCAAACCGGTTCCCAAGGTGATCGACTTTGGACTGGCCAAGGCGATGCACCATTCGCTGACCGAGCAATCGCTTTACACGGCGCACGGGATGATGGTCGGCACGCCGTTGTACATGAGTCCCGAACAGGCGGAACACAACAACTTGGATATCGACACGCGAACGGACGTGTATGCGCTGGGTGTGATTCTGTACGAACTGCTGACCGGCACGACGCCGCTAGAAAAGGCACAGATGAAAGAGGCGGCCTATGACGAGTTCTTGAGGCTGATCAAAGAGGTCGAGCCACCCAAGCCGAGCACACGCCTCAACGGCAGCGCAAGCCTGCCGAGTGTCGCGGCGCAGCGGAGCATCGACCCGTCGCACCTGACGCGGAGTATCGCTGGGGATTTGGACTGGGTGGTGATGAAGGCCCTGGAGAAGGAACGCTGTCGACGCTACGAGACAGCCAATGGTCTGGTGGAGGACATCCGCCGGCACCTTTCCGACGAACCGGTCAGCGCCAGTCCTCCGTCGGCTCGTTACCGCATGCGGAAATTCATCAAGCGGAACCGGGCAGGCGTTATTGCAGCCAGTGCAATCGCCGTTGCCCTGCTGTTGGGTGTGGTGGGTACGACCAGCGGCATGCTTTGGGCCTTGTCAGAGAAGCGAGCCGCCGTCGCCGCTCGTGAGGCCGAGAGCGAAGCGAAACAGGAGGCGATTGCTGCAGCGAAAGCGGAACGGCTTGCCAAGTTGGACGCCCAGGCCGAGACGAAGAAGGCTGAGGTGGCCGCCAAGAAGGAGAAGACCGCCTATGCGCAGGCCCAGAAACGTCTGGCGCAAATCGAGAAGGCCAACGAGATCCTGGGCTCGATCTTCAAGAATCTGAACCCTTTAGAGATCGCCCGAAACGAGCGGCCGCTGCAGGCCATCCTGTTGGAGAAACTGGACAAGGCGGTCGAGCAACTCGAGGGCGATTCCATCGGCGATCCGCTGGTCGTCGCCAAAATACAGGAACAATTCGGGATTTCCTTGCTGGGTCTCGGGGACCCGGGCAAGGCGATCCTCCTGTACGAAAAAGCCCTGGCTACCCGGAGCGACACGCTCGGCCCCGAACATCCCGACACGATCACCACTAGACTCAACCTGGCCGCGGCCTACGGCGAGGCTGGCCAGTGGGACAAGGCCCTGCCGCTCTACGAGCAGACGCTTCAGCTCGCAAAATCCAAGCTCGGGCCCGAACATCCCGACACGATCACCACTAGACTCAACCTGGCCGCGGCCTACGGCGAGGCTGGCCAGTGGGACAAGGCCCTGCCGCTCGAGGAGCAGACGTTCCAGCTCCGCAAAGCCAAGCTCGGAATCGAACATCCCGACACGATCACAAGCATGAACAACCTGGCCAACGCCTACCACGCAGTCAACGAATTGGACAAGGCACTGCCGCTCTACGAGCAGACGCTCAAGCTCGCGGAAGTCACCTTCGGACGCGAACATCCTCACACGCTAACGACGATGAACGGCCTAGCCAGGGCCTACCAGGATACCGGCCAGTGGGACAAGGCCCTGCCGCTCTTCGAGCGAACGCTCGAGCTCGCGGAAGTCACGT
>CAZWOU010000350.1:0-3231 GCA_964635375.1 uncultured Pirellulaceae bacterium | reverse complement strand
GACTCAAAGACCCACACGAAAAACCGAATTTACAGAACAGGGGTTGCTTGGCCTTCAACACAGCCCCCATCTTCGCCCGTGCCCCTTCAGAATAACAGCTGGCTCTAAAGCGCCCAATGACAGCTACCCAGAAGATAACGATCCCTATACAATCCGTGCTGCAGGAGTGCGGGCCGGACGCAGCAGGGAATTCTCCGTCCTGAGGAATGGCGGCCGAGTTATCAGGAACATTCACCGGAAGGGAGAGGAACCATGAAAACGTACCGATACTGGGCCAAGGCTGCGGAACGAGTTCAGAGCGAGGATCACCCGTGGAATGTGGAGTGTTACGGAGGTTCCGACACCAGTGTGGAAGAAGCGCTGGAGCGGGCCGCCGAACGGGCCCGGGCGGCTGCGGTCGCGATCAGCGAGGGGCACGAACCGCAGTTGTACGCGTACGGTGAACGGCCGCTGCGCGAAGAAATTGTCCGCGAAATCGAACTCGACGGAGACATCCCGGCAGTTATCACCCGCAATTCCTACGGCGCGCTGATTCTAAATACGGCGAACGTTGCGTTTGCCGACATTGACTATCCCGCTCAGGAGTCCCCCGGCGGTCAGGGATGCCTGGCGGCGCTCTTCGGACTGCTGACCGGTTTCTTGGGCCAGGGGGCGCAGGCCGATCAGCTGGATCAGTCGGATCAGGACGAAGTGATTGTGGACCGGGTCCGTCAACTTGTGGAACAGTCGGAGGGACTGGGCGTACGGCTGTACCGGACCAGCAATGGGTTTCGGGTGCTGGTGACAAGCCAGACCTGGGATCCACTGTCGCCGGAAACGATACGGCTGCTGGAAGATTTTGGCAGTGACCCGCTGTATGTCACGCTGTGCAGATCGCAGCAGTGCTTTCGCGCACGCCTGACACCTAAGCCTTACCGCTGTGAGATGAAGAATCCTCCGGGACGATTTCCCTGGCCTGATGATGCAGCCGAACAGGCGTTTCGCCGGTGGGAACAGGAGTACGAGCAGGCAACGCAGGGGTATTCCACGTGCGTGTTTATCGGAGCGTTCGGTCATTCCGATGTGGATCCGGTGGCGGAGTTGATCGTGCGGCTGCACGATGGAATTGCCTGTGCTGAAGATGGCCCGATTGCCTGAAGCGTCCCGTCGATGAGGACTTTTTGAGCAGGCATGGGAAGTTGAGATTGACCGGGAAGTACTGATCGGGAACGTTCCGGACATTATTCACACAGCCCCCATCTTCGCCCTTCCTGGTGACGCCTGCAAGTCTTTTGGCAGGATTCCGATGGGTATGAAAAAAGCCCGGTTTTGCAGGTCCCTGCAGCTTTCTGCGAAACCATGCCAACCGGGTTAGTGGGCGACACGGGATTCGAACCTGTGACCTCCGCCGTGTGAAGACGGCGCTCTAACCAACTGAGCTAGTCGCCCCAAAGTGGGTGCAGTCGAGACGCGTGGAACTGGGCCGTTGCCCGACTGAGGAAGGGATTCTAGCAGCTGATAGGCGGAACGGTCAACGACGCAAGCGGATGCCTTGCCCCGCTCGGCGCCGTTTGATCCGAGGCTATTAGAAGTGGATTTGCAGTTGCGAATAGGCGAAGTCGGCATCGCCCGGGTTGTCGATCTTGCTGCCCTTCCAGAAGTGCGACCAGCCGACGACCAAGTCTGAGCGGGGCGTCATTTGCCACTTGGCGAGGATGTCGAGCTCGTTGCCGAGATAGCGGCTTCCGTTCTGCGGATGGGCGCCGCCGATGGATGGCACCGCGGCGGCCGAATTCGATTGCAAGTGGTAATACCAAAGCAGCAGAGTCACTTTGTCGTGCGGTTTGGCCTTCACTAACACGTTGGGGCTCTCGATGTTCTGGCGCTGGACAGCGTCGATGAAACCCAGGTACTTGTGAGCGAGCGGATAGAGTTGATTGTAATTCTCGCTGGCGTAGTCGAAGTAGAACCAGACCGTCGGCGACCATGTGCAATCAGTCCAAGCGTGACCGAGGCCGATCGTGGCAAAGCCTTCCTCTTGATTGACCGCCGTGGACCGTCGCCCAAACTGGGTGGCGCCTTCGAAGTCGAACAGTATGTCATCCACTTTCGTTTGGACACGGCCGCCGATCGTGTGCAGCGACTGGCCAATGTCGCTGTTCTCTTTGCCTAGGTAATAGAAATCGTATGTGGTGGAACAGCCGGTGTAGATTCCGTAGACGCCGTAGAACGGCTGGTCGTAGTCCGCTTCGTCGATCGAGTTAGGCAATACCGGGACGTAGTGGTGGAAGAAGCCGTCCAGCGACAAGTCACCATCGCGGTAGAGCACATTCATGCCTTCGAATTTGCGCCTGGTGTTCGCCCAATCGAGAGGCGACGCGACGCGTTGTGATCCGTACAGCAGCTCTTGCCGCCCTGCCCTGACCGTGACCGTGTCGGTCAACTTCACGTCGATCAACAAGTTCTGAATGTCCATCGAGTTCTGATCGATTCCACGAGCTGGCAAAGTATGCCCGGCGGAGTCCGCGTAAAGACCTTCGAAATAGACTCGCGTGATGTCGTTGACTTCGTAGTTGGCAAACAGGCGCAGTCGCGTCAGCAGGAAGTCATCCGAGTTGGCGAGGAACCGCTGTCCCTTCATGCCCCTTTCACTGTGGTAACGCAGTCGCAACTGTCCGCCAAGGTCGAGGATGCCGTTGCCAACACTCATTCGCTTGAGACGGTCTCCGAGGAGATGGTCGTCATAGCAGGGGTCGCAGAGGTATGAGTAGTCGTTGAGGAAGTACATGCCCTTGTAAGCACCCGCGGCCTTCTTACTGGCAGCCGCTCCGCAACCACCGCAGGACTTGCCGCCGCAACCGCAGGTCGGCTGCGCATCACATCCGCAATCCGACTTGCCCGACTTAGAGCACCCGCAGTTCTTCTGACTTGCGCCGTTCTTTTGACTTGCGCCGTTCTTTTGACTTGCGCCGTCGCTTAGCTCGAACGCAATTGGCTCGGCTTGCGTTGATGTTGCGTCGTCGGTCAGGCGAATCAGCTGGATGCGGTCTTGCGCCGTGGCGACCACCGAGAGTGCAGGAATCAAAAAGAACAGCAGAGAGGCCTTGAGCAGAGAACGCATCACTGGACCTGTGGGTTGAATTGCGAACAACGTGAACAAGCGGCTCACCGCCCCTGCTAATTCACTCGGCAATTCAGCGACTGTGCAGCCTCATCAAAAAAGGTGCACACCGCGAGAAACAAGAAAAAGAA
>CAZWOU010000349.1:3023-3281 GCA_964635375.1 uncultured Pirellulaceae bacterium | reverse complement strand
GGCGGCTTGTCTTGAGGTGAGTTCCGATATAGCTTCGACGAGATCCGCGTCGATCTCCGTTGAGAGCGTTCGTCTCAATTCGATGTCCTCATCTTCCAGCCGCGTTCGCAGTGAATCCAAAGCGTTCTGTCGAGCTCCAATCTCTGCTCGGCTGAAATTTGCCCTGCGAAAATCGACGTCGATCGAGTCGACGAGGCGCTCGATTTGCGTGAGCTCAGAGTCGCCCAATGCTGTTCGCAACCTCAACAGCGTATTGAA
>CAZWOU010000349.1:0-3013 GCA_964635375.1 uncultured Pirellulaceae bacterium | reverse complement strand
CTTCGAAGGGGTTCACATCATCTGCCTGCAGCACTTCGGGAGTGCCGCCCGCGAGAGTGAATTCGCCGCCGCCCACTGGCCCGGTCCCATCGTTGCTGGGGTCGACCTGGGTATCAAGCGTTGCGTTAAACTCTGCGACCGAGCCAAGCGCGGCAATAACCGTGTTGGCGGTAGTCACGCCGACTTGAACATCAATCGTCAGACGCTTGGCGCCCGCGTCGTAAGAGGCGGCGGCAACATCTCCAACAAGCGTATCCCGGAACTCAACAACGACGTCATTAAATGCCTCACCCGCATCAGCCGCTTCAATGTGGATGAAAGAATCCACGGTATACGGCACAGCGAAAGCAGTCACCACAGCGGCCCGCTCAGCGGTGGCATTAAGGGTGCCACCCGACGTAAGCCCAACAGTTCCAATCGTCGGTATCAGTCCGGCCCCGCTGTTGCCTGGGTCACTGGTCAGGTCGAGCGCCGCTTCAAAGGGAATATTGGTCGCGTCATTAATTGCGCTAACAACGTCGTTGGCCGTGGATTGAGTCGGATCGATCGTGATCGTCAATGTCCCAGCGCCGGAATCGAAAGCAGCGGAGGCGGCTGCGGTGGTGCCGCTGCCGTCAATCACGATTTGTACTCCGTTGTGCAGCGTGCCTGGCTGAGTCGAGGTCACCTTGAACGCATTGTCGATATCATCAGGCGAGACGAAGGTAACGAGCGCGGAAGCCGCGAGGGGAGCGGCGCCATCCGTCGAGTACGACTCAGTCTGACCTATCTCAACGAGTCCAAGATCCCAGGCTGCGGAACTGGCAGGGGCTTTGATGACGGAGAGGGCCACGCCGCCCGTGGGATTGCTTTCAACGATTTGAATTCCGTTGCCGCTGCTTGCCAGTTGGGCGATGTCTTCGCCGGCGGCGAGATTGATCAGGTCGACCACGTCGCCCACGGTTTCGGCAGTGGAAATATTGACGTCGACCTCTACGCCGCTGCTTCGGCGAATCGTGAAGTCGACATCCTCGTCCGTCCGCACCCCGGCGCCGTGATTCAGGTCGTCGAGTATGGTGGTATGGCTGAAAGTTCGAACGCCCAACTGCGTCGCGGTGGAACCGCCATTCTCGCTAATGTGCAGGTCGGCGCCACTCAACCGGGAGCGGATGTCGATCGAGTTGCCGGCGCTGTTGATTTCCGCGCGAACAAAGGCGCCGGAGCCGTTGAGAGTATCGAGCAGATCCTCAACGGTCCTCGCGTCGGTCAAGTCGATTGTGTAAGTTTGTCCGCCATTGGTGATCAGGAATCCAGTCGATTGATCCAGATCCTCCCCCTCGCCATTTGCGGTGGTGGCGGTTGCATCAACATCGACGATCCCATCGCCGCCGGAAAGGAGCACGGATCCCATGTCCTTCTCGTCCAGGCTGACGTCGAACAGATCCGCGATGCCGTTGGCGGGCGCCTGCAGCGCGGCTACGACGTTATTGGCGGTGCTGCTTCCGGGTTGAATATGAACGAAGATCGTGTTCGCATCGCCCCCCGAGTTGCCGGTGTCCGCCTCAAGGTTTCCGATGTCGCCGGCGGCTACCGTCGCGGTCGCCGCGTAGCCGCCATCGGCCGGATCAGATCCGTCGTAGGTTGCAGTGAAAGGAGTACTGGCGTCGATAGCGGCGATCACGTTTTGTATTTCGCTGGCTCCGCCCGAATCGACCTGGATAGTCACCGTGCGGCTGGAGGCGTCAAAAGAGGCTGAAGCGCCGGCCCCCAGAGCGCCCCCAGACGCGATAACGAACTTGGTATCGTTGAAGGCAGCCCCAGCGGTGTCGGCAGTGAGAATCAGGTTGTTGTTCAAGCCGCTGAACGCCAGCGAAGCGGCTGAGGAGGTGGCGCTCGTTTCCAACCGGGCGGTTTCGCTTCCAGCCGGGAGTCCAGGTGCGGCTTGCAGCGCCGCATCGTCGACATAGTGAATGTCGTAGTCGTTAAACTCGGCTCCTCGCAGTTTGGCTTCAAAGACAATGTCATTGCTGAACTCCGAAATCCCCGGTCCGCTGGCGGTCGATTGCAGGACAGCCGTCGCCCGCACGCCCAGCACATTTCGAAGTTCCGTGGTGGATCGCAGGATGGGGTTGAGGTCATCGCCGACCAGCGGACCCACGCCGACGCCGTTGGGGTCGAAGATACCGAGTTCGGCCGCGGTGGTGCCGCCCCCAATTTCGCGGATGGTCAGATTGCCCCCGCCCAGGGCGTCCAATTCAACTTGGATCCGGTTTCCCACTGCGCGGGCGGTGATTCGCCGCCCTTCAGGGGGATTCGATTGCAGCAGATCAATGACATCGCCAACGGTTTCGGCACTGCTGATGTCGATTGTGCTGCTGTTTGGTCCATCCGATACAAGAATGCTGGTCGTGGTAATTCCCTGACCCCCGCGAAGATCTCCCAGCCGAGTTTGCTCGGTCACGATTGGGTTCAGGTCTGCAATGGACTGAACTCCATCGGAGAAGGCGCCGAAGACCTCTTGGGCGGTGACATTGGACTGGAACAACATGCCCAGGTCAGCATAACTGGGGAGCGATCCACTATTGCCGTTGAACGCGATGAAGGCGCCCTCGAATGAAAACGGCGTGACGCCAGCTTGCGTTCCGGCGAACAGCGCGCGAAATTTCGGCTGCCGCCGCGTCCCGTTCGATGTCGGTTCTCGTGTTGTCGGCCATCGAGAGGGCCAAGGCGCGGGTATCGATGATCACGTCCGAAACGCCGCCTATCGCCGCCTCACTGGCGCTCAAGTAGGACTGGGTTGAGTCGAGATTGTGAGCCGATTGGTTCTTCTGCTCCAGCAATCGCTGAAGTCCCATCGCGCGAACCGCGGCGGGCGCGTCTTCACTCGGGACCTGAATGCGTCTTCCCGTGCTGACTCGGTCTTGAATACGCAGCAAGGAGAGTTGGTCCGACTGGATCTGGCCCAGTAGCCGGCGGTAGACTAGTGCAGGGTCAACACTAAGAGTTGGGGTTGGTGGATATCTTGAAATCGAGG
>CAZWOU010000348.1:0-3321 GCA_964635375.1 uncultured Pirellulaceae bacterium | reverse complement strand
CGTGCCAGCAACAGCGAGGCAGCCTATGTCCGCGCTGCCGAGGCGGCCGGCGCCGCGTCAAACAAACTGCCGCAACGATTTGTGTTCGTCATGAAGTCCAGCGGCATCATTCCCGAAAGGCTAGAGCCGCCAACTCTCAAATCCGCGATTGCTGACAAGAGCCGCTACGTTAACGAACTGCTGGCCGAGCACAAACTTCCCGACACGCTTTCGCCGCTCGAACCCTTGAAGGACCAAGTTGCTATCTTGCAGGGTCTGTCGGGCAAAATGTGCAAAGGCGGCCACTCAAGCTGGTTTGGCGCGATGGGCGTCTACAGGACCGGCGGCGAGCACAACTCGGGCTCAATACTCCGCGCTACCCTCGACGCCGAATTGGCCAAACTGTTTCCATCGCCGTTCAACCACGTCGGTTTGGTGCTCCGCGGCAAGGTCATGGGGAAAGAAACGGAGGGCACGCTGTACCCCGGGATTTCCGCGATTGGTCAGGGCCGCGAATTGCCGTTTCAAGCAAGCCCCGATGTTGCTTATGAGCAGTTGTTTGGCAGCGCGGTTACCAATACCGAACGCGCTAAGCTGCGCTACGGCTTGCAATCGAACCTGCTGGATTTCATGGTTGGCGACATCCGTAAACTCAGCCAAACTCTGCCCAGCGCCGAACAGGAGAAGATGGGACACTACCTCAATGCGTTTGAAGAGTTGCAAGTTCGCCGGAAGAAGCTGGCGCTGATGGGAGATCAAATCCAGAAGCACGCGCCGCCCTTTGCCGATCATTTTCTCTCGAAACGGCCAACAATTCGGCAACGAGCCCACTTTGATCTCATTGCCGCGGCGCTGATCTCCGGTATCACCAACGTCGTCACGATGCGACTGGACAATATCAGCACGAGCTACGGAGACCTTGGTCTGTCAGACAAGAACGTGCATGGCATCGGTCACGGTGAAGTCTGTAACGGTAAGACGCCCGAGCAATCGCGTGACATTATCCGCAAGCATCACATGGAATTGCTCGCCGATCTGGCTGACAAGCTGAAAGCCGTCCCGGAGGGGGATGGCACAATGCTCGACAATACGACGATTATCTATATGAGCGACTCGGGAAACGAGCATCACGGCAATCTCAATGAATGGCCGTTCATCGTCGTCGGCGGGTGCGGAGGTCGGTTGAAGCTTGCCGGTCGTTATGTCCAGTTTCCCGAATACGGCGCGAGTGGCCACGCCACGATCGGCAATTGGTACACGACGATATTGAACGCCTTCGGAAACCCAATCGACCACTATGGCAATCTCGACCTCACTCTGCAGAAGAACGGTGTGGCTCAGTCGGGACCTTTGCCGGCTCTACTGTAGTTCCGCCGCGAAGTGCACTGTTGTTGGACGTATGACTTGTTTGTGCGGCCAACTGACCCGTACGCGAGCCGAATCTGCGTTGCACCCACTATGACGAACAACTCGCCAAGACCGTCGGCGCCCTCTGGCGAGACGGCGCAATCGGCAATGGCCGAGTTGGTTGCGACCGCGTACC
Organism: uncultured Pirellulaceae bacterium; assembly: GCA_964635375.1. GTDB lineage: Bacteria > Planctomycetota > Planctomycetia > Pirellulales > Pirellulaceae > CAZMNY01. The sequence continues at coordinate 1,799 of CAZWOU010000348.1, read as the reverse complement.
ACGAGGCGGGGCACGCCATCATGGCGTTCACGCTGGGGCGTCCAGTCCACAAGGTCACGATCGCGCCGGCCCAGCTACAGACCGGCGGAGGTCGGCTCGGTGTATGCAAGATCGACAGAGGGCGACTCAAGGCGTCGAAGGACTCGCTGGAAGACGAAGCTCTCATTCTCTTTGCCGGCATGGTCGCGGAGAGCCAGATTACATCGCAATACTGTGAGCACGGAGCCTCGCTCGATCTGAGAGCCATCAGGCGCCTGTTGACGACTCGGGCGTCAAGTGATCGTCAACTTGCCCGGCTCGAAAGTCGCATGCTTGCCAAGACGGAACATATTCTTGGCGACCAAGTGCACACGAGGGCCATTGAACTGGTTGCCCAAGAGCTACTCGAAAATGAAACGATCAGCGGACGCGCCGTTCGGCATTTGTTCCAACAGGCCTCGCAGCAAGGATCTTGAAACCGCTCAATGCTCGTCACGCCAACCATACGCCGCCGCGATCGGAACTTTGCGCTTGTCGCCGCGACAGTGACGGTGGTCGCGGCGCTGACGCTTGGGTTCTTCTATCCGTGGTTCTACGCAGGCGTCTTTCTGGGACCGGTCGCCTACTGGTGGTCTCGTCGACAATGCACGAGGCGGACGCGCGTCATGGCGATCCCGTTCCCAGATGTGTGGGAGGGAATTCTTCGTTCGAAGGTTTCCTATTTCAACGCGCTCGATGCCGAACAGCAGGAGCGATTTCGCCTGTTGACTAAGGTCTTCCTCGATGAAACTCGCATCACGGGAATTCGAACCGATGTCGATGAAACGACGCGAGTCTTAGTCGCCGCGAGCGCCATCATTCCCGTCTTTGCTTTCGACGACTGGGAGTATTCCGGGCTGGGCGAAGTGCTGATCTACCCCAGCAGTTTCAACGATGACTATTCCACGGATGAAGCTGTTCCGCGCGACACGTTGGGCATGGTTGGCACGGGGCATTTGAGTGGAGTAATGATTCTCTCCAAGCCGTCGCTCCACACCGGCTTTGACATCGCGACCGATATGAACAACGTGGGGATTCACGAGTTTGCCCACCTGATCGACGGCGCCGATGGAGCGATCGATGGACTTCCACCCGGAGTGCCCGTCGAGGTCGCGCGCTCGTGGATCGAGTGGGTAGGCAAAGAGCTGGGCGAGCCGGCGGATCACCGATCGCACGTCCGGCCGTACGCTTATACGAATGAGGCGGAGTATTTCGCGGTCCTAGTTGAGTACTTCTTCGAAGCGCCGGAGAAGCTTAAGCAAAAGAACCCCGATCTCTACAAGATGCTCTCAACCATGTTTCGGCAGGACACCGCCACCATCTTTCCCAACTTCGTCAACCACCGCGCTAAACGATTCGGCCGCAACAGTCCTTGCCCATGCGACAGCGGCATGAAGTTCAAGAAGTGTTGTATGAGGAACGCGACCCGAGGCCTGCCGAAATAGCTGAGGCCTGGGATGAAGAAGAACTCGGTGTCGATTCGACGGCCAGAACGGTTGGAACGGTTGGGGACACCCTTGTTACGGTTGGAGCTCAACGGTTGAGGGAACGGTTGGGTCAACGGTTGGAACGGTTGGGGACACCCTTAGCTCATAACGGTTGAGCTCATAACGGTTGGGGACACCCTTAGCTCAGGGTTAGCTCAGGGTAGCTCAGGGAGCTCAGGGGAAGGGAGCTCAGGGGACACCCTTAGCTCAAAACGACGGTTGGGGACACCCTTAGCTCAAAACGGTTTCAAGTGGTTTGGCGGTGGCGGCCGAGGTGTCCAGCGGGGAAGAAGG
>CAZWOU010000347.1:0-3337 GCA_964635375.1 uncultured Pirellulaceae bacterium | reverse complement strand
GCTCAGGACTGGGGGATCGGACTGAGTTTCACCGAACCGCTGGCAAGCACCAACAAGTACTATGACGCCCCGGACTATTCGCATCCGCTTGGAGCGACCTACCCGGATGATTATTACTACGATGAAGAATCAGCGGCGATGGGCATGATGCCAGCCGATACGCTTCCCGACGTGCCGTTCGATGGCGATGATCCGGGCGCGCCTTGGCGAGACAGACCGCTGAAGAATGCGGATGGCGACGACATGCTGGAAGTCGATAGCTATGAGGATGTGCGGACCACATTCCTTCAGCGACTATCCAATCCGACGATTCCCTGGAATCCGATGCCAGGCCATCCTCAACACACCCCTGGATTCGCAGTAAACCCATATCTATCGGTCGACTGGGCGTCGACCGACTTGACGGTATACAACGGCGAAGACCGGACCAATCAAGACCCAGACGATACCAGCAAGCAGAGCCCTGGCGGTTTGGAATTTGCGTCGCGTCAACGAGGCAAGAACGGGCCGGGGAACCAGTTCCAGAACTTCTTCAACCCCGTCACCGAAGATCCCCCAACGAATGGCAAGCATGCCGGGGCCCCAGCGAGCCACGCCTTCCAATACGAACTAAAACACACGCTCGGCTTCCTCAACAATTCGGATCCTGCAGGCACGGCCGCCGCCGCCTTGAGGTTCCGGCGAGAGGGCGTTGCGACCCCCGCCGGCACGACGTCGCAACAGTACATGGGCGACCCCAAAGTTCTCCCATTGCCGACCATCTGGTGGAACAACCGACCGTATGCCAACGCGCTCGAATTGTTGCAGGTGCCCTCGAGCACGCCGAGTCGACTGTTCCTCGAGTTTCAGTCGAATCGAGATCTGGTCACACCGCCGGTCGAGTACGACAACTACAACGAGTTCCCCACGCTCGCGAAGAAGCGGCGGTTCTACCAACTGATGAACTTCTTCTCCTCGCATAGCTACAACCCGTTGAACAATCAGATTCGTCGGATCGCCGGACAACCAGTCGCCGGCGCGAACTTTTACCGACTGTTTGATTTCGTGGAAACTCCCTCTCGGTTTGTCGATACGGAGAAATGGCTCAACCCGATTGCATTCAGCCAGCCCGCGTCGCCCGGCGCGGATGGCCGATGGGGCCGAGCCGGCGTGGACGATGATCGCGATGGCCAAGTTGATGATATTGGCGAAGCGGGTTGGCCAGGCTCGGATGACCTGAACACAGCCCAGGATGGATTCCGGCCGCCGTTTAACCGAGTCTCAAAGCAAAGAGATCCCGGCAAAATCAACTTGAACACCATCCCTATTACAAACGTCCGTGGTCCGGACGGTGAATGGGGAGTTGCCGGGCTCGACGACGATAATAATGGAACCGTTGATGACGCCGGCGATTTTGGCCTGGCGCGCGTCGGCGGGCAATCCTTGCAAGGAATCTCGGACGATCTCCGCGCTGGACCCCTGGAGGGAATCATGAAGGGATTTCCCTCGCTTGACACCGCCCGCTTCGCGAACAAGTTCTTCATGAGCCGTCGCGGCTACCACACGGTGCCTCGAGCCCTTGTCGCACCCTTCGCGCCACTTGCCTCCAGAGGCGGTTACGGCCTGAGGGGCAGGAACAACACTCAGGACCATCCTTTGGACTTGGATCCCTATTACCCAACACGGTTCGCCAACCCATTCCGACCAGCGTGGGCGACAACCATGTTGCCTCGGCCGATCCGCACGCAGTTTGCTCGAGACGGTTTGCAAATCGTCAAGAATCAAATCAACGGCACGCCCTTGAGGGACGCTTCCAACTCGCCCTTTATGGACGACGTTCAGGGAACGCTGCTGCGTCGCGATTCGCTTACGCCAACCCGCGGCGCCGACGGGCAGTGGGGAGCGGCTGGGATCGATGACAACAGCGACGGCACGGTCGATAATGAAGCCGATGGCGGCGCTGGGGACGATATTTACCGCAACGAACCGCTGTTCGTACCCGATCCCACAACGACGCCAGTGGCCACGGCGAGATGGCGAAACCAAAATCATAACGCCAATCATCGATACCTCGGCCTCTCACGCATGGCGAACCTGACTTCGACCACGTCCAACGTGTTCTCCGTCTGGGTGACCGTCGGATTCTTCGAGGTGGAACCGGTGCATCGGCGGGTAGGCGCCAATTTTGAGATCCCCGAGTCGCATCCAGACGGCTATCGTCTGGGCCGCGAACTCGGCGCCGATCTTGGCAACGTCAAACGACATCGAGGTTACTACGTTATCGACCGTTCGACTCCCGTCGCCTACGAACCAGGCGAAAACCACAACGTCGATCGGGCCATTCTGCTGAGGCGCTTTATTCAATAGGACCTCTTCGCGAACCAGACTGACTGAGACTTCCGGATGTGTATTGCCAAGGGCTCGCCTGCGGGCGCTGATCCCTGGCGATACAACATCCGCGATGGTTATTAAGTCGTCGATCTTTTGCGTTTCTAGCGTTGATTATGGCCGCAATGGCGGCGATGCGGATCAAGACATCAATCTACCGCGGCAGCGTCGCGCCTGTTCTTAATTTGGTTGCGGCTACTCCGCTCCGCGACGCGAAGACTAGCGAGCCGTCCCATCGCAGCATTCTCCTTTTTGTGTTTTTCGTGGCTATCGTTCGTCGGCGAAAGGAAAGAAAGATGGTCACAAAGAACGCGAAAAGGCGCCAGAAGATTTGCATGCGGGGAGACGCTCTGGAGAGACGCTCCATACCTTCCGCTCCACGTCGCAAAGACTAGCGAGCGCCCGTCCCATCGCATTCTCCTTTTTGTGTTTTTCGTGGCTATCGTTCGTCGGCGAAGGGAAAGAAAGAAGGCCACAAAGAGCGCGAAAAGGCGCAAGAAGATTTGCGCCTCGGGCCAACCCCTTGCCAACTGGGCGGCATTTCCTCAGAAATATCTTCCAAGGAAATTGCTTGACAGACGAAAAACTACCCTGGTAGTATTACCGTAGTAGTTGACGGCGGCAAACCAAGCGAGGTTGGAAGCCGCCAATCCGCCCAAATTCGGGGTTGAGCAAATGAAACTTGGCAAGCTGCAGTTGAGAATCATGAAGACGCTATGGGACGGTTCGCCGCTGACGGTGGCCGGAGTTCGAGAGCGGCTTGATGGCGAACAGCTCGCCTATACGACGGTCGCCACCATGCTCCGCAAGATGGAGGTGCGCGAGTTAGTTCGCCACACGCAGGTGGGTCGTACGTTCATGTACGAGCCGATGATTCGCAGCGATGAGGTAGCCAAGAGCGTGTCGGACGAGTTGGTGGAGTGGTTGTGCGGCGGCAGCATTACGGGCGCGGTCAGCCACTTGCTGGAGT
>CAZWOU010000346.1:0-3366 GCA_964635375.1 uncultured Pirellulaceae bacterium | reverse complement strand
CGCATCGCCACCGCACCGTCGGCCAAGAGGACATGATCACCAACCGAGAGTTCGTCCACCAGCAACTCGTAAGTACAGGCGAGCTCATGATTGTGTTGCGGCTGAACACCCGTGCGAACGAAATGAAACTCCTGCCCCGTCCCGCAATCCAACGGGCTCTGCAACAGTTGTCCGAGACGAATCTTAGGGCCGGCCAGATCGATCAGCACGCCCAGCGGCCGGCCTGACTCCGACGCCGCCGCTCGAACCGAATCCAGCGCTTGGTCATGAGATGCGCGGTCGCCATGGGCCATATTGATCCGGAAGACGTTCACTCCCGCATCAATCAGTTCCATCAGCGTTTGGTGACCTAGAGTGGCTGGACCAAGGGTCGCGATAATCTTGGTGCGGGCGTGCTGGGTAACGGCGTCTGACATTTTCAACAAAACTCCTCATGAGTTGACCCGACGACTGGGCGGCGGCAGAATAGGCCTGCATCGCAAACCCCATTTTCCATCCGAACACAGGACGATACGCCGACGCCGCAACTGATTTTCACAGCCAAAATACCGAAATCGCTTGAACGAACAGGCGGTTCTGGAATGCAAACCGCACGTTCTTTTCTAAGCAACGCTTGGGGCATTCTCACAGACTGATGCCTATTGGGGCAAGACGACCATCGCCAACGACGTAAAACTCAACTCGAAAAAGGGACCCCTTCGCACCACGCGGGCGATGGTGACAGCAATTGCGCTAGGCGCCCTGCTGGGGCTGGTTGCTGGGCTCGTTTATTACCGGCAAACCAGTGCATCCCCCACCCCAGCACTTACGCCGGAGCTATTCGATCAGGCGAGGAGCCATTGGGCTGAGGAGTCCATTGACAATTACGACGTAGAAATCCAGGTCACTGGATTGCAAGCGGCAACTTACTTTGTCGAAGTTCGTCGCGGAATCGCCCGCAAGGCACTGCGAAACGGACAGCCGCTCAGGCAGCAACGAACCCTGGGCACCTGGAGCGTGAACGGAATGTTCTCCACAATAGCCAGTGATGTCGAGCGACTGCGACACCCGAAAAAGGAGCACGCTCAAGCAAATGCGCTGCACCTGAAACTGCGAGCCGAATTTGATCCGCAATGGGGCTTTCCCCGCAGGTACTACCGACTTGAGCAAGTTCGATTTGGCAACAATCGAAGCGTCTCCTGGCGAGTTACCAGATTTCAACCCGTCGGCGAGGCCGATCCTGGCCAAGCCAACGACAGCGTCGGCGACGGGGACGCCGCGAACGACCGGCCAAAAGATTTTTCCGGACTTTCCACACCGCTGCTTCCAACGCCCTTGGCCTCTCGTTGGGAGATCGCCACGCTATGAGTGCCTGGAGCGAGAAGGTAGTCGTTATTGCCGGCGGGTCTGCGGGACTTGGCCTGTCTATCGCAAACGCCTTTGCAGCTCGCGAGGCGCGTGTTGTTATTCTTGGCCGAAACGCCGCGAGCCTCGAAGAAGCGGCGGCGAACTGCGAATCTGGCAAGCTTGAGCCAAGGGTCGCCGATGCCACGAACAGCGTTCAGCTGCAGACGGCCGTTGACGAGATTCGCGATCAATTCGGACGAATCGATGTCTGGGTGAACAATGTAGGCGTTTCATCGCGAGGCTCCGCTCTGGCGTCCTCCCCGGAACAGTTTCGCGCGGCGATGGAGACCAACTTCATCACTGCCGTCCACGGGACTCAGGCGGCGGCGCCGGCAATCATCGACGCGAAAGGCAGCCTCGTGTTCATTGGATCGCTGGCCTCCAAGACCGCCAGTCGATTCCTGGGAACTTACCCCTCAACGAAGCACGCGGTGGCCGCCTACGCTCATCAACTGCGATTGGAATTGAAGGATGACGGCGTCCACGTGATGCTTGTTTGCCCGGGGCCGCTGCAGAGGGAGGATGCGGGAACCCGGTATGCGGCCGAAGCCGAGTCGCTCCCCGACCATGCCAAACAACCTGGCGGCGGCGCAAGACTCAAGGGGCTCGATCCAAAACAGGTCGCCGAGAAAATTGTTCGAGGGTGCGAGAGGCGAAGCCCTGAACTCGTTCTGCCCGCCAAAGCAAGATTTCTGTTCGCGCTAGCCCAGTGCAGCCCCAAACTGGGCGACTGGCTACTGGGAATGTCGACGAAATAACGACTCAAACTGATGCCGGCTAATCGCGGCCCAAGGAACCGAATTCTCAATCGAATCAAGGACGAGAAGCGGAGTCCAAATTGCGATCTTACTTATTAGACGAGGCTGCTGTCGCTCGATAAACCGCTCAACTCGCTGGCTCTTCCGACCGTTAAGCCGGACCGGTTCAAATCCTGAAACGCCACTCTGAAACACCACATTGATTACAACACTTGAGAGATCTGCCATGACGCAACAACGACACTTGACCGTCCGCATCGCCGCGCTGGTCGCGGCTGTCAGCGGGGCCCATTTAGCCAGCCGAATCGAGGCGGCCGAGACGCCCAATTTCGTCGTGATTTTCTGCGATGATTTGGGCTACGGCGACCTTGGCTGCTACGGCCACCCGACGATCAGAACTCCCAACCTGGACCGAATGGCGGCAGAGGGAATGAAACTCACACAGTTCTATTCCGCGTCGCCCGTTTGCACGCCCAGCCGCGCGGCCCTGATGACGGGTCGCTTGCCAGCACGTAATGGCATGTGCAGCGACAAACGTCGCGTTCTGTTCCCCAACTCGAAAGGAGGCATCCCGGCCAACGAAATCACGATCGCTGAAGCACTCAAGGCCAAAGGGTACGCAACCGGCTGTTTCGGCAAATGGCATCTCGGACACATGCCGCCCTATTTGCCGACGAACAACGGGTTCGACGAGTACTTCGGCATTCCCTATTCCAACGACATGGACCGAGTACCCAACGGCCCCAAAGGCAGGGCTGCGTTCTTGGCGCCCAAGACATCGTATTGGAATGTGCCGATCATGCGGGACGAAAAGATCGTTGAGCGGCCAGCCGATCAAACAACCATCACGCGCCGCTACACGGAGGAGGCCCTGCGTTTTATCCGCCAGCACCGCGACGGACCTTTCTTTGTCTACTTGCCTCACAGCATGCCTCACGTGCCGCTGTTCGCGTCCGAGCAAACGTCGGGGAAAAGCCAGCGAGGACTCTATGGCGACGTGATCGAGGAAATCGATTGGAGCGTCGGCCAGGTGCTCAGCACCCTCAAGGAACTCAAGCTGGCGGAGAATACTCTGGTTGTGTTCACTTCCGACAATGGTCCATGGCTTCCGTTCAACGAACACGGTGGATCAGCTGGCCTGTTGCGCGGAGGTAAGGGCAGCACGTGGGAAGGCGGAATGCGCGAGCCGACGATTGCTTGGTGGCCGGAGACGGTCAAGGCC
>CAZWOU010000345.1:0-3498 GCA_964635375.1 uncultured Pirellulaceae bacterium | reverse complement strand
CGCGAGTGATCGTCAAGGATGGCGAGACGGTCATCGATGACTTCTTCTTCGACGCCGTTTTCGACGCCACCGATGGAGCGACTGACGGCTTCGGTTTGTTGCGTATCGACTTCCCGACCAACACGATCGCCTACGGCATTCCCACTGAAGGCGCCCACCCGATTTCCGTCGAAGCCTTCGACACGCCGGGTAACCGCAGCGCCCAGTCGGAAGAGTTGTTGATCACGATCGACTTCACTCCGCCTATCGCCACGGCCGCTCCCAACCTGCTCTCGAGCAGTGACAGTGGTCAAGAGAACGACGACAATGTAACGAACGTGCAAACTCCCGCATTCGACGGCGTGGGTGAGCGAAATTCAATCGTTCGCATCTACGCAACTCCAACCGCTGGCAACACTGGAGCCCGCCAGTTGATTGGTGAAGGCGTCGTCGGCTCCAACGAATCCGACGGCGATCGCGACGGATCACTCCCCGAACAACTTGGTTTCTGGGAGGTGACTGTCGAGCCGCTTGAGGACGGTGTTTGGGATATTACTACGACCTTGGAAGACAAGGCCGGCAACATTAGCGCCGAGAGCGCCGCGTTGACGATGGAGGTCGATACCTATCAACCCAACACGCCTTTCCTTGATCTTGTGGAGGCCAGCGACAGCGGCCGGCACAACGACGACAACATCACCAATGACAACACCCCGACATTGACGATGACGTCGCATGATCCGAACAACGCGGATCACATCGACCCGCTGAACTTTATCTTCCGCATCTACGATCGTGAAGAAGCGACGAACGAAGTCCTGCTTTACGATTCGCTGGCTGACATCGGCGACTTCACCGCCCTGACATTCCTGACGCAAACCACCGCGGCCTTGGCCGACAATATTCACAACCTGAAGTTGGAGGTTGAGGATCGCGCCGGCAACATCAGCGAAGACTTCCTGCTCGATATCTTGATCGACACGGTGGCCTACGCTGGCGAAGGCGACCTGCACCCGGAAAGCGATTCGGGGATCACGGGCTACGACGCCACGTTTACCGACCATTACACCAACGACAAGCTGCCTGAGTTCTTCGGGACTGCGGAAGCCAATAATTTGGTGATCATGGAGATCAACAGTGGCGGCGGATACTTCCCCGCAGGCACCACGGTGGCCTTGCCGCTTGACGGTGACGACGCCTTCCAGCCGCAGAATCCGCCCAACGCGATTGTCGAGGGCAATTGGTGGATCCAAACTACGATCGATGACGCGGACGGATCCCTGCTGGCCGACGGCGAGCACAGTGTCCGCTTTACCTATGAGGACGTGGCCGGCAACCAAACGACTCCCGCGCCGTTCACGATCTTTGTCGATTCCGAGGGCCCAGTGGTGACCAACGTCACCCACGGCGAGGTCTACGAACAAGGCATCTTCGCCGCTTCGGTGTTCGATGGCGAGACCAGCCTGTTCGATCCGAAACCGTCGACAGGGCCCGAGCCGCTAGTGAGCAGCATCGTGGTTCACTTTAGCGACGGCCCGGCTCGAACCGCGACCTACCAGCAAGCAGCTTTGTTCCTGGCGACTGCGGTCGAAGAAGGCCACTTCAGCTTGGTTGGCGACGCCAACGGCGTGATTCCGATCTTGGCGGTCAACATCGTGACGGCGACCAGTCGTAACGGATTGACGATTACCAATAGTTTGCCCGGAGGCGCCGCGATCCTCGGCTTGGAATTGGTCGTCCATCAGGTCGGCGCCGACGGCGTGCTCTACAGCGCTGACGACGTCGGCGAACCGCTTCCCGACGACCGCTTCACCTTGGTCGCATCCGACTCGTTGACTGATTACGCCGGCAACGCCTTGGACGGCGAGTCGGGCGCCACGGCGCCGTTCGACGGAAATGATTTCAACGCCGCGACTCCGCCCGTCTTCCCCACTGGCGACGGTTCGCGAGGCGGCGACTTTGCGGCCCGATTCACCAACGACACGGTCGCCGAACTGGGCGTCTGGGCCGCTGGCAACGTCTGGGTCGACACGAATGGAAACTTCCATTTTGATCCGGAAAACACCGACGCGTCGAATCGCGACATCACCTACTCCTTGGGCTTCGTGACCGACGATGTCTTCGCCGGAAACTTCATCGAGGCTCCCGCAGGAACGGCGGACGGGTTCGACAAGATCGGCGCCTACGGGTTTGTCGGCGGGGTCTGGCGATGGTTGATCGACACCGACAACGATGGCGTCGTCGATATCGACAACTCCAACACGTTGGCCGGAGTCAACGGCCTGCCGATTGTCGGCCGCTTTGACGGCAACAACGTCAACGGCGACGAAGTTGGCGTCTTCACCGGCACCACTTGGTATCTCGATAGCGATCACAGTTTCACTATCGACGCCGCGGATACGTCCTTCTCAGGCGACATGCGAGGTCTTCCCACAGTGGGCGACTTCGATGGCGACGGCCTCGACGACTTGGCCACCTGGCATGACGATCACTTCTATATCGACTTCGCCGTCGACGGTTTGGACGGCGACGCCGACGCCGACTTCGAGTTCGGCTTCATCGGCACCCGCGAAGCTCCGATCGCCGCCGACTTCGATGGCGACGATATCGATGACATCGGACTTTGGGTCCCAGGTCGTGAAGGCATCACGCCTCGCGAAGGCGCCGAGTGGTTCGTGCTGATAAGCCACGGTAGCGGCATCGCCAGCCATATCCGCTTCGACGCTCGGCTCAACATCAACGTCGCCGACTTCGAACCCGATCCCTTCGGCTACGACCTCAGCGCCACCTTTGGCGATGAATATGCCCGACCCGTCGTCGGTAACTTCGACCCGCCAAACCTCAACGGTGACGACGGCGACGACGGCGGAAGTGGTTTTCTCCAGTACGACGTCAACGGCGACGGTGAAGCTGCACGAGTTGATGACGCTATGTTGGAGATCTTGACTCTTAAGGGCATCAACTCAGCAAACGGTTCACCTTTCATAAGTCTGTTCGCGCCGGCGATTGCTTCCCCCTTTGCAGATGTTGATGGCGACCAAGACATCGACTTGGTTGACGCGTTTTCCGTAATCCGAGCGGTGGCTGATCGTTTCGCGCTGGAATACGGCGGAGCTGAAGGTGAAGGGGCGTTTGCTGCCGAAAGTGTCGAACCGGTGACCCCAACGAGTGTTCAGGTAATGCCGACCGTTGGCGTTGACTCTACGGCCGATGACCTGATCTTTGGTTACGCGGACGATGGGGACGACGATCGATGGGATGGTATCGCTGACGAATTGTCAGAATCCCTCGTCTCCGATGAAGATGTTGACGATTTCTTTGCTGATTTTTAGACATTATCAGCTTCGCTAACGCCCCCTTGTGACACAACCGTGTCACTAGGGGGCTTTTTTTTGCGCGAATGTCTTGAATCTCACACTTGGTACAAGCAGAGTCGGGCAGTTTTGCCTTGTCATATGGATAGAATGCGGTAACTAATCGTCGTGACGACAAGGAGAAATCCATGCCTGTGTTCATGCT
>CAZWOU010000344.1:0-3521 GCA_964635375.1 uncultured Pirellulaceae bacterium | reverse complement strand
GCTTTCCGGAATCGCGCTTTCCGGAATCGCGCTTTCCGGAATCGCGCTTTCCGGAATCGCGCTTTCCGGATCAGCGTCAGGCTCGTCGTGTTTCGCCAGCTCTGATAAGTCGCTCTCGCCAACACTTGTTTCCGACTCCGACGTTTCCAATTCCAGGTGCTCCGACCGCGACGCCTCGTCCTCAAGTGGTTCCGACCCCGGTGTCTCCTTCTCCGACGCTTTCATTTCCAGCGTCGTGTCTTCCGCTGCTCGCAACTCCAGTGTTCTCAGGTCAGCCGTTTCGTCTTCCAGAGTTTCGTCTTCCAGCGTTTCCGACAGCTCAGACTCTTGTGAATTGGTTTCCTGCGGGGGCAGTTCCCCGACTTCCGAATCACCGACTTCTGAATCATCGGATTCGACTGCGGACCCATCCGCCAAGTCGAGTGGGAGCTCCTCAGGTGTCGTCTCGGCTGAACTCTCGGGTCCTGGCTGAATCTCTTCGCCGCACGAAACACTCAGGTTGACTGGAACGCTTTCATCGACCGGGATGCTTTCATCGACCGGGATGTCTGCGCCGCCTTCCGCTTCGTGGGCATCGTTCGGCTCGCTTAGGGAAAGCGTCGTCTCGTTCGCTTCAGCGAAGCCGGCGGCGGGCGGAGCGGCTGGTCGTGCTGGTTCGACAGGCTGGGATTCAACGGCCTTTATTGGGGCTGCGGACAGCGTATCAGCCTTGAGCAAATCGTCCTGCAGACCGGATGAGACCGCTTGGTCTTCGTCAACGCGGCGCTCAACTATTTCTTGAGACGGTTGAACGGGGCCGGAATCATCTTGAGCGTCGTCAATGCCGGTCGATTCCGGGGAGTCTGTGGTGAGACGTTTTGTCGAGCCGACTCGCGGTGGCGAGGCCGGTTCGCAGGGCGCCACGACATCGGCAGTCCCGCCAGCCTGGCCGGCGAGTGCATCGGAGTCGCCCGGTTCCCGTTGAGGAGCGGGCGAGTCGTTCTCGATTCCAAGCAACAGTCGAGTCGGCGCGGGCGCGGAATCCGCTGCCCGAGCGCGGTCGTAGCGAGCTCGTTGCTCAACCAACTGCGCTGCCAGTCGCGCGGCCTGCAGCGTTTCGGTTTCGACCGTCTCGGCCCCAACTGCCTCTGTCTCCAGCATCTCGGTTTCCGGCGCGGCGGTGGCGTTTTCGGCTCCCGCAGCGGACAACTCCTGCTTGTCGCCGGCGGCGGAAGTTCGCTCCGCGTCGACGTGCGTCGCTGGCGTCGGCGCCTCATCTTCGTTGGACGTTGAGGGTTCCACGCGAGGCCAATAGTTCGCGAAAATCGGCAGGCCGATTCGGTATGTTGGGTAGGCGGCGATTGCACCGAGAGTGAACCCGCCCAACACGGCGGGGCGGTTGAACTGAGTCCAAACCCGAAAAAGCTCCCAGGCCTCCAATCTTCGCCATAATGGTTCGAGCGGATCGAATAGGAGTAAGGAGCGACCGATCCAAAGTGAACTCGAATCTGCGACTCCCGCGAAGGCGCTCACCGCAAAAGCGCTAAACAGGGCGATGCCCATGTTGACGTTGGTTGCAAGTAGCAGCAGGCCGAGCGAGGCGGCGAACAGATTGTCTTTGGGAGAGAGTCCCAACCACACGCCGAGGGCCAAGCCGCAGGCCAACTGCCTTGGCGTATCGGATGTTCGAATCGCCTGGCGGAGGTTGAACAGAAGTTGCAAGAACCACATGGCGTAACGCGAGGTTGGTAGGCTTTGGCCGTCTTCCGCAGCACGAGCTGCGCAATCACACGAATATCTCATCGAACCGCTACAATCGTCGCGACCTGCATTTCTTCAAGAAAACCTCAAATCGTTACAAACAGCCCAGCCTTACAGTCGGCGAGATTGGATCTGCAAGCATGCCAGCGATCGAATTGGTGAATCTGCACAAGCGCTATGGACGCCATCCCGCGTTGGGCGGCGTGACGCTACAAGCCGTTTCAGGGCGGATCCTGGGATTCCTCGGCCCCAATGGCGCCGGAAAGACCACCGCGATTCGGATTCTCTTGGGGCTTTTGCGCGCCACCTCGGGCGAGTGCCGAATATTTGGCATGGACTGTTGGCGAGAGGGTCCCCAGTTGCGCGGCGAACTGGGGTACTTGCCCGGTGAGCCTCGATTCTATCCCCGCATGACAGGGCGAAGCCTGCTGCGTTTTTTCGCCCGTGCTCGGGGGACGAACTGCGATCAACAGATCGCCAGGCTCGCGGACCGCTTCGATTTGGACCTCGCTCGACGCGTCCGTGAGTACAGCAGTGGGATGAAGCAGAAACTCGGCTTGATCCAAGCCCTGATGCACCGTCCGAAGTTGTTGGTGCTGGATGAGCCGACGAATGCGTTGGACCCCTTGGTGCGAGTGACGCTGTTCGAGGAGTTGAGGGCTGCAAGAGACGAGGGGCGAACGGTTCTGTTCTCGAGCCACACATTGGCGGAAGTTGAACAATTGTGCGATGACGTGGCGATCCTTCGCAATGGTCTCCTGATGGAGCAAGCCACGGTCGAGGCTCTGCGGAGTCGAGCTGGCCGAAGTGTGCGTTTGCGGTTTGAGACGCCGCCGGAGGTCGTGCCGGAGGCCCTCAAGGTAACCCATCAGAACAACCGAGAATTGTCGGGAGTCTGGTCGAGCAAACCCAGCGGGCTGCTTTCCTGGCTGGCTTCGCTGTCGCTATCGGATGTGGTCATCGGACCACCTCGATTGGAGGACCTTTTCATGACGTACTACGAGCGTTCCGAACGGGAGGAATCGACGCCATGAGCCGAGCAGTCATCAGCGGAGCCGTAGCATTGAAGACGCTGCGCGACGAGTTGGCTCTACTAATTGCAGCATCCATCACCGCGACTGCGTTTCAAGCGGTCTTTGTTGCGGCGATGGCGGAGATGGCGCCGCAAGCTCTCGAGTTTTGGAGACGATTCGAGTTTCTCAAGCAGCTTCTGCAATCGATGTTCAGCGTCGACCTTGAGGGCGAGGTCAGCATGAATGTGCTCCTGTCCGTGGGGATCGCCCACCCGCTCTTGCTGACGCTTGCCCTGGGAAGCGTCATCGCCTCGTGCACTCGCGTCATCAGCGGAGAGATGGAGCATGGTACGGCGGACCTGCTGTTGGGCTTGCCGATGCCAAGATGGCGGATCTATATCAGCGTCTGCGCCGCCTGGCTCTGCACGGCCGCCAGTGTCTGTGTCGCATCGTGGGTCGGGGTCGTCTTGGGCGCCGCCTGTATCGATATCCCCGAACCACTCGACTTGTCCCACTTCGCCTTGGCCTTGACTAACCTGTTTCTTCTCTTGGTCGCAAGCGGCGGATTCGTGATGTGCGTCGCCTCGTTCTGCAACCGCCGCTCGATCGCAGTTGGAATCTGCATCGGCGTCATGATGCTCTCCTACCTGATCGGATTCCTGGAACCGTTCCTGGACTTCATGGGCTACTTATCTTGGGCCAGCATTCTGAATTATTACCGCCCTGCAGACGTTGTCCGCGATGGCCAACTTGGGTGGCAAGCATGCG
>CAZWOU010000343.1:0-3594 GCA_964635375.1 uncultured Pirellulaceae bacterium | reverse complement strand
ACCTGGCTTGCCCGCTGGTCATCGTAGTGATGCGCTGGTTGTTGCGAACTGAGTCGGGCAAGCCCTTGTCAAAGTACTTTCCCAATTGTGGCTTGTAGTCAAACATATCCAGCTGCGACGGCGCGCCGTTGGTATGCAAGTAGATCAGATGTTTCGCTTTCGGCGCGAAATGCGGAAAACCGGGAAGTGCAGGGTGAACCTCACTCGCGTCCGCCGCCGGGTTTGCCATCGCCTCAGCGCCCATCAAGCCTGCGAGCGCGATGCCGCCAACCTTGAGGCCCGCGCCTTGAAAGAACTGGCGGCGATTCTCGAGTTGATAGTATTCGTGAACCGGATTCATGTTGTCACCTGATCGCAACTTTGGGTTCTTCAATTCATGGCGAGCGCGCGCTTGTTAGTTCTTGCCGACGACTTCATCCAGGTTCAGCAGCAGGTTGGAAATCAGCGTCCAAGCCGCATGTTCGCCCGCGTCGATCTTGTCGTCGCGTTTGCTTTCGCCATAGCTAACCAGCTTGTTCGCCGCGTCGGCGTCGGCGGCATAACGGGCTCGATGCGTCGTCAAAGCGTCGAGCGTAATCTGGATCTCCACGTCGGTGGCCGGCCGGACCGTTACGGCCAGCCACGCCCAGCGAGCCCTCGCGTCGTCGGTCGCCCCGCCCTCCTTTAGAATTCGCTCTGCGAGATTCCGCGCCGCCTCGACATGTTGAACATCGTTCATCAACTGCAAGGCCTGCATCGGCGTGTTGCTGCGGCCACGCACCGTACAACTCTGCTCGCGGTTGGGAGCATCAAAGGTGCTCATGAAGGGAGGCGGCGCCGTACGCTTGAGGAAGGTGTAGAGGCTGCGTCGGTAAAGCCCGTCGCCAACGTCTTGCTTGTAATAACGCGTGTTGCTGCTGCCAAACCCAACGGGTTCCCAGATGTTTGGCGGTTGATAGGGTCGGACTCCCTTGCCGCCAATCGTCGGCACAAGCAAGCCACTGACGAAGAGCGCCTGATCACGGAGCACTTCCGCGTCGAGACGGAATCGCGGTCCGCGCGCCAACAGCCGGTTTTCCGGGTCCTTCGCAAGCAACTCGGGGGTGACGACCGAACTTTGGCGATAGGCGTCGCTGCTGAGGATGCGTTTGACGAGTCGCTGCACGTCCCAGCCGTCTTCGATAAACTGAACCGCCAACCAGTCGAGCAACTCAGGGTGGCTTGGCAATTCGCCTTGAGACCCAAAGTCTGCGCTACTCCTGACCAAGCCAACTCCGAAAAACTGTTGCCAAATTCGGTTGACGGCGACTCGCGATGTTAAGGGGTGTTCGCGGCTGACGAGCCAGTTGGCAAGGTCCAGTCGGTTGTAATCACGGTCGTCCGGTTTAGCGGGCAACGGCGGCAAGAATGCGGGGACGCCGCGCGTCACTTTCTCGCCAGGTTTGTTGTATTGCCCGCGCAACATGACGAAGCTCTCGCGCTGCGTGGCGAGGTCGGCCATCACCAAAGTTATTGGCGTATTCTTCGCCATGTCTTTCTTTACTTGCTCTAACCTTGCCTTTTCGGCCTCAAAGGGCTTCAGCAAGTCGCGCGCGCCTTGGTAGAAGCGGGTCAGCCAAACCTGAAAGACTCGCTTTGACTCGTCTTCTGTCCATTTCTCAGAGGGCTTGCCTCGCACCAACTGCCGTAGACCTTCCGGCAACGCGTTGTTGCGTTTGCCCTGATTGCGTTTCTTCCAAATCTTCCAGGACCAAGCGGGGTCGTTAGCCAAGTCGGTGGTCGCAGCAATTCCCAGGCGATCCCACGTGACCGTGCCGGAGAACTGAGTGAAGGCGTATCCATCGATTTTTGCGCCCGGTTTCAGCCCCACTTGGGCGGCGCTGAATTCCAGCCGCACCCACTCGCCCTGTTTGGGCAGGGGCCCCATATGGACCTTCTCAGTCGTGCCCGGTTTTCCGAAAGGTATCTTCTCCTGCTCGCCCCAGACAGCACGGTTCTTCCAGTCGCCGACATGAAACTGCACCATGATGGTTTCTGGCGGTGAGGTTTCGTCAAGGAAACAGTAGACGAAGAACGTTCCGTTTTTCGGAACGGTGAACGAAACGCCACCGGAGAAGAAGTCCTGACTCACGGCGCCTTTCGACGTTCGAGCAAGAGCCCGCTGCCCGCTAAATACTGGCCCTTGTTCCTTGTCGATCAGTCGCAGCGGCGCGTCAGCGGAGGCTTGGGGAGTCGAGCCGTTGGGAAAGTTGTCTTCGAACCACACCGTCTCAATCGTCTTCGGCTCGGGAGGCGGAACGAGCGTGGCCGGGTCTGTGTATTTCAACTTGGCTGCGACATCGTTGATTTTCTGGTTGATGCCAGCAAGCTTCTCTTCCAATTCGGCAGTTCGTTTTTCATCCTCTGCGGACGCGATTCGCATGATTGGAGGCGTGTCGATCTTGTTCCCATCCATCGCGGGGTCCGCCGCGCTATGGAAGAACGAATAGAGCGAGTAGTATTCCTTCATGGAGAGCGGGTCAAACTTGTGGTCGTGGCAAACAGAACAGCCTGCGGTCAGTCCCATCCATACTTCGATTGCTGTCGACGTGCGATCCACGGCGTAGCGAAACACCCACTCCTCGTTAATGCTGCCGCCTTCGCTGGTGGTGACGTTGCAACGGTTAAAGCCGGACGCGATTCGCTGATCGCGAGTCGCGGCGGGCAGCAAATCGCCAGCCAGTTGCCAGCGGGTAAACTCGTCGAATGAGAGATTCTGGTTGAAAGATCGCACGACCCAATCACGGTAGGGCCACATCGATCGTTCGTTGTCCAGGTGCAAACCATGCGTATCGGCGTAACGCGCGAGGTCCAGCCAGTATCGAGCCATGTGTTCGCCATAGGCCGGTTTGTCCAACATCCGGTCAATCACGTTCTCCCACGCCTTGGGCGACTTGTCGGCAAGAAACTCACTCACCTCGGCTCGAGTTGGCGGCAGGCCTGTCAGGTCGAGCGCAACGCGTCGGATCAGCGTCTCTCGGCTCGCGGTCGCGGATGGTTTCAAACCTTCCTTCGCCAGCCGAGCCTGCAGGAACTTGTCGATTGGATTTTCCGTCGCGGCGATCGCTGGCGGTTTCGGTTTGCGAGGCGTGACGAACGACCAGTGCGCTTCATACTCGGCGCCTTCCGCAATCCATCTTTTCAGGAGATCCTTTTGCAGGTCGGTCAGCTGCTTCCTTGACTCTGGCCGAGGCATCACTTCATCGGCATCGTTGGACAGGATTCGACGAATCATCTCGCTTTCGCTCGCCTTACCTGGCACGATCGCGCCGCCGTCGAGGGAATTGTTGCGGTCATCAAGCCGCAATTCGCCCTCGCGAGCATTTCCGTCGGGGCCATGGCAAGCAAAACAGTAGTCCGAAAGTATCGGACGTATGTCGCGGTTATAGCGAATCTTGTCGTCAGCGTTGCACGCGAATGCACCGGCAAGCAGCAGCGCCATTGCGGCCAAGAACGATCGAAACGACGACATCGGCACTTCCTTCGTGGAAATCAACAACTCGCCCCATGCCATCCTCTATAGCTTGTAAGCGAATCGCCCGCCGAATCCTCGCAAGCAAAGTTCCGGCGCTGTTC
>CAZWOU010000342.1:0-3706 GCA_964635375.1 uncultured Pirellulaceae bacterium | reverse complement strand
CGCGTAACCGACGGCCAGAGCGGCAACAACGACGCCGATAAAGGCGTAACTCGACCATGACCGTGTGGAAGAATCGTCCACATCGCCGTGGCGCGGCTGCTGCTGCGTTGTTGAATTTAGGTTCGTCATGCCAGATCTTTCGATTCG
Source organism: uncultured Pirellulaceae bacterium (assembly GCA_964635375.1). Classification (GTDB taxonomy): domain Bacteria; phylum Planctomycetota; class Planctomycetia; order Pirellulales; family Pirellulaceae; genus CAZMNY01. Next base: position 3,559 of record CAZWOU010000342.1, on the reverse strand, counting down.
GCTAATGAATCCGAATCAGTCGGTTGGACCGCCGCAATCTGTGGTTGGGTCCTAGTCTTCGCTGCTGTCTTCCGAGCTGGACTTAGGACGCGTCGAGCCCGGCGCCGAGTCCTTCTTCTGCGGCGACGTCTGCTCCGCGGATGTCGCCAACGCGTGAGATTTCGCCTCGTCAATGATCGCCATCGGGTTCAGGATGACCTGATCCCCTTCCGCCAGCCCTCCTTTGACGACAATGAACACGTCATTGCTGTCGCCCAGTTTTAGCAATCGTCTCACATTACCCTCAGCTGTCTTGACCCAACAGAAGTCACCATCTTCGGTTTCGACTACGGCCGCGACTGGAACCGACAGCACATTCTTGTGGACGGCCAAAATCAACTCCACCTCAGCACTCATGCCAGGCTTCAGCCCGTCGTCCTGGGGAAGTTCCACAACCGTGTCGTATTTCACCACATTTCCGGTCCACCAACCGGCGGGTCGAGTGACCGAAGCTACGGTGGAAACCTTGGCCTCAAGCGTCCGATCCGGCAACGTCACACGCGCTTTCAGGCCGGGTCGAACGCGGTCGATAATCGACTCGTGAATGCCGACCTTGACTTGCATCTGGGTGAGATCAGGCATCAGCAGGAGGACTTGATCCTTGCGAACGGTCGCGCCTTCTGTGATGTCAGGTGTCCGCTTCCACGCCGCGGCGGATGGGTAGATCACCATCCCGCGCCGCTTGGCCTTGATGACACACGCTTCCAGTTCCTCTTCGGCGCGATCCCTTCGTTTCACTTCCATGGCGAGTCCAGCTTCGTCCGCCGCAAGCTTGGACTTGCTTGCCGTCAGGTTGCCCTCCATCGTCACCACTTGCATCTCCTTGGTGAAGTCGTTGAGCACCTTGATTTCGGTTTCCTTGACCTTGAGTTCCAGTTCTGCTTGGGTGACCGTGAAAGCATTGCCGTCGACCTCTAAGTCAGTAACATAGCCCTGCCGGAACAAAGACTCTGAGCGTGCGAGCATATTTCGCGCGGCTTCAAGATTTCGCTTTTTGGCAGCCAACTCCATCTTGTGCCTTTGCAGCGCCTCGCGATATGTACCGTCCTCGTATCCGTTGAGAACAATATTCGCTTTCGCCACATTGGCCTTGGACTCTTCGAGTAGGGCTTCCGCGGTGAAGGTATTCGTCTTCGTCAAGCTGAATTGCTCTTCAATAACCAGAGTATCTAACCTGACAAGCTCATCACCCGGCTCAACCACTGAGCCAGTGGGGATGACCCACGTGACCGTGCTAAAACCTCGCACCTTGCATTTGATCTCGGTGTTTTTGGAACTCTCCAAAGTCCCTTGTTCCGTGACGGTGACGAGCAGGTCGCCTTTGGCGATGGTGTGAGTCAGGTTGAGGCCAACCAATTCCTGCGACGAGATCGCGCCGGGAATGAATGCGGCCCCGATCGCCAGCAGCCCACCGACAACGACAATGGCGAACAGACCGCGGCCCCACCAGCGCCAAGCGAACGAACTTCGACGGCGAGAACCCTCAGCGTCTCTCAAGCTCTCGCCTCTTTCAGCCACATCGGTCGTCATGATTGCTGTAGTGCCCTATCGTGTGAGTTGGCTAGCGGCCCGTCACGCCTAAAGACCTCGAGTCCGATTGTGGGGCAAATCAGTCAACGCAAATCAATACAGCGAGGGCGGTGGGAGTGGCGTCGGCGAAAGGCTCGCCTACCTGCCCTGCTCGCATTGGAGGCGGGGTCGAACGAGGGTCTACCTCGATCATATCAACAGCCGCCAGGCAATGCCAATCCGCAATGCACGCGAGACATTGCTGAACCGACGAATTGGACGAATCGTGGACATCATTCCAGGGTTTCTTGCCACGGCAGTTCTTGGCGACTCAGCCGGCGTGGTTCAGCTCGCGGTCCGCCGCCGGCGACTCGTTAGAATCGGTCTCTCGCTGCAGTCAGCTGCGTCTTTCCGATAGGACCGGACTTATCTAAGGGCGGGGTCATTCGCAGTCGGCGGCAGAGCTCGCAGCTCCACGGGTTGGAGCTCGTCGGACTCGTTGGCGGGCTGGGTTTGTCGCCCACTTGCTCCTGAGCCGCGCGGCGGAACACTCCACACGACGGGGACCATCGGAGGCAGTGGAAGCTCTTCGCGGTCGGAGTCGTCGGCACCGTCCAGTTCGCCGTCCGGTTCGCCAATCGGGAATTCGATCCATTGCCCCTCTGGGTCGAGCGCCATGATGCCGAGCTCGCGATAGAGCCGCATCCTCGTTGCGTAGTAACTTAACCAGGCAGCGAGAAAGTTATTCTGCGTGGTCTGCAGAGAGCTTTGGGCGCTGAGCAGGTTGGTCGCGGTGGTGGGGGAGATCTGACGACGCGTCCCAGGCTGTGCCGGTGGTCGCGGCGGGTTCAACAATAGCTGCGTCTGATCGACTCGGCGCATCGCGATCGTGACGGCGCGGCGTTGAATCTCTAGGTTCTTTCGGAGTTGTTCGAGATTGCGAATCAGCGCGCGGAGCCCCAATTCAAGCGAGTCGCGTGATTGAATGAAGCCGCGACGGCTCCTCTGGTATTCAATCAACGCCTCACGGTACGTGTTTCGCTCAAGCAACCGCGTGAAAGGAGCGTCAAACTCCAGCCCCATCCTCAAGCTCCCCGTCGGCGCCCGAAAGCTGACGGGGTTGTTCCGGGCCGTGCGTATGTCGCCGCCGGCCGTCAAGTTCAATACGGATTGCAACGCGTCGGCGCTGATTTGGACCTGTCGCCACTGATCGACGAGCGCGGCTCGCCCGTTCATGAAATCGAGACGGTTCTCCAAGGCAACTTGAAACGCGTCTTCGGCCGCCAGGCCAACCGCCTCGACGGTGATCACTTCAAGACGGGCTTGCGCAGGAATCAGCGACAAGCGCGCGACGGTTTGAAGGAACTCGCCGACCCACGTCGTCGTCCCCCGCAACGTCGCGCGTTGAGTCTGGTCCGAGAGGCCGTCGCGAAGCGCCTTCAGCTTGGCTACCGCAAGGTCGAAGCCCAATTCGCCCTCCTCAAGGTCGACCAGCCTCTTGTGCAACCGCACACGATCTTTGCGAAATTGGGTTAACTGCTTCTCGTCCATCGTCTGTTCGCGGCTTGGCGCGACAGATTCCATTTGGGCAAGCTCTCTCCTCGCGTACTCGAGACGTTGTTTGACCGGATCAATAAGCTGAGAGCACCGGATCAGAATCTGATTCAGTTCCTCGACCTCTGGAATCGCGGGGAGACCTCCGAGGTCGCGTTGCAACTCTAGAAGCGATTCCTGGATCGCCTTTGACTCCGGCGAGAACAACTGAAACTGGGCGATCAGGCTCTGGTCCAGTTCGGCCGCCAAACTTGGCGGCAGACCAAGCGTCCCGGTCTTGTAATTGTCGAGCGAGAGAGCGTGAGCATTGCGGCGGAGGAGCAACTCGGATTCTTGGGCCACGACGCTCTGGCGAAACTGATCGACTTGAACAAGATCAATCTCTTGGTTGTTGTAGAGCGCCACCAGACGGTCCAGTGTCCGCAGTTGAAGATCGAGGTTGTCCTTGCTGTTCTGA
>CAZWOU010000341.1:0-3720 GCA_964635375.1 uncultured Pirellulaceae bacterium | reverse complement strand
CGCGAACATGGGAGGTCTCGGGTGCGTGCCCGTCGTGGAGCGCCGCCAGTGAAGTATCTCGCGACACGTGTGAGGTCGACGGTTCCGCGACCGGCGCGAGATTGACACCTGTCGCCGCAGCAGCCGTATCGACGACTGCAAAGAGAAAGAACAGAAGCGAACACAAGATAGCTGTGTTTCGTTTAAGGATGTTCATGCCAATATCTCGTTGCTTGTTTTTAAGGAGGCTCTGGAATATGCGATCAGATTTCACCAGATAAATCGTCCAGCTAAGCTATCACTCCCGACGGCAGAGAATCTGGACAGAGAATCTTCTCCCCCGCGAATCTACTGATGCGGTTGCAAAGGAGCTTGCATTTGACGCCTTGACGAGCGCCCATCCTACCCTCCCACTTTCGTCCTCTTATTCTGCGATTTCTCTTTCCCTCGCAGTCTTGCCGCGGTCGGGCAGCAAGACAATTGGCGCGAGCGGCAGTGCCGGTGTGCCCAACTCAATCCCTGAGATCATCGTTTCTCCCGTCTTGGCTTGGAAGCTGATCCGCAACACGCCGTCTTTGCTCACCACAACATTCTTCACTTCGTGGACGTAGGCGTAGAAGGCCGCGCCCGCCATGCTTAGCGGGTCGAAGTCTTTTAGGATGCCTTTGCCTTGGACACGGAGGTCAAAGGCCCGTTGGCCCGGCTTTGTTTTTTCAGTTTCTGCAAAGTAAAGGCGGAGCGTGAACACCCCAGGACGCAGCCCCGCAATATTCAATGAACGGATGCCGCGAATACCCGAAGCCGCGACCCAGGGCCAGCCCTGGCCACCATTGATCCATAGCGCGTGGTTGTAGTAGGTCTTGGCCGTTGCGGGTTCGATGGTCGTGCGCAGTAAGGGCGATGGTCCGCCCATGCTTGGAACATCGAGCCAGAGCGTTCCCGACTCAGTCATCCGGTCACCGGGTGCCCCGAAGTTGAGCCCGACGCGACCGATATCCACCGCACTCATCTCGCCGTAGGTCGCCCATTGCTCCTGGGTCTCGGGCAGCGATACCATTGATAGGCCGACGGGTAGGGGATAGCTACAACTGCAGCCCTCATAGAAGTAGGGCAGGTTAAGCAAGCCGTTGGCCGGAATGATGCTATTGGTGCAACCGGATCGCGGTCCGCTGATGTGGATGGTGCCGCTCTCAAGGCGTTTGTCGTAAAAGGCCGCCGTCCCGGATCGCATCGAGATGATTTGTCCGTAGTCGATGCCGCCATCGCAGCCATAGCTCTTGGGAAATGTACGGTTCTCGCTCTGGCCGTTCAGGGGGTTGACCATTCGCCCCAGCTTGGGACGCTTAGCGTGGAGTTTGCCATTGTTGTCAAGATGTGCGGGTCGATATACCGAAGGCTGCTGCGTTTGATTGGACTTGTGCAGTACGAAGGACTTACCCTTCACCCGAGAGTCGTCAGCGGCAATCGCTTGGCCCGTGTAAACATCAGTGTAGCTGGCAGGCAGTAATGAATAGGGGCGCTGATCGGGGTTTGACCAGTCCTTGCCTTGCGAGATCATCACGCCATCGACGAACAAGGGTTGTGGCGAGCGCTTAAAGTGCCCGATGGCATCGTCAAACCAGAGTACGCCCAATGGGGCGCGGACGCGCTGGTCACCCGCTTTCCAATCACCGGAGTAGTTGCTGCTCCCAGGGAGGGCAGCGCGCTTCACCACCGTCCACTCCCCAAGCGAGTGGATACTTGCACCTTCGGGAGCCGTTACTTTCATCGCGCCACCAAGCAGCGCGATGCCGCCGTAGGGGTGCAGTGCATTCAGAAATTCTCCCGTAGCCGCTGATGTGAACGGCGCTTGAGTTGCAGCACCAAAACCAGCGGCGTCTGGTGTTTCGCAGAGAATCAGACTCGCGACGTAGGGCGGTGCCCTAAACGTGGTGGGGCTGTCGTGACGGATGGTGACCCGAGACCCGTAGAGCCCTGCACCCGTCCAACGTTGGCGCAGTCGGGCGATCGAATTGACCTTGTCTTCGATCACCAAGAAACGCATCGACGACTGCGCGATCAGAGCTTCGATCAGTTTGCCGTCACCCGCGCCCAAGACGAGAGCCAGGCCATGATTAATTTTTGTCTGGCCGAGGACGAATTGCGATTGTTTACGGGTTTCTACGTCGGCTGGCGGGAGTGGGGTATTCGGTTCCACCAGCCCTTTGGTCTTGCCCTGGCCCTCGCCGAGAGCGTAGATCTGCCCCTCGGCGGTGCTTACGAAGAGACGCCCTTGCGCGAGAACCATAGCGCGGACCTTGCCCTCGATTCCGGGCGGCGGTTCTGAGAAGCTAATGGTTTGCCCCTTTGTGATGAGTTGCGAGCGTAGACCTTTGCTACCTTCACCCCTCACTTTGCGATCTTCGTGACGGTCGCCACTAATCACGCTGTCATAGCTCAACTTACCACGGCGCACATCGCGGGCTATCTTTGGGTCTAGACTGCTCAGCGCCGAGAACCAGCCACCGGGTTCGCGACCCGCACGCGGTAATTCAAAGTGGATGAGCTCGCCCGTGTGCCGATTGAAGCGGGCGGGCGCCGCAGCGCTACAGGGCACGATCAGTTCATCTCCGTTAACGAGCAAGTAGCCTTGCGGTGTTATACCGCCAATCGCACGCGCGTTGTGTGGTTGGACACCGTAGATATGACCGCACTGGTCGTTAAGCCATTTGACGGCGCCCGTTTTGGGGTCGAGCGCATAAATGAAGACACCTTCAAAGGGCCATACGCCGGCGGCGAAGTAGAGGGTGTCGTCGGCCAGCACTGGACCGCCTCGAATCGGCCAAACCGAAATCACCCGCCGATTACCCAATAGCGTACGTGTCGACGGTACGGCGCGAAATCGCCAGATTTCGTGGCCATCAGCGGCCTTCAAGCAATAGAGCAGGCCGTCATCAGAACCGAAATACAGTTTGCCCTGGTAGGCGACGGGAGCGAATCGTACCGGACCGTTGGTATAGAAACGCCAGAGGAATCGTCCAGTTTCGGCTTCGTAGGCACTGACGCTATCATCCAAGGAAGAGGCGATGAAGAGACGACCCTCTGCGATGATGGGTTCGTAAGCGCCGTCAAACTGCAGGCGATGGTGACGATAAGCTGGTCGCAGAGCCGGCAGTTGCCGCTGCCAGAGGATCGAAAGCTCCTTCGGCATCGCCTCGACGCTTTGCGCTGTCCGCCCAGAGTCCGCCCGCCACATAGGCCAGTCCGCCGAAATACCCACTGCAGGAAAGAGGAGCAGCGGCACTAGGGTCATCAATGAGAAAGAGCGAGTGGCTTTGTTCATAGAATGTTTCCTGGTATGCCTAACGCCGAACATGGAACGCACGGACGGCGGGGATTGATTACTCACCGTTCGCCGGAGCGATTTGATGGCTCTAATCTTACTTCCAATGCTTGTCTTCCAGTCGTACCCGCGTTTACTTTAGAAATCGTCCGTCACCCCAAATCCACAATCGTTGTTTGCCCGGAACCCTCTGAGCATCCACCTTGTCGATGATCACCAAAACCGCATCGGGATCCAATTAAAGCGGAGACTCCCAATTACTTGAGGTGCATCAAGTAGTGCAGTAAATCAAGGAGTTCGTCGCGGCGAAGGCTGTTGGTCAGGCCCGGCGGCATGATCGACACGGCACTGGAATCGAGAGTGTCGATCTGATCGCTGGGGACGCTGGTAATCTTTCCCGACGCATCACGTAGCAGGAC
>CAZWOU010000340.1:273-3730 GCA_964635375.1 uncultured Pirellulaceae bacterium | reverse complement strand
CGTGCAATGCCGAACGAACAACTCGCTGCGGGCCGCTTTTGCCGTGCGGTTGGAAACCGGGGAAACTCTCCAGACCGAACTGCTCGAGCCGACGGTTTTCAATATCCCAATCGTGATTGATAAAGACGCCGTGACGCTCGAAATCATGCTTCAGGATTCCGACGACATTGTCAGCGAGCAACCGCTCAAGATCTCCATTCAAACAATCCACGACCAACCGCCTGAAGTGGACGTTCGCTTGCGAGGTATTGGCGCCGCCGTCACGCCCGACTTCGTGGCCCCGGTCCAAGGCGCCATCATCGACGATTTCCAAGTCGAGCGGGCTTGGTTCGACGTGACTCGAGGCGAGGATCCAGTTCGCACTTACCCGCTGCGAGTGGCCGGTAATGGCGATGTGGACGACCGCTTGGATTTTCGCCTGCTGCGATCCGAGACCGGCGGGCTTCGCATCTCGCCGGGCGACAAGTTGCGACTCCTCGTCCAAGCGGTTGATCGGTTTGACCTCCATGGCGCCGATGCGAACCAAGGCGCCAATGACGGCGTGCTGCTCGACGTGGTTACCCCGACCGAACTGCTGGCTGTTCTCGAGCGGCGAGAATTGAGCCTGCGACGGCGCTTCAAGCAAATGATCGAAGAAACCACCCAATTGCGCGATATGATGCTGCTCATCCGAAGCGGTTACAACGTGAGAGACGCCGATGACGGAGACGGGCCGACCGATTCCGAGGGGAAATCGGCCGAAGAACTGCTGGAACGGCGGCGAATCCGCGTCCGGCACGGGATTTCCCAGAGCCAGAAACTGGCCCAGGAAGTTCTCGGCGTGTCCCTCTCGTTCAGTGATATCCGACAAGAACTCGTCAACAATCGAGTCGATACGGAAGACCGAAAACAACGTATTGTCGAGAAAATCGAACAACCTTTGGTGGCGATTTCCGAAAAAGAGTACCCAAAACTGGATATAATCCTGGAAAAGCTGGAAGCTGACTACCAGGATCCCGCATCCAGCGTTTCAGCCGACGCCGCAGTCGCACAAACTAACTTGGTTCTTATTGAACTCAACAACGTCCTTGAAGCAATGGCGGATATCGAATCATTTAATGAGTTGATGGATTTGGTCCGCGGCATGATTCAAGAACAGGAAGACCTGATCGAGAAGACCGATAAGAAGAGGAAAGCGGATTTCTTTGATTGATTTGAACAAACGAGGGAGCGGTTGATATGAAGAGCCGTATTCTGTGGAGCGTTCTCGCGCTGCTCGCCTGCGCCAGCAGTGCCTCCGTGTTCGCCCAAGAGAAGAAGTCGGATGCGAAGGCGCCTGACAAACAGGCGACTTCCAAGCCAGACGGCCAGCCCAAAGAAAGCCAGCCCAAAGTCGACGGCGAGGGGAAAGATAAGGCCAAGGACGCGCCAATCGACCGCCGCCAAACCGTCCTGGCCGGCAAGTACGAACGGCTCGAAACGATCCTCTTCAACAAAGCGACCTTGGAAGCCTTGGAAAATCCGAGGCGAGCGTCACTGCTTCGCAAAGCGCTCCAGCAATCGCAAAACCGGCTGACTCTCGACCAACTCAAGGCTGCTGCGGCGGGCCTCAAAAAAGGCGAATATAAGACCGCAATGGGAGGGCAGAACAACGCCCTTTCCGATCTTAGGGACCTGCTAAAACTGCTCGCGACAGAGGATCGAAACCAGCGAAACAAGTCCAAACAGGACGAGATCAAGGAACAGATCAAGGAAGTCAACCGCCTCATCCGGCTTCAACGCAGCATCCAAGGCCGCACCGAAGGCGGCGAAGATGCGAAACGACTTGCCGAGGACCAAGAAAAAGTCGCCAACCGAACCGGCGACCTGGCAAAGCGAATTGAAGGGAACGAAGAGAAGAAAGACGGAGAGAGTAAGGATGGAGAGAGCAAGGATGGAGAGAGCAAGGATGGAGAGAGCAAGGATGGAGAGAAGAAGGACGGAGAGAGCAAGGACGGAGAGAGCAAGGACGGAGAGAAGAAGGACGGAGAGAGCAAGGACGGAGAGAGCAAGGACGGAGAGAGCAAGGACGGAGAGAGCAAGGACGGACAGAGCAAAGACGGGCAGAGTAAGGACGGGCAGAGCAAAGACGGGCAGTCGCAGGATCAAGAGAAGAACTCTCCGCAGAAGCGAATCGAAGCGGCCGAGCAGAAGATGCGAGAGGCTCAAGAGAAGCTCGACAAAGCGAAACGCGACGAGTCGGTCGATGCGCAAGAAAAGGCGCGGGCGGAATTAGAAAAAGCTAAGGCAGAGCTTGAAGAGATTCTCCGGCAGTTGCGGGAAGAGGAGGTGGGTCGGATGCTCGCCTTGCTCGAAGGCCGTTTTCGCAAGATGCTGGATATGGAGTTGAAGGTGCACAGTCAGACCCAAAAACTCAGCGACATCAAGAGCGAAAACCGCAACCGCGAATTCGACATCCAAAGCGGTCGTTTAAGTTTTGACCAACGAAAGATCCAGACAGAGGCTGAGAAAGCTCTCCTGCTTCTGAAAGAGGAAGGGTCCTCAATCGCGTTTCCCGAGACCGTTGAGATGATGATCGAAGACATGGACTTTGTCGCCGAGCGACTGGGCAATGTCAAAGTTGGCGAGATCACGATCGAGCGGGAAGAGGACATTATCGACGCCTTGGAAGAAATGCTGGAAGCCTTAAAGCAAGCTCAGCAAGAGCAAGACGATCGCCAGCAGCAACAGCAGCAACAGCAGCAGCAACAACAGCAAGAACCAGCATTGGTCAGCGCGCTCGCTGAATTCAAGATGATTCGCTCGCTGCAGATTCGCGTAAACAAACGCACGAGTCGGTACTCGAAATCCCTGACCGACGCGGATGACCCGGTCGGGCAGGCGGAAGAAGCTAGTTTGGTCCGCTCGCTCAAACAGTTGAGCGACCGGCAAGAACGCCTTCAAGCGATCATGCGAGACATTGTGCTCAAGAGGAACCAATAACATGAATAGTCGCGACCAACGGACTCGCTTAGCTCGGCTGACGCTCGCCTCCGCGATTGTCTGCGTATTGAGTGTTGGCGTCACGAGCGCGCAAGAAGACACGCTTGCGGAGCCGGCAAGTTGGAAACCGCTGAGCGCTTCGGAGGCGAAAGACATCGTCACCAAGGCCCTTGCCGGCAAGGATGAGTTGGTGCTTGAGCAGGCCAAGGCGCTCTGGGAAGTAGGGGAGAGTGGCGCTGCCCCGTTTGATTTGCTCGACCGCACGGCGCTCACGGCGGCGTTGGTAGACGACGAAACGCGTGAGCTTGTCTCCTTTTGCGAGTCGACGCCAGGAAAGACGACTCCAGCGGAGCCGGACTGGAAGGCGCTCAGTTCTCCATTGAGCGACAATTTGCGTTTGTATTACGCCAGGTGGCTCGTAAACGCGAACATGTACGACGAAGCCAAGCAGCAACTCGAACCGGTCTCGTTGGATCACGTGGTCGACCCAGCCGCA
>CAZWOU010000340.1:0-263 GCA_964635375.1 uncultured Pirellulaceae bacterium | reverse complement strand
AGCCGCATTGCTCTTCTACCAATCGGTCGTGGCCCACCGCTTGATGGACAAATCGGCCTGCGTTACATCCACTAACAAACTGCTCGAGAACGCGGGCGTCATTCCCAGAAGGTACGAACAGTTGGCGAGGCTGATGTCCGCCGACATCGCCCCTCTCAAGATTGACTCGCCAGACGAAATCACGCGTTTGATGGGCGATGTCGAACGACGACTCGATCTAGGGCGAGCGGGAAAGCGAGTTCGCAAACAGGAAGAGGACATCG
>CAZWOU010000339.1:0-3820 GCA_964635375.1 uncultured Pirellulaceae bacterium | reverse complement strand
ATCGTCGGCGGTTGTCCGCGCCATGGACTGGTATCCGACGCTCGCCACCTTCGCGGGGATCAAAGTTCCCGCAGGCCGAGTCCTTGACGGGCGCGACATCAGCCCGCTGCTGAAGGGCGAGACCAAATTTGTGCCGCCTCCGGGAATGAAGAAATCGCTCAACGCGTCAGTTCCCCTTCGGCGTCGGTGGAATCCGCCCGGTGAATGGGCCCACGGAATCAACCGCAACGAATACAACGACGCGTTCTTCTATCACGGCAGCCACGGCGCGCTGGCTGCCGTGCGATGGCGCAATTGGAAACTCTATTTGAATCCGAGTCTTGAGCTGTACGACTTGGCGAAAGATCCCGGCGAATCCAAACTTGCTCGCAATCGTGAGGCCGCTCGGAAGCTGCGCGGCATGGCGATTCTGTTCCAGGAGGAAATGCGACTTGACGCTCGTCCAGCGGGTGAGGCTCCGGCCCCACCTCGCGCTGACGGGCGAACCGAGATTCCGCCCGCGACGCGAAAAAGTCTGGATGCGAAGCTCGACGTTACCTATGCGCAATATGGCGATCGCACGCAGGAGATGGACATCTATCGGCCCAAGGAAACCTGGGGCGAGTTGCCTGCGGTCGTGTGCATTCACGGCGGAGGCTGGGCGAAGGGCAACCGAACGAGTCACGAAAAGGTCGCCCAGTCGCTGGCTGCACGCGGATATGTGGCCGCGACGATTTCGTATCGCCTGAGCGGCGAAGCGCCATTTCCGGCTGCCATACACGACTGCAAGGCAGCCGTCCGGTTCTTGCGGGCGAACGCAAAGGAATACGGCATCGATACCGAAAACATCGGCGCGATCGGACTATCCGCTGGCGGACACCTAACGGCGTTGCTCGCGACGTCAGCCGGATCAAGCGAACTTGAAGGCGAAGGTGGAAACGCACGATTCAGCAGCGCGATTCAGGCGGCTGTGCCGATGGGGGCGCAGACGGATTTGCTGTCCCAACGCACGCGGGAGATCTCTAAGGCTGAGGATCGCGGCCAGATCTGGAGGCAGTTCCTCGGCGGCGCGCTGGAGGACAGTCCAGCGACCTATCGCCTCGCGTCGCCGCTGCATCACCTCGATAAGGATGATCCGCCATGCTGGTTCATTTCAGGCGAAACTGACGATCCCAGTACCCACGCCGATGCCTTTCGACGGCGAATGGACCAGTTAGGCATCCAGTCTGATCTCACCGTCATCAATGACGCACCGCATCCGTTTCTTGGAAAGCAAGTCTGGTTCGATGAGATGATTCAGACCGCGGACGAGTTCTTCTCCAAGCATCTGACTCGCTAACCCGAGAATCTAACGCCTGAAAAGCTAACCTCTGGAAATGCTGCGAGCCGATTCGCCAAAGGACTTTCCCTATGTCGATCTTAGCCCAAATGCCGGAGATCCTCGAGGGCGCGCCGCTCCCCGTTCTCATAGGCGCTGGAGTCGCGTTCGTCGTTCTCGCGTTGTTCCTTATTGTCTTCGCAAGACTTGCCAATCTCTGGTTGCAGGCGTTCCTGGCAAGCGGCAACATCACCCTTCTGCAACTGGTGGCGATGAGTTTTCGCAAAGTCAACCCGCGCGTGATCGTCCAAAGTAAGATCATGGCCGTGCAGGCGGGACTGGCCGAGGAACAGCAGATCACTACACACGCACTGGAGGCCCACTACCTGGCGGGTGGAGACGTCACCAGGGTCATCAAAGCGCTGATTGCCGCCCAACGCAGCGGAACCAACTTGACGTTTCAAGAAGCGGCCGCGTTCGACCTCTCAGGAAAAGACGTGCTGCACGCCGTGAAGTCGGAGGTGATCGTGGGGCATGTCGTGACTGCCCAAACCGTCATCCAGGCAGCGGGAAGCGTGCTCATCGAGGGAGGCCGATGAACGCCGTCAGTGTGCGAGGCGCGATTGACGCCGGTCGGCGAGTGGAAATTGTGGAAGTTCGAGACGACATTGTCCTAGTGCGTCCGTACGCAGGCGCTTAGAAGTACAACGGACTCCCCACAACCTTGATACTCGAATGCCTGTTTTGGGGGGCGATAGAGATCCTCCCATTCCCCACTTTCGCTTGTCGACGACAATGGCGGCAGCGGGCTTGAGCCAACAGACGGACTCATCGCGAAGCTGGCATTGTCCGTGTGCTTGGAGCAGGGGTGGACGCTTTGATTGGAGCGAGTCAGGCATCTACCGATCTGCTAGGTATGGGACTGACGCCGACCAACACGAGATTTCGAGCACGACGGGTTCGCGATGAAACGTACGCTATGCATAGCCTCTTGGATCGTGTTGTTGACGGCGAACGCCGCGGTGCACGCGGAACTGCGACTCCCAAAAATGTTCACTGACCACATGGTTCTGCAGCAAGGCATGCCTGTTGCCGTGTGGGACTGGGGAGATCCCAACACGAAAGTCTCCGTCGCCTTCGATGAAAGGATGCGAACGACTAGCTGTGACGTCAACGGCCGCTGGCGAGTCGACCTGCCTGCTGCGATGGCGGACGGCGTCCCGCACACGTTGACTGTTACATCGGGCGCTCAAACGCTCGAGTGCAAGAACGTCTTGCTGGGCGAGGTGTGGATTTGCGGCGGACAATCGAATATGGGTCGGCCGGTGTCGGGTGAGCAAGTCAAATCAGCCGGCAATGCCAAAATCCGCCTGTTCAATATTTCCGGCAGCACGCCGCGCCCTGACGACGTGGACGACACGTTCGGCTGGGCGATCTGTACTTCTGAGTCAATTGCCCAGGCTGGGGACGGCACGCGAGAGAAGGGCCGCCGTGGGTTTACCGAGGTCGGCTACGTCTTTGGTCGGGAGATCCATGAACGACTGCATGTACCCGTTGGTTTGATTCAAATGAATTGCGGCGGGTCGACCGCGAAAGATTGGACGCCGACCCCAGGCGTAGCGAAGTCGCTGAACTTCAATGAGCCCCTGAAAAAACTCACCCACAAGGCCGGCGTCTTGTATGAAGTCCGAATGCGAGGCATGGTGCCGTACACCGCTCGCGGCGTCGTCTGGTATCAGGGCGAAGACGATGGTCGAAACAAGAATTACGCCGCAGACTTCTCTCAGATGATCGCCGCCTGGCGAGGGCTGTTTGGCCGCGACGATTTGCCGTTCTATTTCGCGCAGATTGCACAAACGACTTAGGCCAGTGGCATGCTCCGTGTGTGGGAGTCGCAACAATGGGTGATGGAGCACGTCCCGCACGCTGCACTCGCGGTCAGCAACGATATTTACGACGGCACAAAAAACGGCGGCTTCAAACAGAGGATCGATGCCAAGACCGGCTTGCCCATCGCAGGCGGGAGTAACCCACATCCTTCGGGAAAGGCCAGAATCGCCAAGCGACTCGCGCGGATTGCGCTAGCTCAGACCTACGGGAAAGATCAGGGCGTCATCTTCGGGCCAATGTATGATTCGCATGAGATCTCAGGAAACAAGATTCGCGTCAAACTCAAACACGTTGGCTCTGGTTTGAAGACGAACGACGACAGTCCGCCAAACTGGTTTGAGATTTCTGACGGAGCGAAGGATCGTCGTCGAACTAAATACGTGCCGGCTCAGGCGAAGATCGTTGGAAACGATACGATTGAGGTCTGGGCAGGTGGCTTGAGCGCCCCGAAACACGTTCGCTTCGGCTGGCATCCGTTGACGCGATTCAACCTTATCAATGCTGAGGGGCTGCCAGCCCTGAGCTTTCGCACAGATGATGACCTGCGATGACTCCCACGCTATTGCGAGCTTGTAGGGACCTGGGGACTCCAGCTCACTTCGGCGTACGAAGCGACCGCTACAAGCTGATTTT
>CAZWOU010000338.1:0-3821 GCA_964635375.1 uncultured Pirellulaceae bacterium | reverse complement strand
GCCGTAACGAACCAACCGCCGTGCAAGGTCTTGGTATTCGACGCACCTGGTCTTCACTATCCACTTGATCAAAGGAGCTACATGAACCTACGACAAACCGCTATTACGCATCTTGAATCTCAGGCCCAATACCACAACGCGTTTCGCGATTACTTCGCCAATCACGTAACCCGCCTTCCCACCGATCGCTTCTGGGAACTCCAAACAGTATTCCGCCACGACGTGTGTCGTTACCGATTCGGCTACGACCGCACAAACGGCGTAGAGCAAGCGGCCAGTGAGTTGTTCCGCAAGCCCTACGCGGGCGACTTCACCAGCTACGGAGAGACCGTGCCCGAGTATTCCGTCGAGGAGGCGATGCAGTTCGCCAAGACCTGGTCGGAACTCAAGAGTCAGCTGTATGCACCGCTCTTCGACGTTGTCGATGGTCGAGGTGATGACGCGTATGGCGATCTACTGGACGCCTTACCGCTAGCTGGTCGCGAAGTCGTTCGCAAGTCGCTTGGCCGTGCGTTCAGCGGCAACGAGTCATTTGAACAAGCCGTTGTTGACGCTTGCCAGGGGTGCCAAGGTCTCGCTGAGTTGATTCTGCACGGCGAGAACTACTGCTTCTCCCATCTTCACGACGCCGCTCGCGACTACCTCGCTCCGCACTTGCAAGAGAACAGTCCAGAAGAAGCACCCGCTTGGGCGTAGCTCGTCTTCGTGTTTCCCTTGTACCCCGTCCACCTGATGGAGAAACGTTTCATGGCATCCACTCTGGAAGAGCCCGTTGTCCACCCGTCGATCAACTCGTCGCAGCGGCTGCGAGCGGCAACGACAGCGGTTCGTATCGCCTTCACTTGGCTGGGCGTTCGTAAGTCGCTTTCGTCCGAACAGAAAACGCAAGCCGCCGATACGTTCGGTGCCGAAGGCGGCTACTTGTCGGCGGGCAAGAAACTGCTCGATACGAGTCACCCGGCATTCAAGACAGTATCCAGTGTTCGCAATCGAATTGTCTCCTACTGGAAAGGCATGACGCTGCCGTATCCGGAGTCAGGAATCCGGCTCATTCGCAACGACCGCGTCGACTCATTCAACGAGCAGTTGAATGAGCTGCGAGAGGAGTTGGGCGAATCCGTCTGGCGTCTCGACGAACACTACGCCGAACTCAAGTCCGCCGCCTACGATCGCCTTGGCAGTCTCTATGAAGAGTCGGATTACCCAAGGTCACTGCAAGGGTTGTTTGAAGTCTCTTGGGATTTCCCCAGCGTCGAACCGCCTGCGTACCTGCAACAACTTCATCCTGAGATCTACCAGCAAGAACGCGATCGCGTGTCGGCTCGCTTTGATGAAGCCGTGCAGCTCGCAGAGAACGCATTCGTCGAGGAACTCCACAAATTGGTGTCGCACTTGACCGAGAGGCTCAGCGGCCAGACCGACGGCAAACCGAAAGTCTTTCGTGATTCCGCAGTTGAAAACCTCGAACAGTTCTTTCAGCGATTCCGCCAACTCAACATCCGCAGCAACGATCAGCTCGACGATCTGGTCAATCAGTGCCAGCAGATCGTTGGCGGTGTTGAGCCTCAGAAGCTTCGGCAGGACAACGACGTTCGCCAAGTTGTCGCCCAAGAACTGACCAGTGTGCAGGGTGTGCTGGATGACCTTTTAGTCGATCGCCCTCGTCGTCGTATTCTTCGTCGCCCCCGTTAGGAGACGCTATGCAGCTTGTGATTGACAACTCTGGTAACGTCCGCTGCGTGTACGGCGAAGACGTTGACCTGTCTTCGATTGGCGAACTATCGATTCGTCGAGGGTCGCACGTCGAGCCCACGAAAGATGGCCAATGGATAGCCGATCTATCGCCTGTGAACGGTCCATGCCTCGGGCCATTCAAATCCCGCAGCCAAGCTCTGGCAGCTGAAGCAGATTGGCTAGTGAAGTACTGGCTTACGTGTAAGTAGAACCCGACACACCCCACACAATTCTATTGGTCATGGCCTCCGTCGCGGAGGCCTTCTTTGTTTCTTGCCTTTATCCATGAGGTCAAACCCATGACTCAAGCGGAACTGAATCGACAAGTTGCTGATGCGTTGGGTGAGTCAATCCAGACGATCGCCGATCGAGGCTTCGTCGTGCATCATTCGATTCCGTATGAAGTCGAACGTGAACCACTAGTCGTTGACTGGGACGCCCTGGAAGCCGAGCGGACCGTAAAGATTGTGTAGGGATGCGATTCTCGCGGCATGGAGGCCGCTTCTCCTCGATTCCGCCAACAATTAGGAATTTATTTCAATATGCCTCTAAAACTCAATGTCGGACTCTCTCGGAAAGTGGGCCTACCCGACTACGGTTCGTTGGGCGCCACTTGTCACATCGAACTGGAACTGGCTCATTCACTCATTCACGAGGACCTAGACGGGTTTCATCGTCAAGTGCGTCAGGCGTTCACTGCCTGTTCACAAGCCGTCCAAGAGGAACTTGCCAAACAACGAGGCCAAGAGGCGGAGCAGGTTGAGCCTGTCTCTGTCCCGGCTCAAGCGGAAACCAAACAGTCATCAAACGGTAACGGAGCCCAAGCATCCACCAAGCAAATCAGCTACATCCACAGTCTCGCTGGCCAGATCAAGCAGTTGGGTTCGAACGGCCTGGATCGGCTCTCGCAACGCATGTTTGGCAAAGCGACGCCACAGCTCAACGGTTTGGAGGCCAGCAACCTGATCGAGACGCTGCAGGCGATCAAGGCGGGACGATTGCCGGTCAGCGAAGCAACGGCGAGCTAGTCAGGGACACGACTAGTCGCCCGATGAGCCAGTCTGTTTGGGATTACATCAGTCCCAGCCGCATTAACCTTTGGCTGAAATGTCCGGTCGCGTTCAAGCTTAGGTATATCGAAGGTGAACCGAGAAGAACGTCCCCCGCCATGTTCATGGGTCGACAACTGCATCGGACGCTGGAAGCGTACTACCGTCGAGTTCAACTTGGAGTGCCCGTCGATACGCATGAACTGATCCAGGAACAACGGGCCACTTGGATCGACGCGGCAACGGAAGAAGACGTTTTGTTTGGAAAGGCCGAGGATTGCGATCGCCTTCGCGATAAAGCAGCTTCTCTTGCGGAGAAATACTTCGAGTTTGCTGCAAGTGAAGACTGTCGTCCGCTGGCCGTCGAAACGCCGCTGCATGTGCCGCTTGTTGATCCCGATAACGGCGAGGACCTAGGCGTGCCGATGTTTGGGATCGTCGATCTTGTTCACGACGAGGAAGACGGGCCAGTGATTTGCGACTTCAAGTCAACTGGTCGATCAGGTAACGCTAGTGAAATAGTCCATGCAGTTCAGTTGGGGCTCTACAGCTATGCGGTTCGATCGCTGACCGGCGTAGATGAGGCTGCCTGCGAAATCCGGCAACTGGTAACGACCAAGGTTCCCAAGATCTCGGTTTTGCGGTTCCCTTCGCAGGGCGAGCAGCGCATGCGACGCTTGTTTCGAATCGTGCGAGCCTATCTTGATGACTTAGATTCAGGACGATTCGTTCATCGGCCTGGCTGGACGTGTGCATCGTGCGAGTTTATCGGCGGGCCCTGCAATCGGGCTTAGCTGGTGCCCCCGGTCGTCGGACTTCGGTTCGGCGGCCGGGGTCTGACACGCCAGCCCAGCTCCATCGATGGTACCGTCCTTTTTCTTAGCCATCAGCTTCCTACCATTTAAAGAATGTTGACCTAAGTAGCCTTGTGGAACAGATGCAAGACGTTGACGACTTATCACTCCGCGCCGGCGTGTGCCCAGCAACGACGACGAAAGAAGGATAAGCACTAAACGTTAGGCCAAACCGGGAAGGCCT
>CAZWOU010000337.1:0-3826 GCA_964635375.1 uncultured Pirellulaceae bacterium | reverse complement strand
AAGAAGTCTGCTTCGAATTGCCGCGAGGCTACATCATGGGTCTGATTGGGGCCAACTGGTTGGTTTTGCTGCGGCATTTACAGCAGTGTTCATCGTGTTCCTCATTGTGCTGGCAGCCTTTCCGGACCTGCGTCTGGTGGAGTCGTTCATCGCCTTCACGAGCCTTGTCCAAGAGAAGACCACTCAATTCGGCAAGTTGTATTCCCTCGCTTTGGTCGCCCTCTGCGGCGCCGTCTTGAATCTCATCTCCTGCCGCATCGCCGAGATGCTCTTTGAGCGAAAGGAGTTTTAGCGTGACGAACATCCTAGAAATCGAGAACGCCTGCAAGAATTACGATTCCTTTGCCCTCGACGGCGTCAGCTTGACTCTTCCGCCGGGCTACATCATGGGAATGATTGGGCCCAACGGCGCCGGGAAGACAACGTTGATCAAGCTGATCATGAACGCGGTGCGTCGGGACGGAGGCGCTATTCGGCTGTTTGGATCAGATAACAACAGGCAGGCCAAGCAGCGAATCGGTTTCGTTCAAGACGACCCGACGTTCTACGGCCACTTGACCCTTGCGGGGATGAAGTCAATCATCGCCGGGTTCTATACGAACTGGGACGAAAAGGCATTTCGGCAACTCGTCAACCGCTTTGACCTGCCGCTCAACAAGCGGGTAATGGCTCTTTCGCGAGGAATGACCACCAAGTTCGCAATAAGCCTCGCACTCTCTCATCACGCGGAGCTGCTCATTCTTGACGAGCCGACGACCGGTCTGGATCCGGCGTCGCGGCGGGAGCTTCTGACGATCATGGCCGAGTATATCGAAGACGGCACTCGATCCATCTTGTTCTCCACCCATATCACATCAGACCTGGAACGCGTCGCGGACTTCGTTACGTTGGTTCAGGCGGGCAAGCTGGTCTTCTCATGCGAAAAGGACGAGGCGTTGGCGAACTGGGTGCTCGTCAAGGGAGACAACAATCTCTTGAATGACGCGGCGCGAGACCACCTCGTGGGTTGGCGAGAGGGCGAACACGGCTTTGAAGCGCTGGCGTCCGAGGGCGCTGATGCGGCGAAATTTTTCGATGGGGAAGTCTTGGTCGAAAGAGCTTCATTAGAAGACATCATGTACTATACGACGCCACGCCACCGAGGTCGAAAATGTTCGCGCTGATCCGAAAAGACCTCATTGCCTGTCGCCTGTTCCTGGTCATCGCGATTGCCGTATACGGTCTCTACGCCGCAACAGCCTACCCTAGGCCTCTCATCTTCTTCTTGATGAACATTGGCGCCGCAGTTCTGCTGTTCATGATGCCGATCGTCGTTGACGACAAGTACCGAATCGACACGCTGGTTTGCTACTTGCCGCCATCGCGGCGGGAGGTCGTCCTGGCGAGATACTCGATTGGAATGTTAGCCGTGCTAACCGGACTCGCGTTGCAATACGGGTTCGGCGCCATCTTGAGTTTCTGTTTTGAGAAGACCGACTATTGGGCCGTCTGCACGCCTCAGACAGTGTTCGTCTTCTCGATCGTTCCACTTGTCTTATTTGCGCTATACCTGCCGTGCTATTTCCGCTTCGGGCTTGGGCGTGGGACCTTCGCCTTTGCGATCTTGATGGTAGCTCTCATCTTCCTCGCAACGAGCCCTCTGCTGACAGCCAACTTCCGCTGGGGCGCGGGATTCGTCTTGAATCGCGAGAGGCTGCAGAATCCCGGTTCGCTGATGGTGGCCTTCATCGACCACACCGCGGCCTCATTCGGCGCCGTGTGGTTCTACGCCACGATTTCGATTTCCGCGATCGCCCTGATGATTATCTCTCTCGTTCTTTCCATTCGAGTTTTGGAACGGCGAGATTTCTAGTTGAACAACGAAGATACTTCGCGCGTTCGACCTTGAGACAGTGCGCACGTTCGCAGCGGGGCGGGTGACGTCAGTTAACGATGGCTTTGATAACCTGAGTCGGCAGGACTCCCGTCAGGCGTTGATCAAGCCCTTGAAACGGGACGCTCAGCTTCCTGTGATCGATGCCCAGTTGGTGGAGCATGGTGGCGTGAAGGTCGCGGACAGCCACCGGATTCTGGACGATGTTGTAGCTAAAATCGTCGGTCTCGCCGTAGGTCATACCGCCCTTGACGCCGCCGCCAGCCATCCATGCTGAGAAGCAGAGAGGATGGTGATCGCGGCCGTAGTCGTCCCGGTCTAGCTTGCCTTGGCAGTAGACGGTACGGCCAAACTCGCCGGCAAAAACGACGATCGTGTCGTCCAGCAACCCGTGTTGCTTGAGGTCCTTCAGCAACGCGGCAGCTGGCTGGTCAATATCGAAACACTGGCCCCGCATCTGTTGGGGAAGAATAGTGTGATGATCCCAGCCGCGGTGAAAAATCTGAGTAAAGCGGACGCCCCGCTCCACCATCCGGCGAGCGAGCAGACAGTTGCGCGCGAAGGACCCGGTCTTATGAACCTCCGGCCCATACATATCCAAGACGTGTTTAGGTTCTTCGGAGACGTCGGTCAATTCCGGGACGGACGACTGCATGCGAAAGGCCATCTCCTGTTGCGCAATGGTCGTCTGAATCTCGGGATCGCCAATTTCAGCGAGGTGTTTTCGGTTTACCTGCCCGAGCGTGTCGAGCATTCGGCGACGGACGCGAGCGTCGACGCCGTTGGGATTCGACAGAAAGAGGACCGGGTCTCCTGCAGTTTGAAACGCAGCGCCCTGGTGTTTCGACGGCAGAAACCCGCTCCCCCACAGGCGGCTATAGAGAGCTTGCACATTGCGGGTGCCGCCTGTCCAGTAGGCCGAAGTGAGCACGACAAAGTCGGGCAACTCGCGATTCATAGAACCTAGGCCATAGCTCAACCAAGCTCCCATACTCGGCGCGCCCGGCAGTTCGGCTCCTGTACAAACAAACGTCTTGGCGGGATCGTGGTTGATCGCATTGGTGTACATCGAATTAATGATGCAGAGATCATCCGCCATCGTGGACAAATGCGGAAGCAGCTCGCACATGAAAATACCGCTCTTGCCTTGGCGGTGGAACTTGAACATCGACGGCGCGACTCGCTGCTCCTTTCCCTTCGTCATCGCGGTCACTCGCTGCCCCATACTGACGCTCGGCGGAAGGGGCTGCCTAAACAGCTTTCCGAGTTGCGGCTTGTAGTCGAACATGTCGATTTGGCTGGGCGCACCCGCCATGAACAGAAAAATGACGTGCTTCGCTCGCGGTGCGGGACCAGCCGGTTTGGCGCTGCTGTTTTGCGGCAACAGCGCAGCCAATGCCGTCGCTCCCAAACCCATACTCGACGACTTCAAGAAATGTCGTCGAGCCTGAAGTCGATTATGCTCTTCGATCAGATTCAACATCGGTGATTATTCCCGCGTCTTGGTAATGTCTAGATTGTAAATCGTGCTGACAAGCATCGTCCACGCCGCCAGTTCCGCCCGCGACTCGCCCTCAGCCAGTTTGGCGCCGTCGCACAGTTTGTCAGCCAGAACGGAGTTATCGCGGTAGATTGACTCAAGGTCCTTGGCCATCTTCAGAAGGCCCTCGGTTTCGCCAGCGTCCGGCAGTTTTGAAGTGATCGTCTCATACACGTTGGACAGACGATCCGCCGAACTGAGCGAGCGATCTGCGAGTGTTTTCTGGGCCAGACGGCGAGCCGCATTCAGGTAATGCGGTTCGTTCAACATCAGCAACGACTGAAGCGGCGTGTTCGTCCGCTCCCGTCGAGCGATGCAGGCTTCTCTGGAAGGCGCGTTCAGAATCGTCATTTGCGGCGGCGGCATGCCACGCTTCCAAAACGTGTATACGCTGCGACGAAGGATCTTGTCCC
>CAZWOU010000336.1:0-3950 GCA_964635375.1 uncultured Pirellulaceae bacterium | reverse complement strand
CTGGCTTCTTCGCGGATGCCTTTTTGTCTGCCTTCTTCTTCTTGGCGGCAGGCTTGGCAGCAGCAGGTTTCGCAGCAGCAGGTTTCGCAGCAGCAGGTTTCGCAGCAGCAGGTTTCGCAGCGGCAGGTTTCGCGGCAGCAGGTTTCGCGGCAGCAGGTTTCGCGGCAGCGGGTTTAGCGGCGGGCTTCTCTGCTGGCTTCTCTGCTGGCTTCTCAGCTGGTTTCTCAGCCGGTTTCTCAGCAGGTTTCTCTGCTGGCTTCTCTGCTGGCTTCACGGCCGGCTTCTCAGCTGGCTTCTCAGATTCATTCACTTCCGCTTTTGGCTCTTCGGCAACGGCCTTTCCCGATTTCTGCATTGCCGATTTTTGCGTTGCCGATTTGGCGACGGGTGCGGCAGCACTTCCTTTGCAGCGACGCTTACGCAGCCGCTTGAGCGGACATGCGAGGGCCGGTTGGAGGCCGAGCGAGAGGATGATTGCAAAACAAATTGCAGCGTGCAACGGTCTTCGTGCCAGAATGGACATGGTGGGCTCCCAGGTAGTCGATCGAGTTAGCACCATCCATACTACTTCGATTTGCGGTCAGATTCAACTTTCGAATCGACAAGTCCTGGGCGTTGTATGCGAAGAAAACCGTTAACCAGGGTTCCCGTCGGCAGACCGCATCAACTCGGCTCGGAGCCGGATAGGGCTCAGTTTTGGCCCGTATTCTGCTCCTTGTCGCCCGCATTCTGCTCCTTGGGATTGGCGGAATCCTCTTCGCGTCGATCGCCAACTCGCCGCTCCACATCTTCAGCGACAGGACGGCTCGCTTCCCTGCGGTCGTCCTCCTCTCGTTTCTCGACCAGATTCTGAAGGTCCTTGGGCAAGCTACGCCAATCGTTCATGGGTGCTCTCCTTTTTGGGTTTCTCTCGTTTGACCGGCAAATTCGAGGTCTACAGCAGGACTCAGCGACTGGTTAGCGGAGCCAAAGGGCGTCTGGGCCAGAGATCAATTTGGGTTCTGCCGGGGAGACGCTCCGTGGACTGGCGGACGTGGGCGCCAGCCGCCCGGCAGGTTCAACGGTCCTTGGCATCGTGCTCGGCGTCGACTCGACTTTGTGACCATTGCTACATCGATTACAGCTCGCGCCTCCGGCGTTCCAATGCCCGCAGCGTAACTGCCGCAGTCTCGGCAACGGCCGAGGGTGTGAGGCGAGTATTCAGTTCCGTCTTGAGCACCAGCGATTGAGTCGCCAGAAGTGAACAGACAAGAATCCAGAGCACGGCCCCCATCCCGAATAGCAGCGTGAGCACGCTAATTCGTCGAGGCAAGGCCAGGTAAATCGAACTGCCTAACATTGTAGATCTATACCGAAGTGGTTGGTCGGTACCCTCGCAAGGATAGGTTACGGAACCGCCACGAGGTAGTCTTCCACCGCCTTAACCACTTCCTTGGGACTGAAGGGTTTGGAGAACGTTGCGGTGATGTCCAGCACTTCGCGAATGTTTGTCAACTCAAGCTCCAACCCTTTGGCTGTGAGCAAGATGATCGGCGTATCACGGTATCGTTCGCACCCTCGCAGACAAACGGCCAAGTCCCGTCCTGTCATCTCCGGCATTTGATAGTCGGTCACCACCAAATCGAACTGGCCCGCCTGCGCCGCCTCCCAGGCGATACGGCCGTTTGCGGCAACAGTGACTTGGAAGCCGGCTCGCTCAAGGTTGAAACGAACAACGGTGGCCAGAGCGGTGTTGTCTTCTGCAACGAGAATGGATCTGTCTTGATTGCTCATGATTCCTGCTCGATTCCGCTCAAATGGCGATGAGTCTTGCGCCGCCCAACAGCACAGCATACGGCGGTCATCGCGGGTCTGAATGCGCGCACGCATTGTGGATGCCGACTCGTGTCCAGCATTCCAATGGGGCTCGTGTCTGGGTTGCTTCCGCGTCTATCGCGTCCACAACTCAGTCGTGTCGCCCGAGTTCCCGGATGTCAGGGTGGAGTTGATGGAGAATTCACCCGTCACACTATTGAAGATCCAACCCTGCGTCCCGCTACAGGCAGCCGCTGCCAAACCGCTGGCCGTCGTGTCGTTCTTGATCAGACGCGCTCCAGCACCGCCTTTGTTTGGGCCCACGTTGACCAGCGGAAACTGACCGCGAATATAGTCTTCCAGGTCCGTGTCCAGCGTGGTGCCACCGGGCAACGACCCAGTCTCGGCTTTGTACAGTTCGATCGCGTCTCGCACGATAGTGAGACTTTGCAAGGTCGAGTTCAACCGAGCGTCGTCCGACGTGTTCAGTACTTTGGGCGCGGCAACCGCTGCCAAAATGCCTAGAATCAGCACGACCACTACTAACTCAACAAGCGTAAATCCAAAACGCTTTGACTTCATCGGAACCCCTCCACTCACAACAGAGATATAACTTGAGGCCGACCGCCACTAAATGCGGGGATCCGCGCTCTGAACGGGAATCAGACAAGCTTAGGCCTCGCGTTCGCCGCAGCAGAGGTTTTGCAGAAGAATATCCTAGATACGCCCAAACCGGACTATGCGTGCAGGCCCCAGTCATCCTTTGGAATTTCCGGGTTGACCATGAGCGAGGCAAACCTACCCTTGGATAAGGCTGCATGAAGGGCGTCAAACGGCGGTTTCGGGCAATTGGAAATCTCGCCGCGTGTGAAACTCGTTGGAGCACTCTTCTCTCCGTTTCCCGAAGTTGGATAAGTAAAGATGACTGCGGCAACCACAGAAATAGCGGGGCGCCCAAGTGGTCGATCCGCCAACTTAGGCAGTGTGTTGCGAGAACGGTTCGACGCCGACGTAGAACTTCTTTTCGGCTCGCCGTGGCGAAACGAGAAAGGGACCCTCGTCGAAGATGTGGCCCGACTTGACGAAGCTTGGAACGGGGCCTGCCCTACTTCGAACAGCAGACCTCGCTGCTTGTCCCCATCGATGATGGACATGGGCCGCTGGTCGCTGATTGCAGGGGCGTCTTCGCGGACCACCGACTCGCCATAGAATTGGCGAAGTGCACCGTCGATAACTGGAACAAGGCGAAACAGATCGGCGAACTCGCCGCCGAGATGGAGTTCTTTGCAGAACAAGTAACGGTCGATTTTGAGGAACTCACCTTCCTCCGCCGCATCCCCGAGATGCTCGACTTCTCGGAAGCTTCCCGAGGGCTGCTCGAAGTGGCCGAACAAGTTCTGAGCTCGCTCTGCGAACTGATTGCTGCCAAAGGGATCGTACTCGTCGCCGCAGGGGAGAACAATCCATTTCAAGAAGATGCCGATCACAGCGTCAACCACTGGATCGGTGATCCGCAGTTTTCCAATGAGCAAGCTGAAAAACTTGTTGACCTGTATGGTCAACAAGCGCGAGACCTCCCCTTTGTCCAGAACCACTTCCAACGGCT
Source organism: uncultured Pirellulaceae bacterium (assembly GCA_964635375.1). Taxonomy (GTDB): domain Bacteria; phylum Planctomycetota; class Planctomycetia; order Pirellulales; family Pirellulaceae; genus CAZMNY01. The sequence goes on along the minus strand of CAZWOU010000336.1, from coordinate 550 downwards.
TGACGCGAGCCGTGGATTTCCTCAACAGTTGAACGAGTTCATTCTTGTCCCAATCTGCAAGTCCGACTGGGTAATGGGCTGGCTTGTCGTCGCCAATCGCAAGGCTGAACGAGGCGAACAATGGCGATCCCAGGCCAGCGAATGGGAATTGATGGATCTTGAATTCGGTACGATTGAGGCTACGCTTGTCGCCTCGACGGCTGCGATTCTGGCGACACAAGCCAGCAATGTTCGCCATTTCCGGGAGAAGGAAGAACTTCTAACTCGCATTGTTCGCGTCATGGTCTCCGCCATCGAAGCCAAGGACCGTTACACATGCGGCCATAGCGAACGGGTTGCCCTGTACGGTCGCGAGTTGGCCGAAGCGCTCGGTTACAGTTCCGAGTCGTGCGAACGCCTGTACTTGGCGGGCTTGCTTCACGATATCGGCAAAATCGGCGTCAGCGACGCGATTCTGACCAAGCCCGGACGCCTGACGCCGGAAGAGTTCGACGAGATCAAGAAACATCCGGACAAAGGTTGGAGCATTCTCCAGGGACTGCAACAACTG
>CAZWOU010000335.1:0-3991 GCA_964635375.1 uncultured Pirellulaceae bacterium | reverse complement strand
CACACTTGGCTGCCGCCGAAATGTCGGCCGCTAACGGGAGATAGTTTCCCCCCGAGCCGGAGACCCAGCCGCCGCCGTGCAGATAAAGGAGCCGCACATCGTGGTCCGCGCCGGGCGCCAGAACCCATTCACACGGAATATCTCCAACCTTCAGGCGAATCAACCTGACTCCTTCGATGTCGGGCTCGTGACGCGTGCCCATCCCCGCGCGCAACTGCTCCAGATTAAATCCAGCGGAGCCGAATGGCGATCGTTTGCGCAATTTCTGGAGGTAAGCGGCGCCTTCCGGCGAGACCGCTCGCGGCTCGGCCGTCGGTTGTGCCCGGGCGTCGTCAACAGCATACTCGCCAGCTGCGACCGCGAAGACCAGCAACGTTGTGGTTGCAAAGCGATTCATCGCGAACAACTGCTCGACGAGGACACTCGCACTCAATCTTCGTATCATGCTTCGCTCCTTCGTTTCACTGCGACATACACACCTTGTACCGCTGGCGTTGGCTTGCCAGCGACGAAGTCAGCCGCGTCCGACCGGCCCCACCGCATCGACGGCTCCCGTCGCGAACGACTTCTTCGGCCAACCGCTTCACGTCGTTGACATCGACCGCCACAGGGCTTGTCACGGCGAGTGAATGTGGGGATGGAGCGGCGTGCATGGGATTTCGGTTCTAACTGTCCGCAATCCGATTTTCAAGTGAGGCGAATTGCTGGCAGTCTGCCATGAGCCTTGTTTCTTCTGGATCGACTAGCAGAAGGCGTGTGCGCCATGGTCTCCCGCTACCTCGGGGCCAGGCCTGTCTGCTAAAATCGGGTTTCCGTAGTAGCGAAGATCTATTGGAATGAAGAGGAAGCCGAGCACCCGGGTTTGGCCAGCCCATAGAACAGCGCCCTCTATCGGCGACTCAAACAGAATTGGAACTCTACTCTCCGTGCCGACCAGGAAATCGTCAATGTTGAAGAACCGTTTTGCAAGCCGACGCTGCTTCATATTCCTCGTCGTCCTGAGCCTCGTGGGCGTTGCTTCAAGAGGCATGGCTGCGGAACCATCGTGGCGAGCGGGCGTGGCTCGGAAGAAGATCACTCCCGAAGGGTCCTACTGGATGGGCGGCTACGCAAGTCGCAAGCGGCCATCCGAAGGAACTCTCCAAGATTTGTATGCCAAAGCGATCGCTATCGACGACGACGACGGCTCGCGAGTCGTGATCGTCACCACAGACCTGCTGGTGATCACTCGCGATCTAGGTGAAGCCGTCAAACGGCGAGTCGCTGAAAAGCACAAGCTGCCGCCCTCACGTTTGCTGCTGAATTGTTCGCACACCCATTGCGGCCCGGAGATTCGATTGTACCGGGAATCGCTGCACAACATTCCGGCCGATCTCGCTAAGAAGATGCATGCGTACGTCAAGCGGTTGGAAGACAAGCTGGTCAAGCTCGTCGGTGATGCGATCGCCAAGCAGACGCCTGCTCATCTGAGTTACGCCGAGAGCCAAGCCGCGTTCGCTGTGAACCGCCGCAATAACCGCGCGGCCGACGTGCCGCGACTGCGGAAAGAAGGCAAGCTGATCGGCTCGGTCGATCACTCGGTCCCGGTGCTGACTGTGATGGACGCCGAAGGCCGCACGATGGCGATCTTATTTGGCTACGCTTGCCATAACACGATCATGTCGTTCTACCAGACCTCCGGAGACTACGCCGGCTTTGCCCAGCAATACATCGAAGAAAAACATCCCAATGCGGTCGCCATGTTCGTGATGGGCGCGGGCGGCGACCAAAACCCAGAGCCTCGCCGCAAAGTCGAGTATTTGCATCAGTATGGCCGAGCGTTGGCGGACGCCGTCGAAAAGGCCTTGAGCGTGCCGGGCCGCGAAGTGTCTGGTTCGCTCCGCTCGGCGCTGGCTGAAGCGCCGTTGGAGTTTCAGCCGCACGCCGATCCAGGGGCGCTTCAACAACAAACCGCATCGTCGAATCAATACCAGCGTTGGAAGGCGAACTTCATCCTGAGCGAATTGAAAGCCGGACGGCGGATTCCTCGCCAGTACGGCTTGCCGATACAAGTCATTGCGTTTGGCGACGACTTGATGATGGTCGCGATCGGCGGTGAGTGCGTCGTGGATTATTCGTTGCGTATCAAACGTCAGTACCATCGCAACGGCGGCCCAGCAGTATGGGTCGCGGGTTACTCGAATGACGTGTTCGGTTACCTACCGACGCTTAGTGTGCTGAAAGAGGGCGGCTACGAAGGCGGCGGCCACATGGTCTATACAAAGTTTCCTGGACCGTTCACGGAGACTGTCGAAACTCGCGTGTTCGAAACGATTGAGCGACTTGTTAAAGAGGTGGAGTGAACATGGTCATCGCGCCACCTGATCAAGCAGCTTCAGTAGTGTTCGTCGGATCTGCGGCTCCGCATCGACAGCAAGATAGCTAGACTTGGCACGCCATGTCTCATAGCCGCCTAACGCGTGCTGCTCCGGTGTCGGCAGGTAGCCGTTGTAGCCGTTGGCCAACTCGATCGTGAAGGTGGGTTTCAGCGGACTCAGCTTCTTGATCGCAAGGCCAGTCTCGACAAACGTTTCGCAGGGACTGCTGACTATCCCTAGTCCGCCGATGCGGATTGCTTGCAGTTTGACTTGGACCGTGGCGGGATACTTGGCCATGTCCAGCGTCTCCTTGGCATAGATCAAGCGGCGGTCTGTCCAAGGGCCGGGACCAGCTTCTGTAAGCAGCTTTTTGGCGCGGGCCAGTTCTTCCGCCGCGGGGCGACGGGTGCCGAGCTCAATCTCGGTCTCGTGCATTTTCAGCGGCACCCAGTCCTCGTATTCGATTCGCTGATATGCCACTTGTGCCGATGCCGCGACATCGGCTGCCACAAGGCGGATCTGCTCAAAGGGTTGCTGGCGAGCGCGATCCTCAAAAAAGTTGATGTTGTTGATGTCGCCGCTCGTCCCGTTGGTCATTGCGGCAACAAAAGCCGGTTTGGTTTCGTGCGCATCGATCAATCCGGCAATTTGCCGGGCGAACTCGCCAAAGTAATCCGCCGATAATGAACTCGCAGGTACCCCGCCGACATAGTGCAACGAGTAATTGGCCCACACTGCGATCGGACGACCGTTAATGGCTTGGACTGCGAGCACGGGGACATCCGGATCGACCGGGCCTGCCGGCTGAAGCAGGCTCTTGCTATTCGCACCGGGATTCATTCTGACCTTGTCCGTGCCGCGATCGAACGGATCCGCGAGCGGCGAGCCAGGGCGTAGGAACCAGCGTCGATTGAATACCTGCCGCGGGTTACTCCCGATCGCCCAACCAACTCGCGCCGGTTCCAATTGTGAGTGGGCTTGGACGATACCCTCCGCGATTCGCTGCGCGAGGAATCCGATGTAGTCTTCCTGGACCAAGCTTTGAAACGTCGGCCCTACCGTGACAGCGGTATGCGTGTGTGTCGCGGAGCAAAGGATGTGATCCGCCGGAATACCGGTCGCCTGGGACGCTTTCTCCTTGGCGGCGTCGTAGATCTCGCGCGGGATCATGCAACTGTCGCAAGTGACCAACGCAATCTTAGTAACGCCATTGTCAAGCACCAGACAGCGAGCGTGTAGGGGATCGTGGGCTTTGTCCGCCGTGCGGTGCGTCATGCTGCCAGATGAGCTGACGGGAAACTTGGGCGGAGTAATGTCAATCGCGTACGCACCAGCGCGCAGAACTCTGGTCGGCGTATCCGCTGCGAACAGGCCGTTTGGCAGAATGCACAGTAAACAAACGGTCGCTGCAGTCAGTCGTGGTCCAAATCGAACTAACGAATTCATGGCGTATTGCTCTCGTTGGAGGGCTCGTTACTCCGGCACACTGGCATTGAAAGACTGGCGGCGGCTAGTCTTCACGGCGCGCAGTTTTTGGATACTACGCGATTTCAGCATATGGCCAGGAGCTGTGTTGAAAATAACAGCTTTTTGTGTCGAACACCAACTTCGACCGTTTACACATCGAGGTTGCG
>CAZWOU010000334.1:0-4012 GCA_964635375.1 uncultured Pirellulaceae bacterium | reverse complement strand
TAACCACAAACACAACTAACACATACAACAAAACACCAAACGACAAATCAACACCTGGCTGGACACGGAGCAGCGATTCCATGAGTTGCTGATTGAAGCGGCTCGCAATCCTCTTCTGGCAAAGGTCACTCACGAACACCGCGCCATCGGACAGATTTTTGATGCTCAGCGCGACGACCCTCAACTCTTGACCTCCAACGTCGCAACCCAGACGTGTCTCGGCAAGCAAAGCCTGCTCGAGGCGATCAAGGCGCGAGACCACCAACGTGCGCGCGAGCTGATGAGCGAACAAATCCAGCGAGGCCGCAAGCAGGTCCTCAGCCACCTGCGGCGGGCCGGAAGGTCCTAGCCCCAAGCAGAAAATTGGCGCGATCAGCGAACTGGAACAGCCGCTTGCCATCCTCGCTGCAACTGTCGGGCAAGTCTCTCGATGACTGGCTTACTGCTTTCAAGGTTGGCAATGTTGATGTTCTCGTCTAAATCCGTTTGCTGATCGTAAAGTTCTCGAGCCACCAAGTCGCTGGCAATCCCCTTGATGTGATCCCACTTCCGCCACTCGACATAGTGAAATCTGTCCGTGACTAGCGAAGTCCCCATGTATCGTCCGCCGTCGGGCGTGATACGCGGGCTGCGATGAAATTGGCTGAATACGCCCGACTTCCACGAGAGTTTCGGAGCCTTGAGCAACGGCAGGAAACTCGTTCCTTCCATGTTCTTAGGAACGTCAATTCCAGCCGCCTCGCAAAGCGTCGGATAGAGATCGACCAGTTCGACCAAGCGGTTGCACTTGTTCCCTTTCTTGGTTCTCTCGGGCACGTAGACTAACAACGGCACGCGCACGTCAATGTCATAGTTTGTCTGCTTGCACCAACTCCCATGTTCGCCCAGTTTCCAACCGTGGTCTCCCCACACAACCACGATCGTGTTCTTGTCCAGGCCAAGGTCCGTCAGGCCCTGCATCAGTTTTCCGAAGCAGGCGTCAACAAAGCTAACCGATGCGTAGTAGCCGTGTTTTAGCAGGCGGGCTTCCTTCTCCGTGACTGCGCTGACCGCAGGATGTTTCACGTGCTGCAGGTCATAACACCCTTTCAGTTCATAGGCGGAGTTCATCGCCATAACCGGCGACTGTTTGGGCAGGAACGGGTTGGAGGCGAGTGGAAGTTTGTCGCGGTCATACAGGTTCCAGTACTTTGTTGGAGCGACAAATGGCAGGTGGGGGCGGTAATATCCAAGAGCCAGGAAGAAGGGCTGTTTTCTTTTCTTCAGCCGGCGAAGCGTCTCAATCGCCAAGTCCGTTTGTGCGCCGTCGTAGAATTCACTATCGGGAGCATCGAAGGATTCAGTCGACCGTCCGTAGGCCCAGCCGTCAGCATAGGCCTTGGGGTTCTTTTGGAGACGGCGTTGCCTGACAATGGCGAGTTCCGCATTCAATGCAGCGTCGTGATAGAACGACTCGGGCTCGCGATCGATCAACTCTTTCGTCATATATTTGGCTGGCCGCAAATCGGGTTCGTCGAACGAAACACGATCGGGCATGTGGTTGTGAAAAATCTTGCCCATGGAAACAGTGTGGTAACCGTGGGCGTGAAAATGCTGCGGCATCGTGACAACATTCGGCAGGTTCTGGCGAAACTTTCCCCGCAGATCCCAAACGCGAGTGGAATCAGGCCGAAGACCTGTCATGACGCTGGCCCGAGAGGGAGCGCACACGGCGGCCTGACAGTACGCCCGCATGAAAGTCGCGGCTCGTCCAGAAAACTGGTCCAAATGAGGCGTTCTGATTATGGAATTCCCGTAGCATCCAAGTTCTGGTCGCAGGTCGTCAATCGAAACAAAAAGGACGTTGGGGCGTTTATCTGCAGCGACCGCTGACGAAATCGGAGCAAGTGAAATTGCGGCCCATGAAAACAGGCTGACCCAAAATAGAAAACGGCACATCAAAAACTCCTGACAAGAATTCGTGGCAACCCTAGTTCAAAGTCGAAGTGTTGCCTAATCACGGTTCGCCTGAATCGCACAGTCTATTTCTTTCGTCTTGATCTCTTCTTCTTCCGCGTTGGATCAACGCTGGATTTGGGAGGTTCAAGACCATCATCCGGCTGATCCCAGAGTCGATAGGGGTCGTCGAGTCGGCGCATTTCGGCAAGCAAGAGTCCCTGCATCTCGGCGAGTTTTTTGGCGTAGCGCGAGTCGGCGGCAAGGTTCACTTGATCCTTCTTGGGGCTGACCCCGGTAAGTTTCGCGACGCCGGGAGCATGATGTTGTTGGAGGTATTCACTCGGGTTGTCGGCAAGATTGAACAGTTGCGTCTCCCTAACTCCATCCCGGGGAGAATCATACTTGATCAATTTCCAATCGCCTTTGCGGACGCATCGCATGCCGGGCTTGGCGCCGCCACAGTAGGCGCCGTAAAGAACTTGCCGGACAGTCTTCCGCTCGCCGCTCAAGACGGGTCGAATGCTGACGCCCTCGCTAGTCTTTGGAGCCTCGACTCCGGCGATGTCGCAAAGCGTGGAGACCATGTCAAGCAGATAGACATTTCCTTTGGCGCGAGACCCAGCTTGGATGTCCGGTCCCTTGGCAATGAACGGAATTCGCCAGGTGTGTTCGTAGAGATTCTGCTTCCCTTGCAGTCCGTGGCGCCCAATCGCCATACCGTGATCGGCGGTGTAGAAAATGTATGTGTTGTCGAGTTCATTCATCGCTTCGAGTTTCGCAAGCACGCGTCCAATCTGGATGTCGATGTTCTCGCTGCAGGCGAATTCACGTCCCAGTTCGTTGCGTATCGTTCGTTCGTCGCGATTCTTCCAGACGCCGCTGACATTCACCTCATCGCGCACTGTCATGTGTGTGTTGTCGAACGGGTGGGCGGGCAAGTAGTTCGCCGGCAGCGGCGGCTGTTTTGCGTTGGCAGGCGGAAGCGACTGTTTGTCCGCGTGATTCACCGCGCCGTATTTTGCCAGTAACTTGGGCTTGCCGTCGCGCGTATCATGAGGATGAGAGAAGCCGAAGTAGATCAGAAAGGGGTCTCGGTCTTTGCTCGTTTCTCGCTGACCAAGATATTCCAATACCTGTTCGGCATGCCACGCGCTCCCCTTCTCATCAGTGTCTCGGCGACAGGTTGAATCGTGTCGGACGGCAAACAGTTTGTTGGCGGCTTCGTAACTATTGCCGTTCTTACAGGTCCGCATCGTGTCGTAGCCGCCGCGGTTGAAGACAGCCGGCATCGTGAATTGAGCCAGGTCGGGCGGAACCAACTTCGGATTGGTGATATGGGGGTTATTGGTTCGTCCAGGTTTGTTCGGTATGTGCCACAATGTCCGCCCAGCCATGATCATGTGCCGAGACGCGGTGCAGACGCCGCCCGTCCACGAGCCCATTTGATAGGCCGCATCAAGCACCATCCCCTCGGCCGCCAGGCGGTCAATGTTCGGCGTTTGCAGAGGCGAGTTCGCGTTGTATGTCTTCAGATCAAAAGGCGATTGGTCATCAACGATGATGAACAGGATGTTAGGGCGATCCGCCGCCTTCGCTACATGAGCTGCACCGAATAGGCCCCAGAGCGCGAGAGTCGCGACCAAAAGTCGTGTTGCCTGAGATCGTGACGGCTTCATTGTTGAGGTCATGTTCACCTGCGAGCTGAGTTGTATTTTTGAGTAATGTGCAAAAAGGATCTGGGGTCTATTGTTCCGAACGGTGAGATCTCGGTCGCAGATTGATGTTGCCTCTCGGCTGCCACGCACCCAGCGTATCGGTTACTCTGGCAGTTTTTTCTTCTTCCTCTTCCCCTTCTTGCCCGCCTTCTTCCCAAAGGAAAGCGACAAAGCGAACTCGTTATTTTGCCTGGCGCCCGGCGTACTGCGGCCCCGATCGATGTAGCTTTGCATCAAAGCCGTTAAAGTCTCGACCACATCCTTGTTTCCCATCGCCACATCGTCCGTCTCGCTGATGTCGGACTTGAGGTTAAATAGTTCGCGGCTGCCGCTGCGGTGAAAGACCAGCTTCCAAGGTC
>CAZWOU010000333.1:0-4047 GCA_964635375.1 uncultured Pirellulaceae bacterium | reverse complement strand
GATCGTTCTTTGAGCGGCGACCAAGTCCCGCTCGGCGACGCAAACGGCAGCTCGGAGCACGTCCAGGTAAGCGTCGCCGCCGACCGCCTTGTCCAGACGGTCAAGGCAGTCTCGCGCCGCGTCGAACTGTCGATTGACCACATAGGCGTCAAACATCAATAGGTCCAGCGAAGGATCTCGCGAGTGCCGGCCGCGGTAGACCTCCAGGGCCGTCAAGTACTCCCGCTCGTTTCGACTCCCGGAAGCTCGAAGGAACATCAGGAGCAGGGACTTATTGCTCTGCAAGGACTTTGGCAGAGCTTCGAAGAGTTCAATGACCTTGCGGTCGTCACCCTGTTCCGATGCTTCCAAGAGCCCCACCACGCGACGGTAGTCAGAGACTTCTCGGTGGGATGTGCCGGCCTGCTGGGTTAGGCCTTGCCCCCCGGCGCCGGTCGAGCGAAGGACGATCTGCCGGACGCGTTCGGACAGCCGTTCGGCCGAGAGGTAGTTGTACATATCGACCGCGACGCAGCCGTCGCCGGCCTCCGTGGCTTGGACGACCAGCGCAAAGTAGTTCAGACCTCCGCCATCGGGTTCGGTAAGCCGAAAGACTGCGTGAGTTTCGTCGTCCGCATCTCTGGCTCGCAAGTAGCGCACGATGCCTCCGCGGGCCACCAGTTGCCTCAGCTCAGCGCCCAGCCCTCTCGTTTCATAGGCGGCCTTCGCGCCGCGTCGAAAGGCCGTTCGCTGACTATCCGTCAACGAACTGCCGGCTGTTGCCCGGTCGACGATTTCGCGCCAGTCGAGCGGGTCGCCAGCGGCCGTGGCGTACCTGCCCTCAACCCAGGCCTCGAATTGAGCTCCATAGGCGTCGACGGCGGCATGCGGCACGAGTCGTGATCGCCCAAGCTCAGCATCTCCGCCGGGCGACTTGCCGCCACCGCATCCGCACATCAGGACGACTGTCGCGCAGAGGGCGCCGATTCGAGCCGCAAATCGTTGGGGCGAGCTGGCCGCATCTCCCATCGCGAGTCTTCCTTCAGGTGGTGATAATTCAGTCCAGTGGTAAGTCGCTGGCGGCCGCGAGCAACAAGCAACGCGTGCAAGGCCCACTGCGTTGACCAACTTCCGCAGCGATCGAACGCCCGGAATAGACCATTCGTTAGGCTCGGCGCATCGCCCCGAACAATACCTTTGATCCGGATTATCGGCATGATGTGCGGGCCGCCCGTGGCCGGTTTCGTCTACAAGGCTACGTCGAGATTTTGGCCGAGGACGTGATTTGAGCCCCAGCGAGCCCGCCAACGGACGAGCTAAACATGGTAAAATCCGCTGTTCCCACTTGCCCCGAACCGAGAACACATGCAGATCTACCTATTCGACATCGACGGAACGCTCATTCACTCCGGCGGCGCGGGCCGGGCCGCAATCAACATTGGGATGTCCGAGGCCTTTTCCGTCGAGTCTTCCAGCGAATTCGAACTGGGGGGCCGAACGGATAGGGGAATCGCCAGCGAACTGTTTGAGACCCACGATATCGCGCCCACGGACGCCAATTGGCGCCGTTTCGTTTCCGCCTACTTGGACGCCTTGCCAAGCCGATTGCACGCTCGAGAGGGTGGGGTGTTGCCGGGTGTTGAATCACTTTTGTCCTCGCTAGCCGAGTTGGCCAACGTGCACGTGGGTCTGCTGACGGGCAACATACGGCGTGGCGCCGAAATCAAACTTACCCACTTCCGTCTATGGGACTTTTTTGATTTCGGCGGCTTTGGCGACAATTCGCCGAAGAGAGAAGACGTAGCAAGAGAGGCCGCCCAGGATGCCCGCAATTCGTTGGCGGCCGATTTAAGAGATGATCAATTCTGCGTGATCGGGGATACTATTCTCGACGTCCGCTGCGCCAAAGCGATTGGGGCCAAATCCGTCGCCGTCTGCACAGGCTCCGGATCTCGCAGTCAACTCGCAGCCGAGTCTCCCGACTTGCTTCTCGACAGTCTCGACGACGATGATTGGTGGCGCCATATCATGGACAACTAATCGCCAGTGAGTTGCCCAGGCCGGATAACGCCCCGCATGGACCTGGCATGAAAAACCTCCTGAGGAATTGAGTATACTAACCCAGGTTCAGGACAATTCCATCAGAGGCTAGACAGGTCAAACCGTTGCTGTGGAACGCTGCTCCTAGCGAGAAAGCGGATGGCGCATGGCAACTCCAAGACCATTTGAAGGCCTGGAGTTACGGCGAATTCTCGCCAGGCGCAGTGAAAAATTCACGATAAAAATCCCGCTTCTTCTTCAAAAGCGCGCGTGGATTCGGTTCATACAGGAGCGGGCAATGAATGACTTTGCAAGGACGCTTGCCAGCGCACAGCAGGGAAATCCAGAGGCCATCGAAGCCATCGTCGCAGAATTCGACAAAGATGTGCGATTTGTCTGTCTCCAATTCCAAATCGAACACGTTGCAGACATTAGTCGGGCGGATTTGTTGCAAGAATCCTGGGTGCGAATTTGGTATCAAATGGCGAGGTTTAAGATCCAGGAGAGATGCAACGACGCGCGGAATCAGTTTCGGGCCAGGATTTGTCGAGTTGCAAGAAACGAAATTATTCACGTTCTTGAGAAACGCCAGGCCCAGAAGCGAAAGCCCACCCAAGCGGTGGCAAACATCGAAGATTTCCAGATTGCAGACTCTGAGGAAACCCCCAGGGGACGAGTCGCTCATGAGGAGGAACTTCGCCATTTACAACTAGCAGTCACGGAGATCTCAGCTGACCATCGTCGGGCAATTGAGGAGTGTTTCTTTCGCGGGAAAACCGTGAGGCAATCGCAGATGATAACGACCTAGAATACCCGCACGCTCGACGCCAATTGTGCGCCGCGATCATCGACTTAAAAGGCAAAATGGGGCAAGAATAGTTTCACAGGAGTCCACCAAATGCGTGAACGAGGGATCTATTGCAAGTGCTTCGGACCATTCGCAAACACAACGATTGTCATCATCGAGGACTATGGAGAATCATTCCGACTCTCGTTTGACGAAGGACCCGAGTACGATCCCAGCCTCCTCAACAACGGCTCAACGGCCTTTAAGTTTCTAGCGGGAACGATCGCGGAAATTCGCGTGACAGTCTTGTACGGAAAACGGCTCAGCTTCCACGGAACACAAATCCCTACTTTCGGCGACGCGGCGTCTAAGGAGGCAACTGCCCTATCCCGCGAGGCGGAGTGCATGACAATCCAATGCGCGGAACCGTGGCCTTGCCCCGATCCTGCCAAGCCCGTCTTGATTTGTCCGGGCGGCGATTATCAATGCGTTAGCACGCTGAAGGGCGACTGAGCCAAAGTGCTCAAGGCTCAGAGTGTGCTTGGCCCACTGTGAACATTTCTCATCTTGTGAGAACGATGAGCGAACCCAATGAAAAAATCGAGGATCTCCTTGCGGGGTTCCTCGATTCCCTTGTTAAGGGCGAATCTCCTGCGCAGCTTCGTGAAAAGCTGATTGCGGAAAACCCAGAACTCCAGCCTGAGCTTGAGAAGCGTCTAACATTCGCCGAATCCATTCTCAAGACGGTTGGCTCACGGGGCCGCGAGCTTGTGAGCGAAGAGCCCGAAACTCAAAACGAGCAGATTCGGAGAGTTGATTGTCCCCACTGCGGAAATCGACTGAATCTAATTACGCGCATTCAACCAGAAGTGACATGTGCGAATTGTGGAAGTGTTGTGACCGTGGAGAACCAGTTGCCTGCAACGGCAACCGCGATCGAAGCTCCTCAACAAATCGGACGGTTTCAAGTCGTTGCCTTTTTGGGTTCCGGCGGCTTTGGGTTGGCTTATCGCGCCACTGATCCTCAATTAGTGCGAACGGTGGCTGTGAAGATCCCCAGAGCTGGACAGTTCATTGGTAACGTTGAACGAGAGAGGTTTCTACGCGAAGCCCGCAACGCCGCCAAGCTGAGGCATCCCAACATTGTCCAAGTCTACGAGATTGGTGCTGACAAAGAGATTCCTTTTATTGTCAGTGAATATATTGACGGTGTAACACTGAGTGATCGGATAAGCGGCCAA
>CAZWOU010000332.1:0-4139 GCA_964635375.1 uncultured Pirellulaceae bacterium | reverse complement strand
GACTCAAATGACGCGTGGTTGATTTCGGGCAATCCGTTTGACGTGATCGGTGCCAATATTTCAGAAAAAATTAACTCCTTTGAAAGTTGAGCAAGTCGATGAGAACTCCCCTGAAGCGACGCACTTTTCTGCGCGGTGCCGGCGTGGCGATTGCGATACCAATGCTGGAGGCCATGACACCGCACGGCAAGGCCGCGAATGTCACTTCCGAACAAGTAAAACGCCTCGTTTGTCTGTCGAACAATTACGGGGTTTATCAGAAGGCGTTTTTCCCGGAGAAGGGCGGACGAGACTACGAGCTTCCGCCCACGCTGCAACCTCTGGAAAAGCACCGCAAAGACTTCACGGTCTTCTCGAATCTCGACCACGGCCTGACGGGTGGGCATGCCTGCGTGCCGACCTTCTTGAACGGAATCCGCCCAGACATGGCCTCCGGCTTTCCTGAAGGGAACATTAGCGCCGATCAGAAGGCGGCCGAGTTCGTCGGCGCGGCCACTCGTTATTCGTCGTTGACTCTGAAGGTGAAAGAGACGAACCAAACCAGTTTCACACGCACCGGAGTGCAGGTGCCAGCGATCGACGTAACTGAGATGTATCGCAAGCTCTTTCTCAGTGACTCTGCCGAGGCGAAAAAGCTTGAGCGTTTACGGCTACAGCGGCACACCAGCATCCTCGACACCGTCTTGGATCGAGCCGGAGAGATGAAACGGGATCTCGGCAAGCGGGATCAACAGAAGTTTGCGGAGTACCTTGACTCCGTGCGCAGCTTGGAGAAAAAGATCGACCAACAGCGACCCTGGCTCGACCGGCCGAAGCCGAAGACTGAACTCGCCGAACCGCGCCCCGCGCAGCAAACCGCGGATGAGATGAAAATCATGATGGAGTTGATGGCCCTGGCGATCGAGACTGACTCAACCCGAGTCATGACCCTCGCCAGTGGATTCGCCAACGGCGACTTTGGCTTGCAAGGTGGTTACCATGGGTTTTCTCACCATGGCGAACGCCCTGACCACACCGCTGCGCTCAAGCTCATCGAAGGAAACCAGATCGCGCAGATGGCCTACCTGATCGATCTGCTGAAGGCGAAAGCCGATCCGATCAATGGCGGTACGCTGTTCGATCACACGATGATCTTGTACGGCTGTGGAATGGCAACCGGAACGCATTCTTGCCGGAATATGCCGCTAGTTCTGGCCGGCGGCGGTTTCAAGTTGGGCGAGCACCGCGTGATGCCTGCCGAAGAACCCCATCGAGTGAAAGCGTGCAACCTGTTGCTCTCGATGCTACAGAACTTTGGTCTGGAAACGGATCGTTTCGGCACAAGCACCGGCACGCTAACTGGACTCAAATGGAGTTGAACATGTTGAACCGCACGATCACAGCGACAGCCTTTCTGGTTGCGGCGATTTCAGTGAATTTCGTCCTGGCGGCGACGCCTTTGGACAGCATCCGCCCGTTCTTGAAACAACACTGCCATGGTTGCCATGGCGCCAAGGAGCAAGAGGGCGACTACCGCTTCGACACGCTCGACACCGATCTCACTCAGTTGGAAACCCTCGAAACCTGGCAGGGTATCCTGGATCAACTCAACCTGGGTGAGATGCCGCCGAGGGAGCAACCGCAGCCACAATTCGAAGAGACGGCCGCGGTGATCAAGGCTTTGACACCTGTGCTGCAAGAGGCCTACGCGGCGCGGAAGAGCACCGGCGGACAGGCGGTGATCCGGCGGCTGAACAAGTTCGAGCTGCGCAACACCTTGCGTGACCTGTTCTACATCAACCATCCTGATTTCGAGCCGGCGGTTGTTTCAGGCCTCTACGACTTCAACGGCAATGGTATCACCGCACAAAAAACGATCGAACCGACGCGGAGCTTTCAAGATGACGAGGCAGCCGAAGGTTTTGACACCATCGGGCAGGAACTGGTGATGTCGGACTTCTTGCTGAAGATGCTGATCGGTGCCGCGGAAGAGACGATCGAGATGGCCACGTACGACGAACCGCGAAAACCGTTCGAAGAGGAGACGTTTACCGCCCCGATCTGCACCAAAACCCTACACGGCGACAGCCTCGGCAAGTACCAGCGGGAGAAAGGTGAACCTTACGACGAAGTCTTTCAACGCTGGGATCGCTACAACCGCATCGGGCCGGACAAACACCACGGCGGAATGCGCCGCCCGGCACACTACCGCATCACCGTCGAACTCTCTGCCCACAACCCGAAGGAAGGTTCCTGGGGCGATTGGACCGTGCGCGAAGGAAATCTGATCCACCAGGGCCGCACTGGTTCGGATGAGCCTTTCGAGATCGGGCTTTATCTGGAGCGATTCGAGCACCAACGCGGCGAGCGACACCAACGGATTACAAAATGGACGCTGCCGACCGATGGCGAGAAGCGGCAGTTCTCTTTCGAAACCTGGATCGATGAGCCGTGGAGTGCCTGGATCGGCTGGGAAAATGGCCCTTGGTTTCGGCACAACGCTTGGCACATTCTGCTCGAGCAGTGGTACCCCGATGAGTACGCAAAGATCGACCAGAAACAGAAAGGCTTTAAGAAAGACGTCGCCGAGGTGCTTTTCAGAAAGGGGTATCTCGGCCCCACGCTGCGCGTCCACAGTTTTCGTATCGAGCCGGTGCGCGAACAGTGGCCACCGAAAAGTCACACCGCGCTTTATGGAAGCGGTTCGATCGAGGACGCGGATCTGAAGAAGCTGTTTCACACCTTTGCCGAGCGTGCTTACCGACGTCCAGTCGAGCCGACGGAACTTCAGAGGTATATCGATCTGGTAGCGAAGTTGGAATCTGAAGGCAACTCGCGCCAAGTGGCAATCAAAGGCGCGTACACCGCGATGCTTTGTTCGCCCGACTTCATTTATCTTCGACAGAAGCCGGGCAGACTTGACGACTTTACGCTGGCGTCTCGGCTGAGTTACTTCCTCTGGTCGTCGATGCCAGACGAAACGCTGATGCAGCTTGCCCGAGCCGGTAAGTTATCGGATCGCAAAGAGTTGCGACGCCAAGTCGAACGCATGTTGAAGGATCCCAAGGCTGCCGCCTTTACTCGGCACTTTCCCGAGCGATGGCTGAAGCTTTATGAACTAGGAAGTATGGAGCCGGACAAGAAAGGGCCGTATGGCCACTACTTCCGCGTGAAGGAATATCTCGTGCCTCAGGTCGACGCCTACTTCCAAGATGTTCTAGAACGCAACGGCCCGATTCGCGACTTCATCGATTCAGATTACACATTCATGAACAGCCTGTTGGGTGAGCTGATCTACCACCAGAAGGTGGTCGGCGAAAACCTGAAGAAGGTCGAATTGGAGGACCAACGTCGCGGCGGGTTGCTGACCATGCCTGCGGTCATGACGGTGACCGCGAACGGCGTGGATACGTCGCCGATCGTGCGCGGCGTTTACGTGCTTGAAAACATCCTTGGAACTCCGCCGCCTCCTCCGCCGCCCGATATCGAGCCGCTGTCGCCCGACTTGCGAGCGGCCAAGACGATCAAGGAGCAAATGGCGATCCATCGCGATCAGCAAGCCTGCAACAGTTGTCACCGGAAGATCGACCCGATGGGCTTCGCACTGGAGAGTTTCGACCCGATCGGGCGGTGGCGCGATCAATACCCGAAGGTCGACAAGAAAGCCAAACAGGGGCTACCCATCGACACCGCCGCCGTTCTGGCAAACGGTCGCGAAGTGAAAGATCTTACCGAGTTCAAAACCATGCTGCTGGAACGTGAACCGCAAGTGGTGCATTGCCTCACCGAGAAAATGTTGACCTACGCCACGGGCAGGCTGCTTGAAGCAGGCGATCGGGGCGAAGTGAATCGAATTGTTTCGGAGTTGCAGAATGACGGGAATCGCCTGCGCGACTTGGTTCACCTCGTTGTTCAGAGTGATATCTTCTTGTCCAAATAGGAGGATTGAGCTGTTTTCCCGTTGGTTAGTTTGCACTTAAAAATCCGCGCTCTCTGTTTTGTTTTTCGTATTAGGGTTCTGCCCGGGGAGGCCCTGCAGTTTACTAGCCGAGTAGAGATTGATAGCGGGTTCGTTGCACATGAGGCCCATCCATCGACGCCGTTGCTCGATTGGATCACCGAGCAGTGGCCAAGCGAAAGCGCGTAGGGTGAAAATATTC
>CAZWOU010000331.1:1185-4172 GCA_964635375.1 uncultured Pirellulaceae bacterium | reverse complement strand
GAAGATCCAGTCTTCTTGGCCCGCCCTCATCGATATTCTCCGTGATCAGGTAGAAGGTCAGCGTACAAATCACATCGGGATTCTCAAAACTGTACTGCAAGAACGCGGGAAGAAAGTAATGAAAGGCCGCTGGCGTCAAATCAGCCATTGGCGTGTCACCCGAAAACAGTTCGGAACATGGGCAATCGCTCCAGTTTCGATTGGTAAGGAGCCCTCGCGTGTCATCGAACGGCGGTCCCTCATCGCCGGAGACGGTTAGGTTTTCATTCAAAGGTCGTGGAACGTCGCGAAACACATCGGCCATGCGACAGCTCAAATCAAAATCCATGGATTTCGTTCGCTTGCCTTTGATGTACCGGACAACATCTTCAACATTCCGGATTTTGGCCGCGTCGGCTTCCGGTATATCAATATCGAATTCCTCTTCAAGTTCCATAACCAACTCGACGGTATCCAGCGAATCAATGCCTAGGTCAGAGAAGATGGTTTCACCCGTGATCTCGCCGTTGAGAAAGCTCTCGTATCGTTCTCTGAGGGATTCAACGACCCGCGTAGACGTCCAAAGAAGGCAGCCGCAGTTGGGGCACAGAGCATCGCCAGCGGGATCGGAAAACTCAAGATTCGTGGCCGAACCACAAATCGGACAACGACTCGGCATGCCTTCGGGCGTACGTGAGGAGACGTTCATGTTTTCCCCCGGCTAGGCGACCACATTCGGTATGACTGGGCAGTTTATCACAGGAGAGCCCTCGGCGACTCGGAACGCACTGATTCGGAACACACTGATGCGAACACGCGTATTAACGTGGCTGTAGAAGCTCTCAGAGGAAGTGGATCTCCCGCTCGAATGGCAGACTGACAACGTAGCCGAAAAACCAGAAGTAGTATCGGCGATGGTAACTGAAACGTGGGGGAGGAGACGCGTTAGGTTCCATCTCAATTGTGGAGATGACAAGCGGGAAGGCAGCCTCGGCGTTGACTCCGGGTTGAAAACCATAAGTTTGGCGCCAAGTCTTGTATTCCTCGTGGAAACGATGACTCCATATGTCGTGAACCCCCGGCGTCTTCGTCGGCCACCAGCACGCCGCGTAGCCGCAAGCGAGCGTCACCAATATCAGGAACGTCCGAACCGAGAATCGTGTTCGCCAGCGTCGTTTGGGTTGGTCAGCCATTGGGGGGTGATCACCCAAAGAAGGTTTCCACTAACGCGACCGTGGCGACGCCGCCGGCAACCCACGAGAAGTCGTCGCGACTTACGAGAAACGCTGGAATATTGAAGTGCTGTTTAAGGAATTGCGGACCACACTGGGCCTGGGCGAGTATCAAGTACTGAGCAGAACCGCCATCGAGCGGCACCTGCACTTGAGTTGCGTGGCCCACCAAACGCTGACCCACCAAGCCATCAAGGAAGAAGGTGCAAAAGCGAAGCAGAAGAACAAGGACGTCGCTCTGCCAACCCTCAATCAGCAACTTCAGGACTTCCGGCAACGTGTGAATCGGGATCGAACCGAAAGGCTGCTTGCGAGGATAAAGGACAAGAAGTTGAAATCCAAAACCCGCAAGTACCTGCTTCAAGAATCACCCGTGGAGGCGTAAAACCGCTCAGTTTGAGTAGCTAGGCTTTGCTTGAGCCAGGGATGGTAGCGGGAATGTGGAGGTCCGTTGGAGCTGAAAAAATGGCAAGCATTATGTGAGGGGCACCCCATGATAAGGCATCTGGGGGATCACGGCTCTTGCCGAGCGGTTGGTGTTCGGAAAGCCAGCGCCTTGTAAATTTGTTACGTTGCAAGGAAGATAGAGTTAGCAGGGTAGTTCTGAGCGACAGTGGGAACGAAGCATGAAATTACGCCCCATCGATCGCGAATCCAAGTTCGCGTGTTCCCGTCTCTGTCGGAGTGCATTCACGCTCATCGAGTT
This sequence comes from uncultured Pirellulaceae bacterium, assembly GCA_964635375.1. GTDB lineage: Bacteria > Planctomycetota > Planctomycetia > Pirellulales > Pirellulaceae > CAZMNY01. Next base: position 2,255 of record CAZWOU010000331.1, on the reverse strand, counting down.
GCTTGTTGTCATTGCCATCATTGGCATTATCGTCGCTTTGGTGCTTCCGGCAGTTCAGAACGCGCGTGAGGCCGCTCGCCGAATTCGATGCGCGAACAACTTGAAGCAGTTGGGACTGGCTTCGCACATGTTTCACGACGTGCACGGAGCCTTTCCACCAGCGCGACTCATTCTCGATGTGCCCCGTGTTCGAAACGACTCCGCCACACTCGCCGGTATGGACGAACCGACTTGGCTTGTTCGGCTGTTGCCTTTTGTCGAGCAAGAGACGTTGCACAGTATGTGGGATGAGTACCAACCGTACGGGCGCAATCCCGTTAACGCCCGCAACCAGGCCTTGTCCTTGTTTCTCTGCCCGTCAAGACGCTCGATTGATAAGGCCTCAGTGCAAGATCAGACCATTCAAATCGTTTCAGCGTGCGGCTGCCCGAGCGGCATCCAAATCGTGCCCGGCGGGGCAGTTTCGGACTACGTCGCAAACCATGGAGATCTCTCGCCCGGAGCGGTGAATCTTCCGTCCGACTTTTACTGGGGCGGGAATGGCACAGGCGTGATCATCTCAAGTCGGCCGATGGGGAACGATCAGAGACTTGGTCGGGGGTGGATAGATAAGGTCAAGTTGGCGGACATCATCGATGGCAGCAGCAACACTCTGCTGATCGGCGAATCTCATATTCCACGCGGACAAGACTTAACGACGCCGTACAATGGTCCAGCGTATTACGGCCGTTACCTAACAAACTTTTGCCGCATTGGCGGGCCCGGCGTGCCACTTGCCCATTCGCCTGACGATCAACGGGCAAACGTTTTTTCCTTCGGCAGCGCGCATCCAAACATAGTTCAGTTTGCGTTTGCCGACGGAAGCTTGCGAACCGTCTCAACGGCCATCAGTACCAGATCGCTAGGCCGCCTGACCAACCGCAAAGATGGCGAAGCCATAGAAGAAGTATTTTGAGCCGTGCGAACTCTTGCTGTATTAATCATGCTACTCGGCGTCACTGGCTGCGGCTCTGACCGTATTCGAACTTATCCTGTGCACGGCCGTGTCGAGTTCGCCGATGGTGAACCGG
>CAZWOU010000331.1:0-1175 GCA_964635375.1 uncultured Pirellulaceae bacterium | reverse complement strand
ACCGGATGGATCTTTCGTCTTGGGGACTTTTGCTTCGGACGACGGTGCCGCAGCTGGCGAGCATCGTGCGATCGTAGTTCAATTGATCGTAGCGGATGGAACAATACGGCACACACTAGACCATGGTCGCGCGGTTCCACCCGAGTATGGAAACTACAAAGAATCTCGACTTGCAGTTACTGTTGTGCCCAAGACCAAGAACGAGATCGTCGTCACGCTCGACTAAGGGGAGTAAGGCAGTTGAGAATTCAGCGCGCGAGCCGCAGCCACTTGCGCAGCGAGTATGTGTCAAATGCGTTTAGGGCCTTTACTCTCCCTTGGCTATGGTTGGAATCGCAGTCAATGCCTCTCACGCGGCTCAATATTCTCTGTTGGTTTCTTGACCGTTTCGGGTCGAGAGAGCCCGATAGACGGCAAGGTCAATGTTCTCGTGGATAAGTTGAACGGCGCCATCTGCGAACGCGAAGTTAGAGCCACTCGGGTGCTCGCTCGCAAAGTCGTCAAAGTGGCCATGCTGATCGTTGGGAATGTGATCGGCAACAGCAACTACCCGTGCCATCGCCTCGTCGGCGCCAGTGACAACTCCCGCCCATGTTGAAAACCCGCGCCGACTATTTCGTTCGCCAATCGCCAGCGTATGACTTGTGCCGTCTTTGATGTCCGCCATGCGAAGACGCGAATTGTGAAAAAATAGGCCGTCGCCAGTCGCCAGCGTGCCTACCGGGGCATTCTCATAGTCCTCCAATTCGACGGCGCCAAAATTGCCAACATAGTTGGAGATCGCCAAGGTAAGGGGCGTGGTTCCAGGCAACTCGAATTGTTGCTTGTTCGTGTCGGTCGGGCATCGCAGCGTACCTATCGACGTCCCAATTGGGATTCGATTACGGGAGTGGCCGACCGAGTAATTGAAATCGATTGAATCATGTAGTTTGACCTGCTCCATGAATGGCAATAACATCGCGTTCCATCCCCAGCCCGGATGTCCCTCCGCCCAAGGGAGTCTCGTATTCGGATCCTCGCCGACCCAACCAGACGGAAACGTTCGCAGGGTGTCGTGGTAATTGTGGCTGGCTAAGGCGACCTGTTTCAAGTTATTGAAACACTTTGTGCGTCTCGCAGCCTCGCGAGCAGATTGAACGGCCGGGAGCAAGAGTGCGACAAGGATCCCTATGATC
>CAZWOU010000330.1:2195-4256 GCA_964635375.1 uncultured Pirellulaceae bacterium | reverse complement strand
GGGAATCGTCACGATGGCCTTGGCCGTTCGAAGCCGTCGATTTTGGACGGGATTCCCAATGCGGGGTTTGCGGAGGGTTCCGCCCAGGGCTCACTTCTGAGCGCCCCCTTCTGAGCTGGAAGGCCGAACATTTCGGCCGGTCAACGAGATCCCGCCAAGAACCATGCGAGGAGTCTGATCGCCGCAATTAGTCCTTGACGAAGTCCTTCTCAAATAGCTTCGCGCGAAAACCGCCGAAGCGCCATGCGGTTAGCCAGATCTCGCCCGGTCGGCGTTCGAAGACATACGGATAAGAAATCTCTTTGCGGGGATAGACGCCTTTGTCGGTCGGCTTCACGGTGGCGATGACGATTGGCTTTGACCAGGTTCTCCCATCATCGTCTGAGAACGCGATCGAAAGCTCCTGGCGGTTGTTTGACGTCCTCGTGCCCGACCATTGCTGATCGCCACCAGCCGCGGGGTAGTCCTTCGTTTCCGCCCAGTGAAAGCGATTCCAAGCGAGGAACAATCGCCCACTAGCGAGGCGTTCGAGGATCGGCGGCGCCGAACTGGCGCTCAGCTGAGTCGGCCCGATTGGGCGCCACGTGCGGCCCATGTCGTTTGACTCCGCCTGCCAAAGGCGACCCCAGTTTGTTCGCATCAACATCCAGAGGGAATCATCCCGCCGTTGCACCAGACTGGCTTCAATCGCGCCGTCGTGATGCCCGATCCCGCCGAGGTCGATGATGTTGCTTCGTTTCCAGGATGCGCCTTGATCTGGCGACGCGTAGGTCACGACGGCATGCCGGCCAGGGTTATGCAACATCATTTGGCTCGTGAACACGACCGAGCCGTCCTGGAGTTGGATCATGTCGCGGATCGCGCCGGTCCAGTCGTCGTGCATTTTCTGAGGCGCGTCCCAAGTGCGCCCGCCGTCAACGCTCCGAACGACATAGTTAGGAAGTCTCGCGTCCGGCGAATCGTGGATATCAGCCCGCCAGCTCCAGCCGGCGCGTTCGACTAGATTCATGAACGAAACAATGACTACGCCATCCCGCGTGCAAGTCAGCGCGCGCTCGTAGCTGATCCGAAACTTGTCGGGCTCGCCAAAGATCGGGAATTTCTCCCACGTCTTCCCGTCGTCCGCGGAGATCATCGAGTGCTGGGCATTGGCCGCGTCTTCGACAGTCACAAGCTTGCCGTCAGGCAGAATTGCAAACGGTCCCATCGCCAGCCCGCTCATGAACTCGGCCTTTGGGTGCAGACGATGTTCGCCGGCTGGCTTCCCCCAGTTCTGCTTGGCCAGTTGGGCCGTGGCGGTGGTTGGAAGGCTGGCTGCGATGGCAATGAGCATCGCGACGATGGCTGCGGGCGTCTTCATATCTCTCACGCGAAGTTGATTCGGCTAGCACAACAGACGTTCTGCTGAAGATGTCATGCACCGAACGTAGTAACCCCAGACGGCACCGTCAACTACAGCGTTGGGCGACGGCCCACAAAAGCCCCTCGGCGTCATCGAGTCTTTATTCACGGCATGCCAACATTATCACCAATGGGACTCAGGTTCGCAGTGATAGCCGCTTGGAGTGCGCTCGCTCGAGAAGCCTCTCGAAAAGGAAGACATGAAGCACCAACGCATGGAAAGGTCCAACAGAGGTTCACTTCTTCGCCGCGGCCGAGCGATTCCGTTTCTTTCTTGGCGGCTTCTTGGGGCCGCCCGCGGGCCGGCTGTTCTTGGCCAGGTCAGCCTTGTATGCGGCCAGGCGATCCTTGAGGCGAGTAACTACTTCTGGATGGGCGTCAGCCACATTCTTGGTTTCGCTAATGTCAGCCTCGAGGTCGTAAAGTTCCTTGCCTTTCAGTTTCCATTTACCGCTTCTTACCGCTTCGGTGCGGTAGAAGAAAGCCTCGTGGGGGCTCTTGGCGCCGTCACGCCCTTCAAGAAGTGGCAACAAACTCCTGCCATCGATCACGCGGTCGTCGGGGAGTTCGGCGCCTGCAATCGCGGCGCAGGTTGGCAAGAGATCCATGCTGGCAGCGACTTCGCCACACTCTTTGCCCGCGGGAATTCGGCCGGGCCAC
>CAZWOU010000330.1:0-2185 GCA_964635375.1 uncultured Pirellulaceae bacterium | reverse complement strand
TTGTGATGGGGCTTCGCCCAAGCCGCGATGAACGGCACTCGCATGCCGCCTTCAAAGCGCTGGAACTTGTACCCGCGAAGCGGGTGGGCGAAGCCGCCAACACGCCGATTCATGTCGCCTTTTACCCACGATGACGTCGACAACTTCCAGGGCCCATTGTCTGAGGTGTAGACGACCAGCGTGTTCTTGTCGAGCTTAAGCTGACGAAGCGTGTCGAGAATTTGTCCTGTGGACCAATCTAGCTCCTCGATTGAATCGCCATAAAGGCCGATCTCGCTTTTTCCCTCAAACTCCGGCGTCGCGTAGAGAGGAATATGCGGCATTGTGTGGGGCAAGTAGATAAAGAAGGGCTTGTCTCTATTCTTCTTGATGAAGGAGACGGCCTGCTCCGTGTATCGCTTCGTCAAAGTATTCTGGTCCGCCGGGTACTCGATGATTTCGGTGTCCCGCATTAACGGCACAAGGTTCCTCTTGATTTGATTCTTAATCGTGTCCAAGGTGACGCCCTCACGCAGCACGATGTCGTTGGCCAGCGGCTGGGTGGCGTCAAGCGTCATGTCATTGCTGTAAGGAACGCCGAAGTACGTGTCGAAACCCTGGCTGGTTGGCAAGAACTGCTTGTGATGTCCAAGGTGCCATTTGCCGATGCAGGCCGTCGCATAGCCTCGGGTCTTAAGCACTTCCGCGATGGTAATCTCCTTCGGGTTGAGGCCTCGCTTGTCCCGTGGAAAAAGAACTCCCAGATTTCCAACTCGACTTGCATAGCAGCCGGTTAGCAGCGCCGCGCGCGATGGAGTGCAGACCGAGGCGCCCGAATAGAAGTCCGTAAAGCGCATTCCTTCCTTAGCCATGCGGTCTATGTGAGGTGTCTTGATTTTGGGTGAGCCGAAACAACCGAGATCTTGGTAGCCTTGGTCATCCGCCATGATCAGCACGACGTTGGGACGATCGCTTGTCTGGGCGTTAACTGTTTGCGTATAAATGAGTTGTGAAATGAGGGCCGCAGCGACGATTGTGGCCAGTGTAGTTAATCTGTGTAGTAGACGACGCGAGAATGACCGGCGGCAACCGGCTCGCGTCTCGGCAAGGAACCTGAACATGTCGAATTCTCTCTTTCAATCAGAGCGTGCGCTGCGCTCGATTCTCTCCTACCGACGGCCACGATATCCGTGCGTCAAAAAGACCAAGGGGCCGCGGGCGGCAACCCGCATAGTGGCCCCTTGGCGGCAAGGAACCGAAACCGGTTCCGCTTTCATTGTCTTCCCACTGAATCTCCAGGTCAATTCCCAGCGGCAACTGGGTAACAAATCGAAAGGCAGAATTTCAAATGGCAAGGAAACGAAAACAAAGGCGACAACAGCACGGTTCCGCCTGGCATTGGAAACAAACCGATGCCTGGTACTACACCGAACCGGGCGCCAACAAGCGAATTCCTCTCCTCGACGAGAATGGCGAGCGGATACGCGGGAAAGAAAACAAGGAAATCGCGCGAATGGCTTTGGCGAGAACCAAGGTCGCCGAGGAACTCAGCACACCCGCACCATCATCGTCCGGCAAGTGGACGGTGGCCCGAGTGTTCGATGTTTATCTGGCCGACCTGCACCAGTCCGCGAATCCTGACTGGGCCGTTCAGGTCGAACGTTGGCTGAACGACCTGTGCGCATACTGCGGCGCGTTGAACGTCAGTGAGTTCAAGAAGAAGCACCTTCGCATCTGGCTGCAGCGTCATACGACCTGGAATCACAATAGTCAGCGCAACGTCATTGGCTCGATCAAGGCGGCCTTCAATTTCTGTTGCAAGTTTGACGACCTCGATGTTAATCCAGTGGCGGGATACCAGAAACCAACCGCCACGCCGCGAGTGATAGCTTTTAGTCCGGAAGAGGAACAGGCGATGTACGATGAAGCGGACGAGGCGTTTGGCCAGTTCATCAAAGCTTGTATCCTGACGGGCGCCCGGCCCTATTCCGAATTAGCCAAGATCACGGCCGATCACGTCGTCGAAACGCCGCAAGGAATGTACTACCTGCTCAAAGCCCGCTCGGCCGATGGCCAACAAGGGCACAAGACCGGCAAGAAAACGGGCCGAGACCGCCGCATCATGCTTTGTGATGAAATGGAGACCATGACTCGCAAGCTCATGTTGATTTCGCCCCCGGGATCTGGCCTGACGTTATTTCGCTCG
>CAZWOU010000329.1:0-4272 GCA_964635375.1 uncultured Pirellulaceae bacterium | reverse complement strand
AACGGCGGCTGAACGGCGGCTGAACGGCGGCTGAACGGCGGCTGAACGGCGGCTGAACGGCGGCTGGGCGAGCCGAGGCGAATGAAAGAGCGGAGCCCAACAGAGAACGGGCAACAGGCAAGCCAAGCTGGGCTTGGCGATTGGGAAGACGAGAGAAATTTGGATGCGAAGCAACGAGAGCATCCGTCGACGACTGAGCTGATCACTCAGTTGGGTCGGACGCTGCACGAATGTGCGATGCCAGCCCACGAGTTGGAAGAGCGGATGAACACGGTTTCCAGCGTGTTAGGGACGCCGGCGAGCTTCTTCTCGACTCCCACGTCACTGTTCATCTCATTCGAAGAGCCGAGTGAGACCCGCATGGTGCGAGTCACGCCGCCAAGCATCGATTTGGCGCGTCTATCGAGAGTTCATCAATTGCAATTGGCGATCGAGTCCAAGCATTTGCCCCAGGAGGAGATCTGGCGAGAATTGTCGGCGATCGAGCAAGCCAAGACGTATGGTACGTGCATTGATGTCTTCGCATTGGGCTTGATCGCCGCAACGGCCACTGTCTTGTTCGGGGGCGGGGGCTACGAAGTCGCCGTTGCCGGAGGCATCGGCATGTTGATTGCATTGGTCGGCATGGCCTGCTCAGCGCGTGCGAGAATTCGCTACCTGAACGAGATGCTCTCGGGGTTTAGCGCTACTGTTTTGGCGAGTTTCGCGGCGTGGTTTCTACCTCAAGTTTCCATCGAAATTACAACGCTCTCGAGCCTGATCGTGCTCATTCCGGGCCTTGCGGTCACGGTTGGCATCAACGAACTCGCGACACAGAATCTGGCCTCCGGATCGGCCCGACTGGCCGGCGCGTTCGCCACCTTCCTGACAATTGCGTTTGGCATTGTCATGGGGAGAAACGTGGTTGGGGTCTTTCTCACGCTTCCGAAACCCCAGTTGGCCGAACCGTTCTCGTTTTGGTGGGTTCTGGTTTCGCTCGTGTTAACATCTCTGGCAATCGGCGTCATTTTTCGAGCCGGCGTCAGAGACATGCTTTGGATTCTTCTCGCCGGCGTGCTCGCGTTCTACGGGACTCGCCTAGGTGGATTGCTCTTCACCAGCGAAGCGGCGCCATGGACGGGCGCATTCACGTTGGGCTGCGCGAGCAATGTGTTTGCTCGACGGCTGAAAAGGCCTGCGGCCGTGATGCTCGTGCCCGGGTTGCTGCTCTTGGTTTCCGGCAGTCTCGGATTCTTCGGGTTGCAGGCCCTGCTGGACCATGACGTCAACACAGCCATTGAAGCGGTCTTCGCCATGTCGCTCATCGCGGCGTCGATCGCGGCCGGCTTGTTGATGGCGAATGTGCTCGTCAGTCCCTTGCCGCGGGTCGGGCAGCAAGCGAGTCCATCGAGCGGCGGTTGATGTGTCTTGCGACTTGCCTGTGTCTTGCGACTTGCCTGTCTTGCGGCCGCGATTTGTGTCTTGAGGCTTGCCCCTTGGGAACTTGCCCGCTGGGAACTTGCGGACGGCTGGCAAGAAAGCAACAAGGCCCGCGGCGCCAATGGCGTCGCGAGCCTCGCGCATCAGGGTGGAACCTGAATGTTTTCGGCAACGCCGACTCTACTCGTCGTCGTTCTTCCAACTGGAGGAAATATCGAGCAGCAAATCGTCGTCCAGCGTGGAGCCAATTTCGTCGATCCAGTCGCGGTCCAAAACTGACACGGAGTCGGATTCACCGGCCGCGTAGCGAATCTCTTCGGATTGGCTTTCACCGGAAACTACGACTGAAGGCTGATGCTGCCAACTCGACAGCGGTTCGCGACGATCGTCTTCATTGACCGCAATCGGGCTTGTCTGATCGACGAGAACGAGTTCGCTAAGAACGCTCTGGGCGAGAACGCTGCCGAGCGGGTTGCTGGTCAATTGGCTAAGATCCATGCCGCCTTCGCCTTCTCCTCCGCCTCGGCCTTGAGTAGCTTGCAGGTAGTTGATGGACGCGAGCACGTCCCGCAGGTCGAATGTGCCGTCGCGATTGACGTCCATTCTATCCTGGTTGGCGCTGTCCTCGCCTTCCGCTCGCTGGTCGCCATAGGCGGCAATCAGGGCGAACGTGTCATTTCTTTCGATCCTGCCGTTGCCATTGACATCACCAGGCATTGCCTCGCCCTCTCCGCCAGCGGCCGTCGCGATGATGCTCAGCGGAAGGAAGGTGATTTGGTCGACGGGAACGATCTCAGCGGGTTCGAAGAACAACGTAAGCAACAAGGCGTTGTCACTCGGGTTGGGCTGAAAAATGATGTTCCCAGCTTGGTCGGCTCGAACCGATTGTGTGAACATGTGGATCGGGCCACGACCGTGTCCTTGCAGTTGGCCGCCGATCTGGACCGGTTGAACTCCGCCAACTTCGTCAATTTGACCTGGCGAAAGCGTGTCGCCATTGGTGGCTTCCGGGTATTCGGCCGTGGACGCGAGTTGTCCGACAAACGTTGCCGAGAAGACATTGCTCGCCGGCGTGGGCTTGTTTACCGTGACATCAAAATAGGAAGAGAACAGGCCATTTAGTTCCGCCCCGTTTGGCGGCGGCGGGATTTGCGCCCGGTTATCCGAGACGAAGCCTCTCAATTCAAACACTTCGCCAACGGATGTCGAGGCGATGGGTTGTCCCGTATTCGGATCGAAGGCGGCGAGCGAAATAATCACAGTGTCGTTCGCGGTCGCGTTGCCGATTTGGATCAACACACTGGCCGTGGATGTCTGGTTGAGCGTGTCAATGATCTCGTATTCAAGCTGATCGGTCATGCCTTCAACGGTGTTGTTGATTGGCGTGTATTGAATGACATCGTCGCTTGGGTCAGCCGTTCCGTTATTGGAGATCACTGCGGTACCGAGTGCCGGATCAACCGTAATCTGGTTAAGACGAATTGGTCCGTTGGCCCCGTTGAAGTCATTTTGCAAAACGGGAATGTCGGTCGACGCGTTCAAGGGGAAGTCGGTAAAGAAGTGGACGTCATCCAACGCGAGCGGACCGGAAATCGTGGGTGTGACGACAACGCTGACGGTCGCCATCGAGGTCTTGTTGGCCGCGTCCACGATCGTGTAGGTGAACGAGTCGGAGCCAAAGAATCCGGCCGCCGGCTGGTAGAATACCGACAGTCCGTTGCCCGCGATGGTCACAATCCCGTTCTGGTCACTGGGGTTTTGCACGCTCTGGACCATCAAGCCGCCAGCCGAACTGGCGAAGTCGTTGGCGAGAACATCTAGATTAACTGCCGCTGAATCTTGCGGTACAGCGTTGGTGCCATCAAAGAAATCGTCGACTGCCTGCGGGTCGTCGCCGAGCACGTTGACGAGGACGTCTTCGACTTCGCCAACAAAGGCTTCGCCACTGGGGCCGAGGTTATATTCCCAGCCGTAACGCACGCGAGCCCAGGTTTGGCCGGTGGTCGCGGCGGAGGGCACAGAGAAACTCAGCGTGTGGGTGCCGTCGCCTCGACGATCGTTGGCAACGATCTGCTCGGAGGTCTCAAAAGTCCCGCTGCCGTCGAAGTCAACCCAGGCGTGAATGTAGGCGGGCGTCTGACCACTGGTCATGACTTCCACGTCAAACGTCGCCGTCGACCCCGCGACAATACGTTGAGCAAAACTGACGCCGTCATTGTCGGCTGTTGAGGCGTTGAGCGCATCGGCTTCGCCTTCTAGAGTGGCGCCCATCTGAAGCCCGGCCAACATGCGGTGACGTGGTCCGTCGTCCGCGAGTGAAGTCCCGTAGGAGTCGGGGGCGTTGCCAAAGTCATGCAGCTGACCGCTGTTGCCAAAATTCAGGTCCTTGGCCGATTCAAATTCGGCCAGCGTGACCTCGTGTTTGCCGTCAGTTGGAAATGTCAGCGTGTATCCTGGTGGAATCGCTTCACGGACCGTATAGGTTCCGGCGCCTGGCGCCGTAATTGAATAGGTGCCGTCTTCGCCTGTCAGTGTAGAACGCTCGCTGAAGTCGAGTCGTTCGTTGTTGTTCTCGTCGATGTAAATGCGGAAGCCGGCGCCAGGCGGTTCGGTGTCCGAGTCGTAACGGCCGTCGAGATTCTCGTCGATCCACTTGAAACCGGAAATGACCGCGGGGTCTTCCATGTTGCCAAAATCGACGTTGCTGATCGTCTGGCGAACCGATGTAAACGTCACTGATTGCACGCCATTGACCGGAACGGTCGGCAGATATCCGGGCTCGAGGACTTGCTGAATGCTGTACGTCCCAACGCCGTTATTTTGGTTGAGCGAATAGGAGCCGTCGGCACTCGT
>CAZWOU010000328.1:0-4280 GCA_964635375.1 uncultured Pirellulaceae bacterium | reverse complement strand
CTTAAGCATCACACTACCCCTTTTGTCCATGAGTCCAATGGCTGCTGCTGCGGCGGCGCTGTCGCTTGGGCCGAAAGCTCGAGGCTGTACTTGTGGTCGCCGCGCGGTCTTTCATTGTTGAATACGTCGCCACTCGCGCAAGTCAAGAAAGACGTGGTCATCCGCAGCTCAAGTCAAGCCAGTTAGCGGGGGGGAGAACTTCAGGTGCTTGATTTGCCGTCTAGCGATCAGCTTCGATGCAGTACCAAGTGCCTTGAACTCCCGATTTCTGCGCCGGAGCATTTGTAGCAAGTGGAATTTCCCGCGGCGCCAGCCTGGGCAACGCAGATCGCGTTTCCGGCCAATGCTCGTCCTTTGCCAGACCGATTTTGATTTGACAACCGTTCGGTCGTTAGACGGCGACGATAGCCGTGATGTTGTCACTGCCGCCTCGCCTATTGGCTTCCTCGATCAGCCCGTCGCAAGCCGATTCGGGGCTCCCGGCTCGAGACAGCATCGAAGCCATTAGTTCGTCGTCAATATGTTTGTAGAGTCCATCCGTGCACAAGAAGATCTGGTCACCATCGTCGAGATTGAAACGGTACACCTCGGGATCTAGTTCGTCCTCTGAACTTACTACATTCCAAAGCGCGCTGTTCCACAGGGCTTCCTTGGTCGCTTCGTGTGGCGAGTTCGACTGGCGGGATTCGCGATAGAGTTGGCTCAAGGTGTGGTCCCTCGTGATCTGTTGCATGCGCTCGCCGCGAAGGACATAACAGCGGCTGTCGCCGGCATGCACAACATACATTCTAGGCCAGACAACGTAGGCCAGAGTCAGCGTGGTCCCCATACCCCGCCGCTGGGGAATCAGCTTGGCCTCTTGCTGCAGAACAGCTTGGCAATGCCGCATGGCGCTCTTGAGCTGTTCGCAGAATCCGCCATCGTCGGCCGTCCCCAAAGGAAAGAGCCACTGCAGTGAGTTGAGTATGTATTGGACCGTACTATCAACAGCCAGCTGGCTCGCTCGCTTGCCAGCCATGTGGCCGCCCATCCCGTCGGCAACCAACAGCACTTTGCCTTGCGGGGCGCCAACCAGACTCGTCTCGCGGTCACTTGCCAGACTCGACTGGTTAACAGTCATCGCCCTGTTCAAATCGGCGATCAGAAACTGATCTTGGTTCGACGGCCTGCACCGACCAAGATCAGTCGCTCCGTAGCAATTCAAGAGCCTGGGCATGTTGGATTGGTCGAGTGAGAGAATGGAGTTTGGAAGCCGTTCCGAGCGTCTCAACTTCCGTCCTAAAGGTCTGCAAACGGCTTCACAGCCGACTCGCCGAAATGGCCTGTATGGTCCCGCGATCTGAGTTGTTGAGACCTCGCATCAAGCATGGCTTCACCGGGCGAGCTCTCCTCCTTCTTGCACCTTACACCTTGCCCTGAAACAGAACGCGATCTTGCGGCACTAGTTCGTTGTTCGTCCTGACGAGTTCAGCTTTGCCCAAAAAATGGACCAAATCCGATCAATGCCCACACCCCTTGAGCCTTAGAAGACGCAAATCCGACAGAACGGGCCGTGTCATCGCGAGACTCTAGCTATCGGTCTTGCTCTTCTTTTTCGGCGTGAGCAGCGGAGAGAGCCGAACCGGGCTCATCGTTTGCGTCCCGGCACGAAGCGATAGACGCCACCGTTCTCGATCGCGATCGGTCGCAGCACGGCTTGGGCGGCAAAGCTATGAAAACCGACGGTGTGTACAGGCACTTGAGGTTCCAGGCTTCCGTCGTCAGCCTCCCTGACATTTTCAAGCAATAGGAAATTGCGAGTAGGGTCGGCGAACTCACCATCGGAGAGTAAGAAGATGGCGTCGGGCTTGAAGCGAAGCGCTAATCGCATGGCCTCCAAGGGCCGAGTATCGACGCCCAGTTTGATGCTCGGGAGCCACCTCTTCAGCCGTTTCTGATTAGACGTGGTGACAGGAATCAGCTGACGTTCCGGCTTGCGGCGGTCAAACATCGGGTGGGTATCGACATCAAAGAAGATCACGTAGAACGATTGTTGGCCGTTGAGCCTGGCCACGCTGTCAAGCAACTCTCGACAGGCCGTGGCCCATTTCCGTCCCCGCATGCTGCGCGAGCTATCGACCACGAAGACAAACCGCGTTCCGGCCGCGTGAACGCCAAAGAACTCCGCACCGCCCGGCGCCTGTGAATCGTCACCCGCTCCCTCGCCGCTGCCGTCGAGCGCCCGTCCTTGGCCGAGACCGTCGAACAATCCGTTCACCTGGGACAATAGAGACTTTCCCGGGCGCTGTTTGCGACTCGAATCAGCAACGACTGTCAGCGGCGACGGAATCGATTCCGAACTGGCGTCAGCAACGGAGACCGTGGTCGTGTTCAGGAAAACGGCAGTCCTGTTGTCGGCCGAGTCAATCTTGATCGACTTGACTGACTCAAACTCCGCTTCAGGCGCAGCCGGCGACACAAGTAGCATCGGCGGCGTTTTGGGTTTGTGAACGGCGAGACCGCAAGCGGCCATTCCGACCAGAACTGACAGGTGGAGAATCAGGCTGAACAGAAACGGCGACGCGCTCCAAAGGCGCGTCGGCAGCGAAACCGGGTGCCGCGTCCACTCGGTTACCGCCGGCGAGAAACGATCCGCTGCCGTCAGTTCGTATTGTTGAGTCGCCTCAGCCATCCCTCCATAATCGGGATTCGGGAGCCACGATGCAACTAATAACCCCAAACGGGGGAGGCGCCCCTTTTCTTGAGGGATCGTCGGGGAGCTCGATTTTCACTTGGGAGGCCGTGGGATAAACCGGTAACGGCCGCCGTTTTCGCTGGCTAATTGATAGAGCAGCTCGCGGCCTCGTTGGCTGTAGAGCCCAACGGTATGGATGATGACTTGGGGTTTCTGCGGCCCCGGCCCTTCGGCTCGAACAAGGTTTTGAGCACGCACGGTTTGCACAAGCTCAGCCGGCAGTTCGCCGTCCGTAAGCAAGAACAGCACGTCCGTACGCAAGCTCAGCGCGGCCTCAATGGCCTCGGCTGGTCTGGCCGAGGGCTCCATCTTGGTCGTTGCAATCCATCGGGCAAGCCGTTGCTTGTTGTCGAGTGTGGCTTTGGCGGGCCGTTCGCTGGGGCTCCCCAGTTCAAGTTCCATCGGTTCGACGTTGTGATCAAAGAGCATCACATAGAACCGCTGGCTGGGCTGCATGGCAGCCACCGCGCGAAGCACTTCGCGACGAGCCAAGTCAAATTTCCCGCCTCGCATGCTGCGCGAGCTATCGACCACAAAGCAGAACGAATTGCCCGCCGCCCCGAGGCCAAAGAAGACAGCGCCGCGTTCCGTTTGGCGTCGTTCGAGTGAAGCCAGAGGCCTCGCCAAGTCGGCGCCGCCCACATCGCCAATCGCCTCCAGGGGACCGGCAGCCGTTGGCATGGCGAGTGCCGTTTTCGGGGCGGAGAGCGACCCGGCAGGGAATTCTGGAGACGCCAGCGGGGCGGCTTGCACTGGTCTGGGAGGATTGTGCGGCTTAAGTTGAGCTTGGCTTTCGGGCGGCAGAGCCTCAATCGTGGGCAACTCGTCGAGAGCTTCCTCGGCGACGCCCGCTGAGATGGTCAGCAATTTCGGCGGCTCGGAACGCCATTGGAACTTGGCCAGCGCCATGGCAATAAGCAACAAACCGTGGGCGATGATGCTCCAAAGCAAAGGTGGTAGGGCGCGGCAAAGCAAACTCGATGAAGAACCGGAGACTCTCGAGCGACCGTGATTCGACAACGGCTCGAGGCGAACATCGCCCCTTCTTTCAGCCCTGCTAGCAACGACCGTTCGCTGTCCCATTTCCTCTCCTCATTGGTGCCGTTGCGGTGGCCGGGCGCCCTCGGGGCGTGACGGGGCGTGCGATGGGCAGAGTCCCGCTGGGCGTTACCCACCAAGAAATCACCGTTTTTGCCTCCAACCCATCATCAATCTCTCTTGTCGAGAGTGTGCGGCAGTCCGTATACTCCGCCGCCCCGCAACTCAATCGGGCCATGGCCAACGATAGGGCGGCGAAACGAATGGGCGTATTTGCACCTCTGGTTGTTCAAGGAAGACCAACCTATGTCGACAATTCATCGCGTTCTGCCTTGCCTGCTCCTGTTGGCGTTCGTCACTCCGGCGATCGCCCAAACACCCAGGCTGATCCCGGCCAAGCGCTCGGATGCAACCGGAAAATGGAAGACCACGCAGACTCGACTGGCTGATGTGCGGGGCGCTGCCGCGTCTCAGGGGAACCTGCAACCTAGCCCTTCTGACGGACCTA
>CAZWOU010000327.1:0-4291 GCA_964635375.1 uncultured Pirellulaceae bacterium | reverse complement strand
ACGGAGGGGTCGAAGGGGCCGTGTTGCAGGACGGTGGTCATATAACGCATCGCGCCGCCGGCTTCGTATCCGCCCTCGAGCAAGACGCGGCGGCTCGGTATGTAGGCGAAGACGTCGTTGCTGTACCCGGCGACCCAAACCGCGGGCCCGCTTCCGTCAGGCGCCGGCAGTTCTCGTTTCAGTCGAAGCGAATAGTCGACAACCGTTTCGCCTGGAAGCGCGACCATCGTCAGTCCGTCGCCAAAGCGGACTACCTGGACGGGGCAATCGTAGTTGCTGCGAAGCTCGCCTTCGGCGTCGAGTTCCTTCAGCAACCGCGTGGCATGCAGGCGGTCGTACTTGTTCTTCGACTCGGCTCGCTCGATCAATTCGGCTCGAGTGGGCGGCGCCTGGTACTTGAGCGTGACCGTCGCGTACGCCATACGCAGTTCTCCCTTGAGCGGTTCGGCTTGAGTTGTGAGGGCTGCTTCTACTGCGTTGGCCAGAGTCCTGCCGTGTTGTTCAGCGAGTTCCACGGTTCGTCTGGGGTAGGGGTTTTGGTCGCCGCCGCAACCCGCCATGAAGAGGGCCACGGCGCCGGGATGGGCTTTCTCAAGATTCAGTTGCGCAAACCCCGCGTAGTCGCCATTGAATTTGAAGATGCCTAGAGTCGTGTTGTGGCAGGCGTAGCCGAACAACACAGCTCGCAACGTCTTCCCGTCGACGGATTCGACTTTGAGGACGGGGACGTCGTGGTCTACCGGTCCGTTGGGGTTGGGGAAGTTTCGGAAGCCGCCGACACTCGGCGTGCGGCGGTTCATCGCAAAGCCGCAACGTGCGCGACAGTAGGAAACCTTGGCCGGCTGCAAGTCGGCGAGAGCCTGGTCGACGAGTTTGACTAGCGTGTCCTGCAACAGGGTCACGTAGTCTTGAGCGAGCTTGAGCCGAGCTGGCGGCAGGCCATCGAGCGACCACCGAGTCGTGCGGATCTCGGGCCCGCAATGGGTGTGCGAACAGTTGATGAGCAAGCTCTCTGGCGGCAGCCCGAATTTCTTCCCAACGGTTTGCTCCAACGCGTCACGAATGGGGCGAGGCACGCTGATCAGGTCGCTTGTCACGATCACCATCCGCTTGCCCGCCGGGCTCTCGATTGCCAAGGCCTTGACGAACAGGTCGTGCAGCTTGCCCTCAGACGGCTTGTTGCGACTGGCGTAACCCGCCATCCACATCGACGTTTCCGGCGTGATCACGTGCTTGGACACGCCCGCTTTCCATTGAGTCGACGGTTGCCCATGGGCAAGAGGACCTTGCACAGCCAAGGAAAACGTGAAGGAGACCAAGAGCAATCGAGTGAGGTTCATCGCGCCTGTCCTGTTCTATCTGAGAGTATGGGCTGGTCGTCGTCGGAGAGTCGCCGGATTTTCCGGAAGGTGAGCGGGTCGTCGGCATCCGCGGGAGCGATCGCGCTAAAGAGCAAGGAGAGCATCATCGCCAGAGCAAATCCAACCGGCCAGAACCAAACGGAAAACCAATGGCTGCAATAGTACATCAAGACGCCCGTTGTCAGGGCGCTCAACAGGGCGCCTGCGAACACGCCTCGGCTTGAGCATCGTTTGACGAACAGGCCGAGTATGAAGACCGCCAGCAGTGGTCCGCCAAACGCGGCGGTCAGCTTCTTGCCGATGTCAAACACATCGCCTAGCGAGCCTACGAAGCAGGCCAAGCAAACGGTGATCGAGCCGATAAGCACGATCAGCCAGCGAATGGTTCGCACGTCGTCTTGATCTCGCCTTGCCTTTTTGCTCGGGAACAAGCGATCGCGAAAGTCGACGATCAGGGCGGTCGTGATCGAATGGACTCCCGAGTCGATGCTGGACATGATCGCCGCCATCAGGGCCGCGAGAAACAGCCCTTTCAGTCCCGCCGGGAAATGGCGACCGACGAAGAAAGGCAACGCCTTGTCGCTCAGCCCGAATCGAGCCATGTCGTGATGCACGCGTTTCACATTGTTCCGGTAGAAATTGGCCACGGATTGGACGTCCGCTTTCGCGCCTTCAGCGATACCAAACTCAGCTCGACGAATCGCCGGTTGCTCGCTGGCCAAATCCTCGGCCACGTGTTGACTGAGTTGAGGAATCAGCTCTTCCGGTTTGGCCTGATAGTGGCAGAATAGTCCGACGCCGATCATCAGCAGGGCCGGAATGACGATCCAGATGCCGAGCACGTTGATTAGAAATCCGGACTGGGAAACCTCAGGCGACTTGGCGGCGATGTATCGCTGCACTGCGACTTGATCGGTTCCAAACGCCGACAGGGCTTCGAGGAAGATTCCGATCAAGATGGCCCAACTCCCAAACTTCAGAGTGACTGAAGGCGTGAAGTCAAACAGCAGGTTGTCTCGGTCTTGAAAATACGTCTCAAACTGGCCGACGAACCCTCGGTCCTGAAAGGACTGAAGAATCGCCAGGGCAGCCAAGATGGTCACGGCGAAGATGAAGAACTGGATCACGTCCGTCCACATAACGGCTCGCAGCCCACCCATCATGGTGTAGAGAATCGAGACGACTCCGAGGGCCATGATGACCAGTCGTTGGTCGAGGCCTGAAACGCCGGCCACGACGAGCGAGGCGGCGAAAGTGGCCGACGCCATCCAACCGATCCTGAGCAGAATGAACAGCCCGCTTGCCAAGCAGCGGACGGAGACGTGGAATCGGTGCTCAAGGTACTCGTAAGCCGTTGCGCACTTCAGCTTCGCATAGACTGGGATCAGGACCCAAATCACCACGGGTGCGATCAGGGTCTGAGAAACCAAAGTCAGACTGAGCCGCAAGCTGTCGCCGTAGGCGATGGAGGGGTACATCACGAAACTGTTTGAGGAGAAGAGGGTCGCCATGACACTCAACCCCACCGTGATCCGGCCCATCGAGTGATTGGCCGCGAAGAACTCGCTGCGGGACTGCCCCCTGCCAAACCAGATTCCCAGCCCAATCGCCCCGGCGAGGTAGGCGGCAACGACGGCATAGTCCAGTCCTTGCATGATTGGTCCTAGGCGGGGTTCGCAAATGATTGCACAGCCGGCTGGCCAAAACCGTTTGAATTATCCGATGATTCCGAGGCGCAAAACGCGGATTCATTTCTCAGCATCGCAGGTAGCGCGAACTAGGAGGTCAGAGGCTGCAGCAAGCACGCGAAGACGCTCGACGCAAAGACGCTCCAAGCAAAGACGCCTCGGCCTTGCTGCGCCACCATTTCTGACCGGTCAATTGGGCGAATTGCAGATTCAACAGATCATCCGCCTCGTCTCAATCGCTCAGTCTTCGAATGCTGCGTCGAAGGCTCGGCGACTGGGCTGGAAGTCGAGTTGTTTGGTGAACTGGCAGGCCTCGGCCGCGCCGCATTCCCGCTCCATACCCGAATCTTCCCATTCGATGGACAGAGGACCGTCGTAATCGATGTCGTTGAGAGCTCGGATGATCGATTGGAAGTCGACCTGGCCTCGACCTGGACTGCGGAAATCCCATCCGCGACGCGGGTCGCCGAAATTGAGATGACTGGCCAAGATCCCGCTGCGGCCATTCAGGGTCGTTGCCGCGTCCTTGATATGGACGTGGTAGATCCGATCGGGAAACTCGCGAATGAACTCGACCGGATCGACCATCTGCCAGTGCAAATGGCTAGGGTCAAAGTTGAACCCGAACTCCTCTCGATTATCGACTGCATCGAGGGCCATCCGCGCGGTATGAATGTCAAAGGCGATTTCTGTTGGGTGAACTTCGAGCGCGAACTTGACGCCGCATTCGCCGAACACATCGAGAATCGGATTCCAGCGGTCGGCAAAGAGCTGAAATCCGTCGTCGATCATGCCTTGTGAGACTGGCGGAAACGAATAGTTCAAATGCCAGATGCTCGATCCCGTAAACCCGTTGACGACATCCACTCCAAACCGCTGTGCGGCCCGTGCGGTGTCCTTCATCTCGTCGATCGCGCGATCATTGATGGCGGCCGGGTCGCCGTCGCCCCAGACATGCTCAGGGAGAATGATCTTGTGGCGTTCGTCGATGTGGTCCAACACGGCCTGGCCGGCAAGGTGATTGCTAATCGAGTAGCACTGCAGATCGTGACCGTCCAGCAACTGCCGATGCTGCTCGCAGTAGGAATCGTCGTTGAGCGCTTTTTGTACGTCAAAGTGATCGCCCCAACAGGCGAGCTCGATGCCGTCATACCCGAACTCTTTGGTCTTTCGAGCCATGTCGACAATGGGAAGATCAGCCCATTGGCCCGTGAAAAGTGTGACGGGTCGCGCCATTCGTAT
>CAZWOU010000326.1:0-4341 GCA_964635375.1 uncultured Pirellulaceae bacterium | reverse complement strand
GGAGTAGAAGGCCCGGACGGTCGGGTAGATGCGATCGTTGATGGTTCGGGCCGTCGGCAGGTCATTCCTCTGAACTGCCTGGAACAAGGCTACCTGCAGGTTGGCGATCACGCTGCCGGCGCCGGAGAGCAAACCGTCACAGCCCAGCACCAGCGAGCCGAGCAGCCACATGCTGTGCGTGGAAAGCACCCTGACCGGACGGTCCAGAGCGTGAAGTTCGCGGATGTGACGCTCGTGCAGGTGAGGGTCGTTGCACCAGTCCTTGATCGCCCGGATGGAAGGAAACTCGGTGCAGAGTCCCAGCAGGGTGTCCAACGGGTAACCAAGCCCTCCGCTGATTGGATATTGAAAAAGGATCAGCGGCAGTTCGGTCAACTCAGCGATGGCGCCGATGTGGGCGTGGGCGCACTCAGGACGGCATTGGCCTCCCATCGTCAATACGTCTGAGGGAAACACCAGCAGTGCATCCGCTCCGGCGGCCGCCGCCATCACAGCGAGCGCGGCCGCTTCACGAGTGTTTCCCGTGTGAATGCCAGCCACCAGCGGCAGTTCTCCAGCGACTTCATCGCGGGCGATCTCAATGCCGCGCTGTTGTTCCTCAAAGCTGAGCGCGTGAACCTCGGCGGCGTGTCCGTTGACGGTGATGGCAGCGATTCCATCGACGCCGGCAAGATCGCTCAGGTGACGGCGATAGGCTGCCTCGTCGATCTCCAGATCGGAGTCGAACGGCATCAGGCAGGCGGGGATGACGCCCCTGGGATCGAATGGGTCGTTGCTCATTGTGATTGCTTCTTATTCTGCGCTTCCAGCATCCGTTTCACTCGATCCTGCTCTTTCTTCAGTGCCTCTCCTGTCACTGGCATGGGAACGAATTCCGAGTCTGCCGTAAGTTCTTCCTCGCCCGGAATCTCGCGCCAGCGAAGGTTGCGGAACCAGACATCCTGTCCGTGGTCCTGAAGCCACAGGCGGCCACCGCGCGCGTTAAGATCGGCGCCGCGGATCTTCAGCAGTTCGACCTGCTTTACCCACTTCGGATCCGTGTAGTCGAAGGACAACACCCGCTTGCCGTTGACCCAGTGCTCGATGACCGTGCCTTTGCATTTCACCCGGCCGCTGTTCCATTGGCCGAAGGGTTTGGTCGCGTCTTTTGACGGCGCCATGCAAAAGAAGAGCGAGCCGGCGGCCTGACGGGGGTTCTCACCGTAGGGACTGTAAACGTTATCGAGGACCTGATACTCGTACTGCGCCGGTCGGTAGTAGACGCCGGAATTGCAGCCCTTCGTGACTTTCCATTCAAAGCGCAGCTCGAAGTCATCCGGCACGAGCGCGTTTGTATAGGTTAGCGGTCCGCCACTCTTCTTACGGAAGAAAGCGCCGTCTTCGATGACCCAGTTGCCGCCGTGTTTCCAACCGGTAAAGCTCTTGCTGTCGAAAAGGCTGACAAACGCGGGTTCCTTGTCGGCCGCTATCCCCACTAAGGGCGCGAACGACAAAGCGATGTGAAGTGTGAAAGTAATTGCCGACAGGAATAATTGGTTCGTTCGATTCATAAGCAGATTCTGTTTCTGTTGGGACAGCGTTTACTGGCCTGGCACGGTTTCTTCGGCCAACGCATCGGTTTCTGCGAGCGGGCGGCTGATGAGCATCTTCGTCTTCGACTTTGGTCCCTTGAACGCTTTGGCGAGAATGTCGTCCTCGGTGAAACGGGCCATCAGGATTTCGCCATCGGTGGAGCGATTGCGGTCCCAGGAGATGTAGATCGTGCCATCGGGAGCCTGGAAGCCGTCGGGGTACGACACGCCGGTCCGCTCGTCGAGCATCAGGCCGCCGCGCCAGGTCTTGCCATCGTCATCGCTGAGCCAGGCGGTGAGCAGGCTCCGACCTTTGTGCGAGTCGATGTTGGCTCCGTGCTTCACGAGCAGAAGACGATTCGAAGCCAGGCGTCGAATGTGGAAACGTGCTACGGGATGCTTGATGTTCGAAAGAACCGGTTCGGACCACGTGCGGCCTGCGTCGGTGGATTTCGATTCCATAATTCCGTTACGCGTGCGGGCCAGCATCCACAACGATTTGTCTTTGCGCTCGACGATCATGTGCTCGTGCCAGTCAGGATTCGGGAAGGTCCTGACGCCGCGCCGTTCCCAGGTCGCGCCCTCGTCAGTCGAGACGAAGACATTGGCGCCGCGCAGCGGGTTGAGTTCTCCGAAGCAGCCTCGGAATTCGCGAAAGCCTGTGCGCTGGTCGAGCGAGATCGGCAGCATCCATTCGCCGGTGGAAAGTACGGTTGGTTTGTTGAGCGTGACACCGTGCCAGATGCGACGCGGTTTGGACCAGACCGGATCATCGGCGTCGGGATGTTCGCAGACCGTGGCCCATACGCCGGCGCGACCGTCGAACATGTCCATCGACTGGTCGAAGATGAGCCAGAGCCGCCCTTTGGGATCCGTCCAGAGATTGCCGACCAGAATGCTGCGCCGCGCACCGAGACCGTCCGCATGAGAATCGAGCACGACGCGCGGGCTCGACCAGGTCTCGCCGTCGTTGTCGCTGGAAGCGAGGACGAAGAAGGCATCGGGACTGTCCCCGCCCGCAACCCAACAGGCCCACAGCCGCCCGCCTGCCGTGCGCTCGATGCCGATTGTCATGCCGTAGTCAAGCTTGTCGTAGTCGTACCTGGGAAGCGGCGATGTGTTCACCACTGGCGGAACAAGCGCATGATCGGCGACCTTCTGCATCTTCGCGATACGGGCGGCGGCCTGCTCGGGCGTTTCCTTTCTTGTTTCGACTTTCGGATTGCCAGTCGCCAGCAGTTTGATCTGTAGTCCATCGCCGAGCATCGGAAACGCGAGTTTACTGAATGTCACCTTCTCACCGCTCTCAAGACGTTTGCAATAAGCGAAGACCCGGTTGAGGTCGCCCTGGAAGAGGTGGAATTCGGGCGTTTCGACTTTCCTGAATCCCCGGTCGAGCAGATCGCGGCGTCGATTAGCCGAATGTTCCTTGCTCAGCGTCATGACATAGAGGTCGCCCGGAGTGACGCACTGGATCGTGTAGCCCTCGATGCTGGTGCGAAGGAACTTGCCTCCCAGGAGAATCTCGGGTGCCTCGATGAGTGTGTAGTGGCGATCCGTGAAGAGCTTCACTCCCGGCTTCATGATCGCCGGCGGCATCGGCGGAACGGGGATCGGTTTTCGGGTGAGCCCCTTCTGCGAAGCGAATTCGCCGACGGATTCCAGTTTGCCGAACATGATACGTTCCTTGCGGCTCGGCGAGTGGTCGCCCTGCGTCACCGTCAGCCAGATCGCCTCGTCATACTCACGAAAGGTTGGATACTGGAAGGACTTTGTTGTCTCGGTGCTGACGTTCTCGTCGGCGTACAGCGTGAACGTCGGCGCAAGTAGCAAGGCAATGAGTGCGACAGTGGCGGCAGGCATCATGTCTTCATCCAGAGTGTTATCCGACGCTCGCCATTATAAACATTCCGGTAGCTGAATTCATTGAGGATATTGGTCAACTTATTGCGTATTGTTGTCAATCCAGTCGCCAAGTTCCGCAAGTACGGTTTCGATGGTTACCGGACCGACTCCGGGCGTCGGCCTACGTTCCTCAGCGATAGTGGAGCGAAGACGAGTGTTTGTTCTCTCCGTTTGAAGCCAGACATTCCGTTTGATGGGTTCACCCGGCGATTGGGTTATCATGGTGCGGCCGTGAGCACATGAAACACCTGCACAGTGGAGATTATCATGAATCGAAACAACCCTCGGGAGCCGCAACGGCGTTGCCTGGCCCTTGCGTTAAGCGTGATCGCCGCATGGGCGCCCGGATTAATTGTTCCGGCCAGCGGCCAGGAACTGAACATCGAGGCGGAGAAAATCGTGCGCAGCGGGCGGCCCGACGGGCGACATGTCAGCACACGGGGATTCGTGCAGCATCTCGTGCGCAACGCCAGGCCCAGGCTGGCTTTCAACCCGGACTTCACGCCCGAGGAGTTTCAAGCCTGGCAGACACAGGTGCGGGCCAGGATGCGAGAATTGCTGAGCTTTCCCGAAACGCCACCGCAGCCCGCGCCGCGAAGGCTGTGGGCGAAGGAACGCGAAGGTTACCGGCTTGAGAAGTGGGAACTCTATCCCGAACCGGGCAGCGTCGTTCCTTATCTGGTGCTGATTCCGCGCGACGCCAAACCGGAGCAGCCGGCGCCGGCGATCATGTGTTTCTCCGGTTCATCGGATACGAAAGAAAATCTCGCTGGCGAGCCGCCGCTGCACGCGGCCTTCAAACCCAGGGATCGCAGCCACGCCGGCGTGCAGCATGGCGAGCGGAATCAGCAGGCCCTTCAATTCG
>CAZWOU010000325.1:0-4344 GCA_964635375.1 uncultured Pirellulaceae bacterium | reverse complement strand
GTCCTTCGCGGCGGGATTCGAGTCGCTGTTCAAAGCTTACCCCGGAAAGGTCTTCGTTTTACCGACATCCGACGCCATGGTTTTGGCTGCCAAACATTTTGTTCGTGGTGAACTGCCTGGGATTGAAGGCTTGCACCGCGTTATCGGCAAGCAGGAACGATCGCTGTGGAAGGATCAGATAGGTCACCTGGGTCCCGGTCTGGAGCGCCTTGAGGGCTACGTGTTTTACTCAACACTCTATGGTCGCTCGCCCGAACAAATCGATCAGAAGATCAAGTTCGGCGGAAATGGCAAATTTCCAAGCGACGATCTGGATCAGATCTTCCGAAAGATCGCTTGGCAAGCCGTGAAGGAACATCCAGACACTGGCGTTACAGACAAAGACGGTGATGGACTCAATGATTCAGCATCAACCGAAAGATAGCTCTGCTGCGACCCGACTCGCGTGAGGCGGTGGGTCCGCCGAGGCCCGAGATATCTCGAACTGGGCTGGTAGATTTGAAATCGTGTGAGGCGGACGAGCCCGATAGACAAGATCTATAGGAGGCGACGGATGAAGCAGCCACATTTTCTGCTGACGATGATACTCGCGATCCCTTGGCTGGCATCCCCGGAGTCGGCGTACGGCCAGCTTCCACGAGTTGCGCCGACCGAGCCCGCGGCGGCGGCGAAAACGATTCAACTACAGAACGGATTTCGCGCGGAATTGATTGCGGCCGAACCGTTGATCTCAGACCCGATTGCGATGCAATACGACGAGAACGGGCTGGCCTACGTCATCGAAATGAACGATTATCCATTCTCCGACAAGTCACATGACAAAGCCTGGAAGGAACAGACGTCGGAAGCCCTCGGTCGCGTGAGGATCCTGGAAGACACCGACGACGACGGCATATTTGACAAGTCGACCGTGTTTGCCGATAAGCTCTCTTGGCCGTCTGGAGTCGCTTTATGGAAAGGGGGCGTCTATGTCACCGCCACCCCGGACGTGTGGTATCTCAAGGACACCGACGGCGACCGCCGCGCCGATATCCGCCGCAAGGTCTTCACCGGCTTTCGCAAATACAATGTGCAAGCGGTGATGAACAATCTGCATTGGGGACTCGATCATCGAATCTATGCCGCCGGTTCAAGTAACGGCGGCCAAGTCGCATCGCTGGCGAAAGACAAGGACGACTCAAAACCGTTTCTTATTCGACGCAATGATTTCAGATTTGATCCGCGATCCGAGAGATTCGAAGTCATTTCCGGCGGCGCTCGTTTCGGTCACGCCCAGAACGATTGGGGAGACCGGTTTCTTTGCGACATCCGCAATCCGATTCAACACGTCGTCTTGCCGGCGCGGTATCTTCGCCGCAACTCGTTCCTTCCCGTGACCTCGGCGCTGAACGACGTAGTCGATTCGGGCGATGCGATTGCCGTCTATCAGATCAGTCCCCCCGAAGCTTGGAGGACGATCAATGCCCAACGCCGGCTCGCTGACACGGCAACCAGGTCGCCGAACGACTCGAAGGTCGCCAAGGGATTCGTCACCTCCTCCAGCGGAGTGACCATGTATCGCGGCGGAGCTTATCCGGACGAGTTCTACGGAAACGCCTTCATCGGCGAAGTCGCTGGCAACCTCGTCATGCGCTACAAGATCAAGCCGGCAGGAGCGAGCTTCCGAGGGAATCGGGCCCACGACAAAGTCGAGTTCCTCGCCTCGACGGATAACTGGTTTCGACCGGTGAACTTCATTAATGCCCCGGACGGGACACTACACGTTCTGGATATGTACCGCGAGACGATCGAGCATCCGTGGTCGATGCCGGACGACTTGAAGGCAAGCGTCGATCTGACGAGCGGCCGCGACCGGGGACGAATCTACCGCCTGGTTCCCGCCACCTACCGTGCCGGTTTCCAGACACCGCCCTCGCCGCGACTGGGAAACGCATCGACCGCTGAACTTGTTGCTGAATTGGAGAATCGCAATTCATGGTGGCGCGAGACCGCCCATCGATTGCTGTTCGAGCGTCAGTCCCCCGACGCCGCGGAACCTCTGCGTAGACTCTTACGCGCCAGCCGTTCGCCTCTTGCCAGGTTGCACGCCCTCTGGTCGCTGCGAGGACTTGGCGTCGTGACGGACGATGACTTGAAAATGGCATTGGCTGATCCCGACGCTCGCATCCGTGAAAATGCCCTTCGTCTCGCTGAACCGCGTCTGAAAGAGGACCCGAGCCTACGGCAACTGATTCTCGCCGCAGCGGAAGACGAAGCCGCGCGTGTTCGCTTTCAAGCGGCCTTGACGCTAGGCGAGATGGAAGGCAGCCAAGCGACGGCGGCGCTCGCGGTGATTGCCCGTCGTGACGCAGCGGATCCCTGGACGCGAACGGCAGTGTTGAGTTCACTCTCTCGATCCATCGTCCCTTTCCTCGTGGACGTTCTAACCGACCGTCCGTTTGCCGGCAGCAAGCCAGGGTTGCAGATGATCGGACAACTCGCCTTCATCGTGGGCGCGTCAAATGACGCAAACGATATCGAACGAGTGCTCAAGACCGCCATCGAGAGTCCCGCAGCCCGTGTTGTCGTAATGAATGTCGGAGCAGGCCTCAAACGGTCGCGCCGTGATCTGACGCAGGTAGCTGCGGACGACGCCAAGCCTGGCGGGCGCCTCGTTGCCCGCATGCTCGCCGATGCCGGACGAACCGCGATCGCCTCGAAGAGTAGAGTCGAGGACCGGCTGCAAGCGATCGAATTGATGAGGTACTGCCGTTTCGATTCAGCGCGCGAGACTCTGACGAAGCTGCTCGATGCGCGACAACCGCCTGCGATTCAGTCGGCGGCGATCCATGCGATGACAGGGTTTACGGGCCTTGAAGTCGCAGAGGTCTTACTCGCCAAGCACTCGCAGCTAACTCCCGACCTGCAGGCCGATCTCGTCAATCGGCTGCTCACTCGCTCGGAGTGGATTCCAATGGTATTCGACGCCGTGTCAAGCGGCGTGGTGCCTGCCAGCCGCATCTCAACGGTCCGGCGTTCAATCTACATGGAGAGTAGCAACGCTGCGATTCGCGAGCGAGCGATCAAGCTGTTCTCGGGCGACCAGCCGAGTCCGCGGACCGATGTCATCACCGACTATCAACCGGCATTAGCCGTGAAGGGAGATGCGAGCCGGGGTGAAACGGTCTTCAAGCGAGAGTGCGCCAATTGTCACCGGCTTGGAAAACAGGGACACGAGGTTGGACCGAACCTTGCCACCATCCAGAACCGATCTCCCGCTCAATTGCTCGTCAACATCCTCGATCCAAGTCGAGAAGTCGCCCCGAACTTTTTGGAGTATATCGTCGTCACCGATGACGGACGGATCAACACTGGCATGATTGCATCGGAGACAGCCAACAGTATCACGCTCCGCCAGGCGGAAGGCAAACAGCAGACGTTTTTGCGGGCCGACATCGAAGTGATCCGCAGTTCAGGCAAGTCGTTAATGGCCGAAGGGCTCGAGAAGAAGATCAAGCCGCAGGAGATGACCGACTTGATTGCCTACTTGTTATCGTTGAAAGCCGCACCATTTGGCGGACAAGACAGCGGGAAGGATCAATGACCAAGGCCCCAGAACTCAGCATCGCAACCTTTCGATTCGATGTCACGCCGCCGATGGCCCATTCGCTTTGCGGAGGTTGATCTCGTTGGCGAACCAGGCGAGCCGATCATCTTGGAAGTCGATTGCCGCCGCGGACGTCGCCATCATGTGGTGAGCGCGCACAATTGAGGATCTCAGAGGAGATGGCCTGTGATAATTTGGTACCATAAATAGCCCATCCTAAAGTACATCAATACGCAAGTTCTCTGATCAACAATTCTCTGCTCAACAATTTCTCTGTTCAATATGGCAGAGTTGTTAACCTCGACGGCGATCCGCCCGCCGGTCGTGGCAAGCGCAATTAACAATGGCGGAAATCTGGAGAAGAGGCTGAAAATGATGATCGCCGACAAAACCTGGAAAGTTCCGACCGCACTGCGTTTGGGAATGGTAGCCCTGGCATCTTGTATTCTCCCCTTGGGCCTCGTTCATGCCCAGGACTTTGAAGCCGTCGAGCGAAGGTTGGGGGGAGCGGTTGAAGCGGGTGAGCTGACATTGGAACAAGCCAGCGTGATGTTGGAGGCGCTAAAACGTCCTGCGGGATCTGAACACGCTCATCATCGGGAGATGGAGGTCAAGAAGCGACGCTACATGGCATTCGCTAATGAAATCGAAGCCGCTGTGAAATCCGGCAAGCTTTCCAAGCAAGACGCCGAGAAGAAGTTGATCGCCGTTCGGAAGGAGTTGTTCGGCCAACCAGGCGAGAAGAAATCACACGGCGA
>CAZWOU010000324.1:0-4349 GCA_964635375.1 uncultured Pirellulaceae bacterium | reverse complement strand
TTGTTTCGGCAAAAGCAGTTTTCGCTCGGTCCAGGTCGGCGGTTGCGATGACAACGTGATCTAGCTGGTTCATGGGGCAATCTTCGCAAAGGTCTGCAAGGGGCGAGTATCTATCGATCGAATTGGTCGTGCGGCTTCGCCTGGCCGCCAACGGTGGCGAGCTGGAGTGCGTCGTCCAGGCTGGCAGCGCGTTGTGCCCAGTCGAATCGAGCCACCAAATCAGCGGCTCGCTTCTGAATGGCTCGGCGATTGGGGTGCTCGAGCAGCCGAATGAGCGATTGGGGGAGATCCTGGTCGTCGTCGAAGAAACAGCATTGCAGTTCCGTTGACGCGTCCAGAGCCAAAATCTCGGGGTAGGCCAATCGTCGCGGCAGCAAAGGCGTCGCCCCGGCCGTGATCGCCTCCACCACGCCGATTCCGAAGAACTCATGAATCGCGGTGGATACGAATATGTCGGTCGCCTGTAGCGCTGAAATAAAGTCGGCCCGATTCGCCTGAAAGCCCCACTGGGCGATCCTTCCGGCCCAACGTTTTTCGGCTCGCTCAAAACAGGCTGGAGTTTCTCGGAACGATTGGCCGAGCACTGAGAGCGTCCATTCTCGACCGGCCAACGCGGGCTCTTCCAAGGCAGCGAAGAACGCCTCCGGGTTCTTGTCAAACTCCCACCGCGCGGCCCACGTCAATTGCGGGGCTCGTTCGTCGCGGCTAGGGGACTCCGCCTTCGGACGAAAGGCGGCGGTGTCGACACCCGGGTGTTGAACGTGACACTTGTTCGGCAGTTGGGCGAGTTCCGCGACCGGGCGATTGTCTGGCAATTGACTCCAAAACGCCGGAAGTGCTTGAAGAAACTCGTCTTGATGAAACTGCGAATTGAACCAAACCTGGTCGGCTGCGACGGCGGAGACGAAATTGGAGACGACGAAATGAAAATCTCGCTCGCTGGCTCGCCGCGTCGGATAGGTCAGTTGGTTCTCGTGAAAGTAGAGCACAACCGGAAGGCTTGCCGCGCGCGGGCAGAGGCCTCGAAATTCAGCGAGATTCAACATGTCCGTGCAGAAAATCACGTCCCAAGTTTGGCCATGCTCCGCCAAATTTCGAACTTCTGACGCCGCCGTGCAGGACGCGTGTCGCATCCGCCATTTCCAATGATGGGCGGAGTATGTGATTAGCGTCCACTCGTGCCGACTGCGCTCCACCCAGCCATCGAGAAACGCCTTGTGGCTACCGCCATAAAACGGTTCGATTGCGAGAACACGCATCGGCGTCAAGCCTGCATCAGGGTGTATTCAGTTCGAGTCAAATCTCGCGACGCGATTTCTGTGCCAGCGGGCTTGAGATCGTTCAATGGGCGTGCCCATGGTCCTCATGTTGGATCTTGGCTGTCACGTCTTTGCCTTCAGCCGAGAATTTGAGCGTTGCCGTTACGCCCTCGTCTGCGGCAACTTTCAGGACGGTGAGCAGCGCTAAGTCCGTGATCTCGAATGCCGCCGATTTTTCTTCGCCAGCGAGCGATTTCAGTTCGTAAGGCGTGACGCTGCCGCCGGCGATGGCGGTCTCGATGATGATCGAAGCGGCGCTAATTGGGCGATCGACCGCTGCTTCGGAATCCAGAATGTAAACCGTCACTCGGCCGTCATCCGAATGGGTCCATTCGGCGTGGAAATCATCGTCACTCGTCTCCAGGATATGCCCGTCGTGGGGTCCGGTGTCGCTGTGCGCGTGCGCAGAATGGTCGTGTCCGTGGTCGTCGGCCGGAGGCGTTTCTGGCTGCTTAACGCCGCCAGGATTTGTTGAGTTGCCGCTGCAGCCGCCGAGAGCCAAAAGTCCGCTGAGCAACACGGCCCAACAAGCCGACAAACGAAGTGGGGATTTCATCGAGTACGCTTTCCTGTTTGGATTCTGTGCCTTATCAAACCTAGCCTGCCTGTCGCAGGGGCTGTCTCTGCCTACGGTTCTCCAGCAATTGCAGTTCAATCATGTATCCGTTTCCTCCCCCCTCGCCGCCATTTCTCGCCGCCGTCTCGCGCCGCTAACGCGTTTCCACTCGCACATAGCGAAACTGTCTGGCCGATTCCCGATAGGCGGCTGAGGCGCCGAACGTGGTTGAGACGATCGCCACGATGGTGGAGGTAGGGTTCTGTTGGAGGAATTGGGGTACGAGCGAAAGTGAGATCAGCCAGTCGTCTTGTCCCTGCACGATTTCGGAGCGAATATAATAAGTCTCGGCAAAGACCAAGGCCAGCACGCAGCCGCCCGCCAGCACAAAGCCGACGAGCTTCGATGTCCGATTGCCCATGGCTTTCTTTCCAACGACGCCCGCCAAGAAACCGCCTCCCCAGAGTGCGAGCAAGCCGGGCCAGCGAACCTGGACGACGAGCATCCCGGTGCACCAAGCTATTGCGGTGAGCACGGCGAGTCCCGCCGCGATGGCCGCCGCGACGCGCGCGGGCGCGATGGCCTCGGACGGATTGTTGATTTCCAGCGCGTCTGGGGCAGTCTTGGCGGTTTCCCAGTTGTCGGTTTCTTCGCCCTGATTGTAGTTGTCCATGTCCGCATCCTCATCGCTGAAATCGAATGGTTGGCGTCACGAGGGTCGGCGGCGAAACCACATGCTGGATTCTATGCGGTAAACTAACAGGAGTCGCATTGGCAGGCAACGGAATCTCTTTCGGCAGCCGCAGTCAACGCCGGTCTGTCAACATCGATCCGTTGCGAGTAAGCCACTATGAGACCTTTGTCGCTCCCCAAAAAGACCTTGGCTGTGGCCGCACTGTTGGCGCTGGGGTTGGCTTCCGCGAGAGTTCTTGAGCGGCCCGTAGCCAATGACCTAGAGCTGCCAGCGGGGGTGAAGAACACCCAGCCCGGCGACGATCAACCGAGTTCGCCATCGCAGTCGGCCAAGTTGTTCTCGCTACCGCCCGGGTTTGAGGTTTCGCTGTTTGCTGGCGAGCCTCATGTGAGGCAACCGATTTCGTTTTGCTTTGATGCTCGCGGCCGTTTGTGGGTGGCTGAATGCTACTCGTACCGACATTGGAAGCCGGAGGGGAATGATCGCATCCTGATCCTGGAAGATGTCGATGGCGATGGCGAGTTTGACAAAAGGACTGTTTTCTGGAGTAAGGGCAACTACCTCAGCGGAATCCAAGTTGGGTTTGGCGGCGTCTGGGTCTGCTCAGCGCCCCATCTCCTGTTTATTCCAGACAAAGATGGGGACGACCGGCCAGATGGCCCTCCAGTCGCCCTGCTCGACGGGTGGTCAACCAAAGGAGTTCACAATGTCCTCAACGGCCTCACGTGGGGCCCTGATGGATGGCTCTATGGGCTCAACGGCATCACTGCCCCGTCGAGCGTCGGCAAGCCCGGGGCGTCGGACGAGCAGCGCGTGCCCGTGGAGTGCGCCGTCTGGCGATATCATCCGCGACGCCACGAATTCGAGGTTGTCGCCCACGGCACGACAAACCCATGGGGCCTGGATTTTGATCTCCATGGGCAAGGTTTTTTCACGAACTGTGTGATTGGGCATCTTTGGCACTTGATCCCCGGCGCCCGTTACCAACGCATGTTTGGCGAAGACCTGAATCCTCACAGCTATCAGTTGCTCGGCTCGTGCAGCGACCATTTGCATTGGACGGGCGACGATTGGACCAAGTCGCGAGGTGGCGGCGAACACGGCGCGTCGGGCGGGGGCCACGCCCATTGCGGGGCCATGATTTATTACGGCGACAACTGGCCCGACCGCTTTCGCGGTTCGATTTACACCTGCAACTTGCACGGAGCACGGATTAACAACGATACGCTGCATCGCCAAGGCGCTGGCTTTGTCGGACGCCACGCCCCCGACTTGTTAGCCACAAGTGATCCCTGGTTTCGCGGCGTCGAACTTAAGTACGGCCCTGATGGCGGCGTGTTTGTCACCGACTGGTGCGATTTGGGCGAATGCCACGACACCGACGGGATCCACCTGACCAGCGGGCGCATTTTCAAGTTCACCCACGGAAAGCCTCAACCCGTCATCGGGCTCAATCTGCATCGCGAGTCTGACTTGGAATTAGTCGAGCGACTGAGTCATAAGAATCAGTGGTTTGTCCGCATGGCTCAGCGGTTGCTTCAGGAGCGATCGCAAGAAAGGAGTGTCGATGATCGCGCCATTCAGAGGCTCCGCTCGCAGCTTGCGACTGAGAATCGCTCGGTCACGTCGCGGTTGAGGGCGCTCTGGACGCTGCATGCCACGAAGAACTTGCCGCCGCCTCAGCTGACGTCTCTGCTCCGCGACGCTGATGGCTCGATCCGTCAATGGGCACTGCGCCTGCTGCGGGAGGACAGAGGCCGTCTTGGCGGACTGACGGCGG
>CAZWOU010000323.1:0-4388 GCA_964635375.1 uncultured Pirellulaceae bacterium | reverse complement strand
CTGGGCGGTCCCAGCGTTCGACCGCGGCAACCGGCTGAATACTCGGGGCTGACCTACGCCAACAGCGCCCGCTGGACGCCGAGTACCGGAGGCGACCAATACCGCCGCGGACTCTACACGTTCTTCCAACGCACGTCTCCCTATCCCATGTTGATGACGTTCGACTCACCAGACGCCAACGCTTGTACGGCGCGTCGTTCGGTAAGCAACACCCCACTGCAAGCACTGACGCTCTGGAATGATCCGGTCTTCTTCGAGTGCTCGCAGATGCTTGGACGTCGAATCTACCAGCAAGCGTCTGGCAGTGATGAAGCCGCACTGAAGAAACGACTCCGCCGCGCGTTCCTGATTTGTTTGTCGCGACACCCCAGCGAGAAAGAAATGCAGGCGATGATCGAGGTGTACCACGCTCAACGCAAGATCTCAGCGGCCAATGAAGAGATTGCCTCGGGCATCGCCGGCAAACAGACTCTGCCGAAAGGCGCCGATGCGGTGGAGACTTCGGCCTGGGTGATCGTGGGTCGCATCCTGCTGAATATCGACGAGTTTGTCGCCCGAGAATAGGGGTGAACGATCAGCTGATCCGGCGAGTACCCGCAGAGAAGCTACGAGAGAAACCATGAACGACAGAACACAAATCGAAAACATGATCCGCCGACAGTTCCTCACCTCGTCGGCCAGCGGCCTGGGCGGTTTGGCGCTGGCCTCGATGCTGAACGACGATACCGCACTAGCTGGCGAGAAACCGGCGACAGCCAGCAACCCGCTGGCGCCTAAGTCGCCGCACTATCCGGGCAAGGCGAAGGCCTGCATCTTTATTCTGTTGGCGGGCGCTCCAAGTCATGTCGATCTGTACGACCCTAAACCGATTCTGCAGGAGCGGCATGGCGAGAGCTTGCCCGAATCGTTGACGAAGAAGGTCCGCTTCGCCTTTATCAAGAAGGAGTCGGCCGTCTTGATGGGCAGCCCGCGCAAGTTCAGCAAGCACGGCGAGTGCGGGATGGAGATTAGCGACTTGCTGCCAAACATCGGCAGCTGCGCCGATGACATCGCGTTGATTCGCTCAATGCACACGGACGCCTTCAATCACCACCCTGGTCAATTGATGTTGTCCTCCGGCGTGCCTCGATTCGGACGCCCCAGTTTTAGCTCGTGGTTGCTCTATGGTCTGGGCGCGGAGACGAATAACCTGCCTGGCTACGTCGTGCTAACCGCTGGGCGCGGCAGTAGCGGCGGTGTCTCCAACTGGTCCAGCGGGTTCTTTCCCACGACGTACGAGGGCGTTGTGTTTCGCGGCGAGGGCGAACCGGTGCTCAACCTAAACAGCCCCAGCGGAGTAACTCAAGAGATCCAGTCGCTGGGACTCGATGCGATTCGCAAGCTGAACAAAGAGAGATTTGAGGCGCTTGGCGACCCGGAGATCAACAGTCGCATCAACTCCTACGAACTGGCCTTCCGCATGCAGACGTCGGCGCCTGAATTGACCGACCTCTCCAGTGAACCCCAAAAGGTGCTCGACGAATATGGCGTGGAGCGCGAGGAGCCGAAGAACAACAAGTTCCGGGGCGGCGGGCCCAACGTCTATCGCCAATTCTCGAAGAACTGTCTGCTGGCTCGCCGGCTTGTCCAGCGGGGCGTCCGTTGCGTCACTCTCGTTCACGCCTCATGGGATCACCATAGCAACCTCGACCCCGAACTGACTTACAACGCAGGCATGCTCGACCAACCGGTCGCGGCCTTGCTCAAGGATCTCAAACGCCAAGGAATGTTGGACGAGACGATGGTGATTTGCGCGGGCGAATTCGGACGCACTCCGCTTGCCGAGAATCGAGGCGGCAATAAACAGAACACGGGCCGCGACCACCACCCGTTCGCGTATAGCCTTTGGTTGGCGGGGGGCGGAATCAAAGGCGGGCAGGTGATCGGCAAGACCGATGATATCGCCTGGGCGCCCGTCGAACAGCCGATTCACATGAACGACCTGCACGCCACCATGCTCGATCGATTCGGCTTCGATCACACTCGCCTGACCCACGCCTTCAAAGGGCTCGACGTCCGCCTTACCGACGTGGGCGGCAAGATCATCAAGGATCTTACCGGCTAGTGCTTATAGATCGGCAGGTGACGGTAGTAGACTTCCAGGTTGTAGAGGCTCAGGCAAGTTTGAAACAAACGGCCGCCGCCGCGAGCGCCCCAAGAGTCGTTGTTGGGACTCCAACTGCCCTTTTCCGGCCCTCGTTTGATCTGCGACTTTGGCAGAGCTTCCCGCATCACATTGTTCCACTTGAACCAATCGTCGCCGCCCATGTGGTGCATCACTTGAGTCGCGTAGTACCAGTAGTAGACGTTCTCGTCGCTGATGTCGATTGGGTTCAGGGCTAGTTCATCGACACCTTGCCGGAGTCGTTCGTCTTTGTGGTCCCAGCCAAGGTATTGCCTGCACAGTAGCCCTTCGGCTGTCATCGTGGTCGTGGGTGATTCGTCCGGCTTGTACGAATAGGTCGCGCCTCCGTCGTGCTGTACCGAATTGAGAAACTCTTTGATCTTCTCCAGCGTTGTCGTGTTGACTTCGAGTCCCGACATGCGTCCGCTCTGAAAAGCCATCACGAACCAGCCAGTCACCGACGTGTCGGCGTCTTCCCGTGGCGAATAACGCCAACCGCCAAGAGGCGATTGCACGCGAGCTGCATAATTGAGCGCGTGCTGGGCCGGGTCTCGGAGCGCCGAATCTTGCGTCATGCCATAGAGTTCGCAGATCGCGATAGAAGCTTGGGCTTGGCTATAAAGCCGGTGGTGGGTCGGCCCCTTTTGATAGAAGTTGCCGTCCCCATCTTGCATGTCCAGCATCGCCTTGAGCGCTTTTGTCATCAGCGCCTTGTACTTCCCTTTCTTGTGGGTGTACCCGGCGCCCTGGAATGCCAGCATGGCCATCGCCGTCGCGGCGACCCGGTTCTCAATGTGACCGCCGTCCGTATAGGGGCCGGCGAGACTCCATGAGCCTCCGCGTTCTTGGTTCTGAGCAAGCCAGGCGAGCCCGTCAGCAACCGCTGCTTCGGTTGATTTGGTTCCGCCATAGGCGGCAAGCAGCGCTTTCTTCATCCCCTTTTCGCGACCCGTGAGCGCCATCCCAATCGAAGGCGCCGCGATGTCCGTCGTCGCGTTTGGCGCGTCCAACGTAATGTCGAGAGGCGGGGCGGCCGCAAAGGGATCATCAACTGCTACCAGATCTTCTGAAATCAGCGGCGTCTCCACCTCTAGGTTATCTAGAGCCGGCATGTCGAATGCGTCATCGATCAACTGCTCGCCCTCTTCGTCAGCGTAGTCGACTGTAATATCAACTCGCTTGCGGGCCAGCGCTGGGATCGTCAACAACGCCAGCACGATCAAAATCAACATGTGAACGACAAGGCTAACTAGCCACGGCGGCGCCGCCTTGACCGCCTTGTCCGTTATCTCCTCTTCGTCCTCTTCCTCGTTCCGAAGCCGATTGGCCATCGTCGTTTGAGATCGCGCCCCCCGCACCGACGCTGGCGTCTGAGCTTGAGTCACGACGGCTTGCCCGACGGGCTGAATCGATTGAGCCGCGGTCTGGACCGCTTGATGAGCCGCAGGTTGGACGGGTTGCGCTACAGGCTGAACGGGCTGGGCGACAGGTTGAGCTGGCTGCGCTACAGGTTGAACGGGCTGGGCGACAGGTTGAGCTGGCTGGGCGACAGGCTGAATTTGCTGGGCGACAGGCTGAACGGGCTGCGCGACGGGTTGGCCTTGGGGGGGCGAGCCAGGATTGGAGGCGTGTCTTGGGTCGGAAGTCATACTCGGCTCCGGCCTTTGGCTTGGAACTGTTTGAGATCAGTAGTCTATCGACGGTCGCAAACCGCAGCCTATCGGTTTTGGGCAGATTCGCAATCCGCAGTGATTCCAGCAATGGAATCATGAACCGGCCAGAGTGGAAGAGATGATGGGGCTGAGGCGATTCGGATTCGGAATAGTGTTGAGAGGATAGGTGTCGAGAGGAAAAGGTGCAGTTGAAGGGACAGTC
Source organism: uncultured Pirellulaceae bacterium (assembly GCA_964635375.1). Lineage (GTDB taxonomy): Bacteria > Planctomycetota > Planctomycetia > Pirellulales > Pirellulaceae > CAZMNY01. The sequence continues at coordinate 349 of CAZWOU010000323.1, read as the reverse complement.
TCTATGGCAGTTTATCAACGCCCGCCCCAAGCGCCAAGCAGAAGTCTTGTCTCAGTCACGAGTTGCGTTCATTCTGCCAATTGAATCCCTCGCCAGTTTGGATAAACGGGATTGTAGGGAGCGGATTTCCGGCCAAGACGACTCAAGTTGGCCTCCCACTAGTTCGATACCAAGCCCTATTGTTATTCAATCAGAACCGGTTTTTGGACTGCGGCCAGTGATTACTGCCGATCCTTTGTGCTGGGCGCCCCTAGCCAACATTTCGGATTGGACTACAATACCAAGACAACTTGACGCGGGGTGGAGCAGCCCGGTAGCTCGCGAGGCTCATAACCTCGAGGTCGCAGGT
>CAZWOU010000322.1:0-4407 GCA_964635375.1 uncultured Pirellulaceae bacterium | reverse complement strand
GAAACACTATCTTCAACGCGTGCTGGGGCGATGATTACATGCCCAACAGTCGCTCACTTGATCAACACATTTCACAACTGAGAAAGAGAATTGAGGCCGACCCGAAGAATCCTCAACTGATCACTACAGTCCATGGCGCCGGCTACCGTTATGACGGCTAGCCACCGCGAACCGGCGACGTCAAGGCAAACTCACATGGGCCTTTCCTTGATCGGCCGCGTGTTGGATCTGCAAGCAAGTTCGGGACGACGCAATCGCATCGGCGCAACTGAGGTGCAAGTCGGTCTCACCGCGAATCTCTCTCAGGAACGAATCCAGATAGCCGCCGGGCCGACCCGCGGGCGGCGCCACAGACTGAACGTTCGTGTCGCCCTCGCGGTATACGCTCAGGCAATCGTCGTTCAGCGAAGTCACAATGGCGCCGAGATCGCCCCACACGCAAAACCGCCAATAGTGGGGGAACTGGTAGGCGAATGAATCTGGCGTGAGGTAGGACACGTCACAAACCAGTCCGGCGCCGTTTGACAATTCCAACATCGCTTGCCCGCATTCCTCAAAGTGGGGCGCGTCGGGCGTGCGCGCGCTCCAGCAGCGAGCGGCATGGATCTTGGCTATCGCGAGCCCGGTCGCCCAGGGGATCAAGTCGATCGCATGAACGGCGATGTCATTGAGCGTCCCGCCGTGCATTCCCTTTTCGAAGTACCAATTGGGTCGCTTTCCGCGAAGCAACGGGTGTTGGCCGTCGAAGCTGAGCGAACGGACTTCCCCAATTGCGCCATCTTGGATCAATTTACGCAGGCCAAGAAAGATCGGGTGATCTCGCATATCCAGCATCACGCCGACCTTTCGGTCGTGGTTGGCCGCCAACGCTTCGATGCGATCCAATTCGTCCAGGGAGACACAGAGCGGCTTGTCTGAAATTACATGCCGTCCCGCCGCCAGTGCTTGTTCGACGAAATTTGCTCGGTGGGCGTACACCGCCCCGGTCGCGACGACCTCGCACTGTGTCTCTTCAAGCATCTGCTGGAAACTTGCATGGGTAATCTCGACGACGCCCTCCTTGGCAAGTTCGGCTCGAGTCGCCTCATCCGGTTCGCAGCAGGCCACGACTTCAACGTCATCTCGTTCCATGCATCGCGTAAACATGTCTCGCACGTGTGGATGTCGAAAGCCGACGAAAGCAAATTGTGTCGCCATTCAGGATCTCCAAGGTCTGCAATTAGTAATGCATTGTGGGCGAGTTCGACAACTGGGCATCCGTCCCTGCCTAGCTCGGCTCGTTGGTCTGGGGATAACCGAAGTACTTGGTTGCGGAAACGCCCACCGATCCGTCGCGCAAGACTTCGAACATATCTGTGGTAACCTGAGAAGGATGTGCAACTCCACAGGCATGGCTTAACTGCAGCAATTCTTTGCGGAGTGTAACAACATAGTTCGCCAAGCGGTCGGTCTTGTGGTTCGGATCAAGACCGCTCATCAGCCAGCGATTCTGCGTGGCGATGCCGGTGGGGCAGTGCCCCGTGTGACACTTCAGTGCCTGGATACAGCCGATCGCCAGCATCGCTTCTCGGCCAATGTTGATCATGTCGCAACCGAGTCCGAAAGCAAACATCCCCGACTGCGGAAATCCAAGCTTGCCGGAGCCAACAAAGACGACTTTGTCCTCCAGGTCGGCTTCAAGGAACTCAATGTAGACGCTGCTCATGCCGACATTGAAAGGTAGTGCGACATGGTCGGAGAATACAAGCGGCGCAGCGCCGGTGCCGCCTTCGCCTCCGTCAATGGCGACGAAATCGACGGCCCGAGTGTCATTGGCCATCAGATTGCAAAGATCTCGCCAAAAGTCCATCTGCCCGACCGCCGACTTAATTCCCACGGGCAGTCCGCTCTCCGATGCCAGCATCTCAACGAAGTCGAGCATGCTATCGGCACATTGAAACTCCACATGGGAAGCGGGGCTAATGCAGTCGCGGCCCCGCGGCACGCCTCGGATGGCCGAAATCTCCTCGGTGATCTTCGAGGAGGGCAGCACGCCGCCGCGACCCGGTTTCGCGCCTTGGCTTAGCTTTATTTCAATCGCCCGGATGGGGTTCGCTTCAACGACATCAATGAACTTCTTAAGGTCAAAACGCCCGCGCTCGTCACGGCATCCAAAGTAGCCGGTGCCGATTTGCAGGACCAGCTCTCCACCGTGTTGGTGGTGAGGCGATACGCCTCCTTCGCCCGTGTTGTGCATGCATCCAGCAAGCTTTGCTCCACGGTTTAACGCCTCCACGGCCGGAGCGCTTAGCGAGCCGAAGCTCATGGCCGATATGTTGACCACCGATTCGGGCGTAAACGCCTTCTTGCGCTGCCGGTAACCGCCAAGCACCTTGGCGCAGGGGATCTTGTAAAGCCCGTCGTAGTCTTCGCTATCGTGCGATGGTTCACCCAGCGGAAACGCCGAGTGACGGATGATTAGGTAATGAGGCGACGACTCAAAATCATTGTCTGTGCCAAAGCCAAAGTAGTTGTTCTGCTTCTTCGATGAGGCATACACCCAGCTTCGTTGGTCTCGACTAAACGGCCGTTCCTCATTATTGCTCGTCACGATGTATTGACGCAGCTCTGGGCCGATGCTCTCGAGCCAGTAGCGAAAATGGCCCAGCACCGGAAAGTTATGCAGGATGGCGTGTTTGCGCTGCAGCAAGTCGTAAATGATCATCAATGCCAAGGCAACAAACGGCGCCGCGATTAACCAACGCATGGGAATGATCTCTTTCGTCTAGCACTATTGGGGATATCGCCACAGTGAACTGCGTCTTGGCGAAAGGATCGGCGCCCGATCAAGCACTGAAGGCACTCCGCCCGTCAAACATCCAGGTCTGTCTGGCCCCAGGGCATGGGCATTGTCGGCGATTTTCGGTGACGCATCCTCCTTTGATCCTTCGGCCGTTCCTTGAACCATTCAACAAGCGTTCTTAGTTGTTTGACCGCCTCGTCATAGGCCTGCTTCCCCTTAGCGGCTGTGGCCAACTCGCAGTCGCCCATGACCCCCGACTCGGTGTAGCTGCTGGTCCAGGAGACAACGGTGCCTGGTCCCTCGGCGACCAGATCGACGTTCATGAACGGACTGTTTTCTTCGTTGAAGCTGATGTACTCGGTGCGGATTTTGTCTTGGCGAACGTTGGCCTGGTCGAGATACAGGTACATCGAAGTCTCCAGCTCACCCGCGTGGGCGCAGCCGCCCGGCACCCGGCCCTCGCGCCACCCAGGCAGGAAATCCGGATCGACAGTCAACAGATTCCACCACGCCGTGCACATGCATTCGGCATCGGTCTCCAAGTTTGTTCTGCGAGCCACGAGGTTCAGATTGGGCATGTTCGACCCGTGCCCGTTGAGCAGAATGATCTTTTTGAATCCGTGGTAGGCGAGCGACTTAGTGATGTCGAGTACATGCCGCATGAAGTGTTCGTAGTGGCTATTGATGGTGCCGGGGAAATCCATCACATGGCCGGTGTAGCCATAGGACACGATGGGCAGCACTTTCAGCTTCGCCGGGATTTGCTCGCCCACGCCGTTGGCTACGCCCATCGGGCAGATCAAATCGACGTCGAGTGGTAGGTGGGGGCCGTGCTGCTCCACTGCGCCGCAGGGCACAATGCAGACTTGCCCGAGTTCGATGGCGTCGTTGATCTCCGGCCAAGTGAGTTTTTCGTATCGATGGTCTGTCTCAGCTCGCGATGTCATGCTTGCTTCCTGGGCGAGAAGATTCGGATTGCGTATTCTCCAACAACCCAAGTATTAGAGCGACTTGCGCGGCCCAGCGATATCATGCATGAGAAGCGTGCCGGATTCCTCGCCTTTGTACCGGGCTCATCGTCTGATGATGCGGCCACGGACATTCTGCGAGCGGTTGCCCGATGGATCCCCAGGACAATCGCGAATAAGGACTGCAGATGACGAGCGGGTCGCGCGTGGCGAAAGGGGCGTCGACTGACGGCGCCGCGAATGCTGTCCTGCAACTCCTAGCGAAACCAAATGGTGTCCGCCACCCACTTGCCGTTCGTCTGGATGAGTGTCGTCAGCGTGCGCCCGTTCTTCATCTTGATCTTGGCGGTCGATTTGTCGATCAACTGGACGTCGTGAACCAGCTCATCCGCCGTGATCTTCTTCAGGCTCTTCGCGGCTTCAGCCACAGCCTGGGCGGTGATCATTGGGTGCAAGCGTTTGGTGAAGAACGGTCTCAATGCATCGGCGTTGCCCTCCTTAATCAGCTTCAATTGAAGCGTGACCATTGTCCGCGAGACCAACTTGAGATTCGCCGCCATCCCAATTGGCTTCGAGTTTGCCGCTCCGCTTGGGGTCGGTACGAGCTTCGCAGCTCTCAATCGTTTCGACCACAAAGCGTGAGTCTGCTCGTCGATT
>CAZWOU010000321.1:0-4535 GCA_964635375.1 uncultured Pirellulaceae bacterium | reverse complement strand
GCGAGAAAAACGCGATTCTGCGGCAGCGGCTCGGTGTCGCCTCCGCCCAGCATGATCATCACCCACGAACCATCGGGCATCTTCCGCAGCGTGGTGTCGCAGGCGAGCTTGTTCGGGCTTTTGCCGTCGAAGATGATTGTCGTCCGGTCCTGCCTCGCGTGCTCTTCAATTTGCTGAGCCCACGTTGGGTCTGCAGAGACATTCATGCGACTGGCGAACGAAGGGATCTCGTGGGTTTCCGTGACCCGTCTGTATGACGAAGCCATTTCGCCGGTGGAGAGCGGCCGGTCGAACAGCCGGACTTCGTCGAGGGCACCCACGAAGTTTTGCCAGATGCGCCCGTTGTCGTCGATCCCGCCGAACGTAAGGGGCGCTTTGGTCCGCGGAATGGGCTGCATCAGTTTCACCTGCCCCTCGCGCTTCCCATTCACCCACAGTTCGGCAACTGCCGCCCGCACTACAACGCCAATCAGATGCCAGTGACCCGGTCGTGGAGGCGTCTTCGAATCGGCCGTCGCCCACTGCCCCTGTGAAACATAGAGCCGGAAACGATTGTCCTTGTCGATCATCACTCCCCACTGCCGCTCATTGAGTGAGTAGCGATTCTTCGCGGCAATCATCTGCTGCTCGTGATGAAGTAAGTGGGGATTCACCCACGCGGTGAGCGTGAATCCCGCCCCACCGCTCGTCAGCGCCCGCGAATCGTTCACCTTGAGTAGCGACTCGCCGTTAAAGACAAGGCTTGAGCCGCTAACGCCTGACGATTTGGCGACGCTTCCATGAACGCTGATTCCGGGCGAGTCGGCGGAGTCGAGCGTCCAGTGCCGGTCAGCCGCGACCAACACGATCGACAATTGGCAACTGAGGGTGAAGGTAACACTGAGCAAAGTGCGGTTCATCATTCGGTTCCATTCATTTCGGCCATCTCTTCAATCTCTTGCCGTCGGCTTGAGTGCTCAGTCCGCCCATACACTTGTCGCAACGAGCCTGGTGCTACGGTAAGAATCGCCGTCTTGATTCCTTAAGTGTACTGAACGTGCAGTTCGAGTTTCTCGAGTCGGGGGTGGCCTGCGGCGTTGCCGGGCGCCGGTTCTCGAAGCTCGATATTCGCCTGGTTCCCACCAACTCGGCACGCTTGCGGTTCGACGGCGAATTCGAGTCGCAGTAGCTTCTGGGCGGGATTGATCCGATAGGCTCCCTTACCGCCCGATGCGGGTTGTGGCTTGGGAGAGAAGATCTGCGGATCTTTCCAGTCCCCGTCGCGAGTCGTCGCCTTCAGCACGACTCCGTTTAACGTCGCTCTGTAGGCGTCGTCCCGTTCTGCGCCGAAAAGGATCGCTCGCAGAAACAATCGCCTGACCTTTGCTGCCTGTTGGGGAAGATCGTCAGCTATCGGTAGACGAAGAGGTTCCTTCCCAGAAACGGGCCGAGGGAGCGGCGCAGTATCATTGCGGTTGAAAAAACCGGTGGCCCACGGGTAGCCTCCTCGCCGCTCGACAACGAACGTCTTGTCTTTGTTGAGCATCGTTGCAGGGCTTCCAATTTCGCGATACGCCAACTGGTGGGTGAGCGGACCGGGGCGCTGTGACATCTGCCGACAAAGCTCGGGTGGGGCGTTCGACCAGTTGAACGTGGACACGCCGTCGGCGCCCTGCCGCCACCAGTTCGCAAATACGCCCCGCAAGACTTCGATCGGTGCGTAACGGTATCCGTCAGTCGCGTGATGGTCGTCGAAACAGGGCAGCAGTTTGATATGGCTCGTCTTAGTTAGTCGCCGATATCCGGCCAGGTCGACGTCTAGAGATCGCGAGCCGAGCGTGAGGACATCGACGAGGTTCTCTTTCGCCCAGGCCTCGATGTCGAATCCATCGACCCGGCAACCCTCAAGGTTTCGCGGCGTCTTCGCCGCCAACAGCAGCGGTCGCCCTCTTTTTCGCGCGACGTCAAACGTCATTCGCCGAGCCATTCGCAGTAACTCGGTGACGTGGCCCCGAAGCTCCCATTGTCGTCCAACCGGCAAGCATGGCACATGACGGGCGAAGTCGAGTTGCAATCCGTCCAGGTTGTACATCTCCGCCACTTCCCGCAGCGCTTTGACCGTGTGCTCTCTCACCGCAGGCACGGAGAAATCCCACAGCCCATGCCGCCACCACGGAGTATCGAGAACCCAATCGGCGTGTGCCGTCTTTAAAGGTGCGGGCTTGTCCTTCCAGGCAGCGCCTGTCCCCTTGACGTTGAGATCCACTTCACTGACGCGGTGATTCCAAAACACTTCCAGGCCGCGTCGGCGAAACTCGGCAACCTGTCGCTCGACGACGTCGATTCCCTGTGCTCGCCATTTCTGAAAATCGGCGTTGACCAGTGGGTCGAGGAATTTGCTTGGATAGAGAACTTGACCCAACCGCCCCATGTCCAGGAATACGCTGTCGATCTGCGAGCCGGGTTCGTCAATGTAGGCGCAGCGGTAATCCAACCACCGCTGAAGGTCGACTCCGTAGGCGGTCTGAGAATCATACTGCACAACGATTCGCCGACGCCGGTCGACCGCCCTTCGATGCTCGACAGAAAACGCGAACGGACTTGCTCCGTGCAAATGTCGAACCGAGATTCCAAACGCGCCCACAGCACCCGCCTGCAAAGCTCGTCGGCGGGACATTCGATCGCGTGATACACGCACTGGGGATATCTCCTCGTCAGGTTCGTGTTCGGCGGACCTCCTACTCCGCCTTGGCGAAACGAAGGGCACGCGCCGCTCTTTGCTGCCGTAATGCGAGACAACAGTCTTGCTCTGTTCAAAGTGCATACAGACTGGCTAGATTTGAATCCGCAGCCTTACTGTGCGTCCAGCCAATTGTCTCCAGCCGGATGACATAGCTTAACTCATGCGGCGCGCTTTGACCGTTTTCGCTCGGCTCAAGCCCCTGACGCCAAACACAACGGCTCACCTCGTTCACTAGATCAGCGGCGGGGAGGCGAGTTCGGATCAAAGGACGCTGGCAACAGCCGCCTCATGCGACTAGAACATTGGTCTAGAATCTCCTGTCGCCAATCCTGGGAGCCTCGACATGCGATATTTGTTCGCCTTAACACTCTTGTTGCCAAGTGTAGCGTGTGCGCAACGGGAGTCCGCAGCTCCAGAACTCGCGGCATCAAAACACAGATCGACGCGACTGGCTGAGGTGACTCGCGCAGTGTACCGCAAGCACCCTCGCGCCCAGACGGCGGCCATGGTGTCAGTTCGCTACGTCGGACCGAATCTGCTTCGTGAAGAGACCCATTCGACGATGGCCAGAAGCGACACGCCTGAGAGACCAACGCGGCGGTGGTCAGAGGATAACGGCCGAAGCTGGTCCGACAATGAAACACTGCCGGAGATCGTCACGCATCCCGATGGCGTCCGGGTCTATTGGGGGCCGGGGCCGCAGTTCTACGATGCGGAAAGAGAAACGACCGTCTCGATCTGGTTGCGACAGACTCACCTAAGAGGAGTCTACTATAACCATCTCTTTTGGCGGACTTCAGACGACCTGACTCGCACCTGGTCCGATCCAAAGCACATCGAATACGAAACAGGAGCGTCCTTCGATCCCGATAAGCCGTTCGCTCCCGAGTTCTTACGCAACAATCAGGCTTATATTGGAAACAACATTCTGCGTCACAGTAGCGGCGCGTTGATCCATGTCGCAGCAGCAGCGAACATTCCCAGAAACGTCCCCGTTCCAAACCCGCAGAAGCTGTCCGTGATGGGTATGCCGGCGGACGCGCGGTGCATTGGATCGTTATGCGTCGTCGGAAAGTGGCGCGAACAGTCCAGCACCTACGTCTGGAGTGCGGGCAAGCCAGTCTGGGTATCGCGGAGCACCTCGTCGCGTGGACTGATGGAGCCAGAGGTTGCTGAGTTGAAGGATGGTCGTGTCCTTGTTGTCTGGCGAACCTCGAACGCCGGTCTCGATCCGAACAAGGTTCGCGGCCGAAAGTTCTTCAGCCTGTCTGCCGATGGCGGGCAAACTCTCGACGAGCCGCGGCCTTGGACGTACGACGACGGTACTGCATTCTACTCGCCTTCGAGCATCCACCGCATGATTCGGCACAGCGTGACTGGCAAACTGTATTGGATCGGCAACATCAGCTCGACTCCTCCCCGGGGCAATTCTCCTCGCTACCCGCTGGTCATCGCCGAAGTGGACGAGGAGATTCCGGCGATTAGACGCGACACGATTACGTTGATCGACGACCGCGAGAAATCCGACAGTCCCAAACTGCAGCTGTCGAACTTCTCACTATTCGAAAATCGCGAGCATCATCTTCTTGAGATCTACTTGACGCGACTGGGCGAGGACCCCGCAGACTTCTGGGGAGCGAACGCATACAAGTACACCATTCGCCTCAAGTGAGTATGTCATAAGTCTCTGCTAGAAAGAGCCGTCGCAGTCTGCACAAATTCGGCTCTCGGGGACGACTACGGGACCTCGAGCTCTGGACCGAAATCTGCGAGATGATCTGAGACCTACTCAATCAGTGCGATTTCATAGCCT
>CAZWOU010000320.1:0-4560 GCA_964635375.1 uncultured Pirellulaceae bacterium | reverse complement strand
ACGCCGCGGTAGCGCTGTTCGACGCGGACCGCAAAGCCGACGCTGTCCTGCACGCCATAGCGGCACCAGGTGCTGCCAACGCAACTCTTTACGGTGCGTACGGACTTGCCGTAGGCGTGCCCGCTCTCGAACCCAGCGTCAATCAGTTCCTCCCAGATGTCGGGAAGCTGGTGTAACTGGGCCCCGAACAGGTCGACACGCTGGCCGCCAGTTATTTTCGTGTACAGCCCGTACTTCTTGCCCACGCGAGCCAGCGCCATCAGCTTGTCAGGCGTGGTCTCGCCGCCGGGAATGCGCGGCACGACGCTGTACAAGCCGCCACGTTGTATGTTGGCCAGAAAGCGGTCGTTCGTATCTTGCAGCGTTTGATGGTCTCGCTCGACGATGGTCTCATTCCAGAGGCTGGCTAGGATCGATGCGACCGTCGGTTTACAGATCTCGCAGCCGTTGCCTGTGCCATGTGATGCCAGCAATTCGCCGAGCGTCTTGATCTCTTTGATCTTGACGATCTCGAACAGTTCCTGGCGCGAGTAGGCGAAGTGTTCGCACAGATGATTATTCAGCTCAACGCCGGCGTTGGCCATTTCAGCTTTGAAAATGTCCGTCACCAACGGCAGGCATCCGCCGCAACCGGTCCCGGCTTTGGTGCAGGACTTGACGTCGGCCAGCGATGTGAGGTTTCCTTCGTTGATCGCCTCGCAGACGGCGCCTTTGGTGACGTTGTTGCAGGAACAGATTTGGGCTTCATCGCTCATAGCGTCCGCGCCGCCAAGTGCCGCCGAGACACTTCCGCCGGCGCCCATCAACTCGGCTGGCAAACAGGGAAGGGCATCGCCGCTCTTGGCGAGCACGGACAGCGTGCCATAGTCCGACGCATCGCCGACCAGGATGCCGCCGAGCAGTTTCTTGCCCGCCTGATCGAAAAGCAACTTCTTGTAGACGTCAGCGAACGGATCCTCGAACACTAGCGGTTTGGAACGCCAGTCGAGCGCTTCGTAATCGCCGAAGCTGGCCACGTCGACGCCCATCAACTTGAGCTTGGTCGACATGTCCGCGCCTGTGAATGTTCGCGCCTGGCATTTCGAACCAGGTTCCAGCAGGTTCGAAGCAGCTCCGGCGCTTGTTCTACTGAGATTCGCCGCCACCACCTCTGCCATCTCGTACCCCGGCGCGACCAGGCCGTAGATCATGCCGCCGTGCAAGGCGACTTCACCCACGGCGTAGATGTCGGGGTCGGATGTCCGTAGGAGATGGTCGACGATCACGCCGCCCCGCTCTCCAACACTCAACCCGCAGTCGCGGGCCAGCTCGTCGCGAGGGCGGATACCAGCGGACACGATGATCATATCGACGTCAAGCGATTCACCATCAGCGAAGGTCATGCCGCGAACGCTCGCGTCGCCGGTGACCTCCGTGGTGGCCTTGTTCAGGTGCACGCGTACGCCGAGCGCTTCAATTTTCTTCACCAGGATCCGCGAGCCTGCATCGTCGATCTGCCGTGGCATCAACCGCGGCGCAAACTCGATGACATGCGTTTCAAGCCCCAAGTCGAAAGCCGCCTTGGCCGCTTCCAAGCCCAACAGGCCGCCGCCGATTACGGCGCATCGTCGCGATTTCTTGCCGTACTCAATGATCTTCTTGAGGTCTTCCAGCGTTCGATAGACGAAAACGCCGATCTTCTGAATGCCCTCGACCGGGGGTACGAACGGAAAGGACCCCGTGGCTAGCAAAACATGATCGTAGTCGATCTTGGCGCCGTTGTCGGACGCAACGATCTTCTCGTCGCGGTCAATCTCGGTGGCGCGGTCGCCAACGTGCAGTTCAATGCCCTGTTCGTGATACCAGTCGAGCCGCGCGAGCATCAACTTTTCCGCGTCCCGGTGAGCAAAGAACGACGTGAGACCGACACGGTCGTACGCGGCTCGCGGCTCCTCGCAGAACGTCACGATTCGGTATTGCCTCGCTGTGTCGAATTCGACCAGCTTCTCGACGAACCGGTGGCCAACCATCCCGTTGCCGATGACGATGACGTTCTTCTTACTCTCCGCTAACATGTTGAACCTTTGCAGCTGCTGAACGTCGTCCCAAGACCTGGCGCGCCGTATCGCAGTTCTTGTAGGAACGTTGGTCGGAATAAGAATCGAAGTGGGCAAGAGTCAGTTGATTCGCCGCGTCGCAGTGCATCGCCATATTCCTCGGCGGCTTGATCCAAAACGCACCCGTGCGATACGCGGCAGTCACTGCGCGCAACACCACCCCACTTCTTGCCGAAGTCGTTTTCGAGGAGACCTAAACGGTTTGGGAGAGAGAAACCGGAGGTAAGCCGATGCCGAGGCGCGCACGCCCCGCGGTCTCCGCAGTATCTTTCGCTACCCCGCCGGTCGCCGTGACCGAATGTTGCTCACGCAATTGGCGTGCCAGAGAATCGCGAGCTAGCGGCCCAGGACGACCAAGATGCCTGTCTTGACGGCGGAAGACGTCGGGAAATTTCTTTCTCCACCGACATGTTGCTCGCGTTCAGGCACGGCAGTGCTTAAGAATGCGGCACGTCAGGACAGAGATTTCGGCATGCAGCTTATCTGTTCTTAGTTCGGGTGGGCTCACTGGACCTTTCGAGCGATGGCGTTTGACTTAGCGAACAAGTCCTCTCTCGCTACTGCTGGTATGCGCCGAACAACGAGACGAGGCGCGACGGTGAGGGTCCTCGCCGGAATGGTCAGTTCTTTGGTGCGTTCCAGCGTCGCTCGGAAGGCAATCTGGGCGATCTCGCGTCAGGGCTGGGAGATGGTGGTTAGAGATACCGGCAACAACTAAGGTGATAGACACCGTCGGTGCGGGAGATTCCTTCGCGGCGGCATTCCTTCTGGGGGCATTGCGTGGCGAATCTCACGACAACATTTTGCACGCGGCTTGTAAGATTGCCGCGGCAGCCTGTTCGCATGTGGGAGCCGTTCCAAAAAAGTCCGAAAGATCTGCACACCTTTACGAATCGGCTCGCGTAAGAATACTCGACGTGAAACAGTAGCTCTGAGGGAGAATAGCTGATGAAATATCTTTGCTTATCCGTCGCGTTAACGATCACCTTGATTGGATCGACGTTCGCAAGCGAGGACATCCTCATCGCCGACTTCGAAGGCGAGACGTACGGCGAGTGGAAAGCCGAGGGCGAAGCGTTTGGTACAGGTCCGTCGAAAGGCACGTTGCGCGGGCAAATGCGCGTCAGCGGGTTCAAGGGCAAGGGGCTGGTCAACTCGTTTCTCAAAGGCGATCGCACGAAGGGAAGTTTGGTCTCACCGCCGATCGAGATCGAGCGAAGGTATCTGACGTTTCTTGTGGGTGGCGGCGGACATGCGGGCAAAACGTGTATGAATCTGCTGCTCGAGGGCAAGATCGTTCGCACGATTACTGGAAACAACTCGCAACCCGGCGGCAGCGAGGAACTGGAGCCCGCGTTCTGGGATGTGGGTGAACTCGCCGGCAAGACAGTCACGCTGCAAATCGTGGATGCCGCGACCGGCGGCTGGGGACATATCAATGTCGACCACATCGTACAGTCCGACAGGAAACCGAAACTGCCGGACTTAGTGCGGCGCGAGAAGTCATTCAAAGTCGAAAGCCGCTACCTGATCATCCCGATTCAGAATAAAGGAAGATCGAAGGGACAGATTCAGCTCTTCGTCGACGAGCAGGAAGTCCGCAAATACGGACTGAACATCGCCACTTCGGCCGATACGACGGACTGGTACGCGTTCTTCACAATCGACGCCTACAGCGGCCAAGCGGCGCGAGTCGTCGCCAGCAAGGTCACCGAGGAAGGATTTGCTCTGGTCAGACAGTCCGACAACATTCCTGGCGAGGAAAGTTTCTATAAAGAGCCTCACCGGCCCCAGTTCCACTTCACGCAGAAAGTCGGCTGGAACAATGATCCCAACGGAATGGTGTATCACGATGGCGCGTGGCACTTCTTTTTCCAGCACAATCCCGTTGCTCTGCCGTGGGGCAACATGACGTGGGGGCACGCGACCAGCGAAGACTTGTTGCACTGGGAACAGCAGCCCAACAAGCTCTTTCCATCAACGATGGCCCGCGGAGCCTGTTTCTCCGGCGGCGCCACTGTCGACGCCAACAACACGGCCGGCTGGGGCAAGAACACGCTCGTCGCCTTCCTAACGGATACAGGAGCAGGCGAATCGATCGCTTACAGCACGGACGGCGGCAAGACGTTTACGTGGTACGAAGGCAACCCGGTTGTTAAACACAAGGGCCGCGACCCCAAGGTCATCTGGTACCCATACGACGAAAACGACAAGCCGCTGAATGACACGGCGAAGAGACTTGGCGGCCACTGGGTGATGGTCGTCTACGATGAGCATGCAGAATACAATCGCAACGCGGCGTTCTACACATCAACCAATCTCAGAGATTGGACCGAGCAGAGCCACTTGCCCGGCTACTTTGAATGCACCGAACTGTTTGAATTGCCTGTCGACGCCGAAGCGAAGAATACGCGCTGGGTCGTCTTTGCCGCCGATGCGAAGTACGCCGTCGGCACGTTCGACG
>CAZWOU010000319.1:0-4562 GCA_964635375.1 uncultured Pirellulaceae bacterium | reverse complement strand
AAGAACGGCGCGGCCGTCTCCGAGGCGGCGCCGCCGAAGCAGTAGAATCAGGCCAGCTCTAGGTGTTCTCGGATCATGGCGTCGGCTTCCTCGCGGCCCACGTCCAGTGTCGGTCCGAGGTCGCTTGCACAGTGTCAGCGGCGAATCCCAGATCCCCGACCAACTGCTGCATCTCATCGACGGAAAGGGCGGCGTGAAGTGAGTCCCGGAACATTTGCCGAGCGTGCTCTGTTTCGTCTCCCGCATACTGCTGGACGAGTTGGTCGAGCATCGTTTGATCGTCGGGCCTCATCAGGTCGCGAAAGTAGAGCAGCCCGCCGGGCTTGGTGATTCGCACGGCTTCGCCAAGCACGGTGCGCGGTTCCGGGATGTGGTGCACGATACTGTTGGAGATCGCGGCATCGAACAATTCGTCCTCGAACTCGCAATGTTTGGCGTCGATTTGAGCTAGCTGAATTCGATCGTTCAACCCCGCCGCCTCAATGTTGTAGCGGGCCAGGTCGAGCATCCGCGTGGCCAGATCGACTGCCATCACGCAAACGTCGGGCGCCTGTTGGCAAAGGATGATCGGAAGTTGTGCGGTGCCACAGCCCAGGTCCACAACCCCCAGCGGTTCGTTGTTGTCGCGATCTCCGCAGTCGAGGCCAAAGCGGAGCAGATTCTCGACGAACAGGCAGTTGACGGCCCCATGGTCCATCGCGTCATAATCGCGCGCCTCCTCCTCGGTATCCATGACTTCCGGTTCAAGCACTCGGGGCAGGCTCACTGGTCGTGCTCCATGTAATCGTGAGATTGGGATGAGATTTCGTCGCGAACCAGAAACGACCACAGTACGATAACAGCTGCGCAGACCAAATAGGCGGCCGTGTAGCGGTAGGTCGCTTCCGTTTCGTTGGCAAACTTCTCGGCGGCCATCCACGGCACGTACATTGCACCATTGCCGAACGGCGAGTGGACGATTCCAAACAGGGTGGCGACTGCGGCAATAAGGAAGAAGCCCGCCGCTGCGAGCAACCGGCGATCGATGATGGCGGCCAGCTGCGAAGACCAAAGCAGGCTTGTGATGATAAAGCCATTGGAGAGAATCCTCAGCGTCTTGATGTCGCTTCGCAACAGCGGGTTCTCCAAATTGGCTGACGTGATGCCGGCGGCCACGAGTGCGCCGTCTCCAAAGAGACGATCAACGAAGCTGAGCGCTAGAAACGCTAACGCCGGAACGCAAGCTAAGGCGACAGCGGCATAATGTCGTTTGGGCGTCGCTCGAAAACTCTGCGCCGTGATTTCCAACCCAATGAAGATCAAGATTGGAAACACTGTCGGCTTGGGAACGATGAGGTAGAGGAACCCAAAATAGCCGATTAGCCCGGCGCTGCCGACGAACAGCGCAGTCCACAGCACGTAGCCCGCTCGGCCGCCCATCGCCTTGTAGGCCGGATGGCCGATGTAAGGTGTTGTCTGAATAACGCCGCCGCACAATCCGGCTGCCAGTGTGGCGATCGCTTCACCCGCGATGACTTGATTCGTGGGGTACTCGTCGCCCGCTGCCGCTGCGCTCTCCGTGCAGTCAATGCCTCCAATGACAGTCGCCAGGGCGAAGGGCAAGACGACCGGCATATACTGCAACGAGTCTTTCAGAGCGGTGAGCCACTGGAATTGAAATACCTGCAGCCATTCGTAGGGAAGCAATGCGCTTGCTGCATCACCAGTGCTGATGCCACCCATGGTTTCTCGGTCAAAATGCAATAGCCCAAGCCACTGCATGCTGTAGAAGATTACCGCCCCCACGATCAACGCCGCCAATGCCCCAGGCACTCGACCAGGCGTCGGAATCCGAGCGATCAACGTCATCATGATGATTGCCAAGACGGTCATGCCGGCGACGGGAAAATGCAGGATTTCCAGTAGCGGAAGGAAGCTGATCAGCACCAAGGCGATCGCTGCCAACGACCCCAGCAGGCCAGCTCGCGGAACCACGCGGCGGATCCAGGCCGACCCAGCAGCGCACGCTAACTTGAACAGTCCGCTGACGACGATCGAACAGATTCCAATCCGCCATGTGTAGGCAGCCGCCTCCATCGATTCGAGGTTGAGCTGGTTGAGAGCGTAGAGGTAGGAGGGGCCAAGGACAAAGAACACCATTCCAAATGTGCTGGGCGTATCGAGTCCGAGCGGCATGGCGGTGATGTCGCTCCGACCGGTCTTCTTGGCCAGTCGCAACGCCATGAGAAAGAACAGCAAATCGCCGACCAGGACGCCGATTGCCGTGCCGGGCACCATGTAACGCAGGGCGAAGATTGTAGGAAAGTCAAAGACAATGCTCAGCAGTCCGACAGTCAACAGCAAATCCGCGACGTTGTCTAACATCAAGCCGAAGAAGGCGTTAACGTCGCCCGGCCCCGCCCAGGAGGCCCGTTGTTTGGTCACGTTGGCCCCTTTGGGCACAGGTTTTGCAATTTGAACCCGGTGAGTGTAAGACGCCCTCAGACGCGTGTCAATTCGCGGGCAATGAGCTGACACCGCGGCGGCCGGGCGACGTCCTGTCATTTCTCCAAAGCGTTACGCTGTAAGCACTTCCGCAGGTTTCGCTAAGCTCTCAACGGATTGGGTCGCGATATGATGAACTGTATGGAGCCGTCTACGTATACAATGGCAGGTGACGACTTGAGTCGCACTTATCCTTCCTTATCCTCGCCGCGACGTCGTCGTGGCAAACGGAAAAAGTACGCTGTGACTGACGAGCAACTTCTGCTTCGCTATCGCGAAACAGGCGACCGCAGCCTGTTTGCGCAGCTTGTGCGTCGTTACGAAGGAGAGTTGTTTAATTACCTGCGACGTTACTTGGGCGACGCTGAAATGGCGGAAGACGCATTTCAAGCCGCCTTTCTGCAGGTGCACCTAAAACAAGAGTTGTTCGAGGAGGGGCGCCGCTTTCGTCCGTGGCTGTACGCCATTGCCACCAATCAGGCGATTGACGCCCAGCGGCGAAGCAAGCGGCACCGGATGGTCAGCCTGGACCGCGCAGCGGGAGACAGTGAAGATGGCGGCCGATTGGGGGACCTTCTCGTCAGCGACGAGAAAGATCCTCTGTCCCATGCCAGTCGGTCAGAGGACGCCCAGTGGATTCAACGCGCCATGGATGGGTTGTCGGACCAAATGCGCGATGTCGTGCACTTGGTTTACTTCCAAGGCCTTAAGTATCGTGAAGCGGCCGAGTCTCTTTCGATCCCAGTCGGAACAGTCAAGAGCCGCTTGCACGCTGCCATTCTCAAGCTGAATGAGACATGGCGAGAAACACACGTAGGACAAAAGTGAGAGACGTCGTTCAAGAAAACTTGTTGGGACTGCTGCTCGG
Source organism: uncultured Pirellulaceae bacterium (assembly GCA_964635375.1). GTDB lineage: Bacteria > Planctomycetota > Planctomycetia > Pirellulales > Pirellulaceae > CAZMNY01. The sequence goes on along the minus strand of CAZWOU010000319.1, from coordinate 1,210 downwards.
CGCCCTGGAAGACGACGAGCGCCGCGAGCTCGAGGAGCAGCTTGAGACTGATCCCTTGCTTCGCGCCGAGTTTGCGCGACTTCGTGAGGCGTTGGAACCCCTCGATCAGGCTCGCGTCAACTATGAACCGGCCTGGGGGTTGGCGGATCGAACCTTTGCTCATGTGCAACGCGAAACGGCTCTGCGGGAGCTTCAAGCCAAGACGCCGCCCAAGCTGAGCCCGTCGCCCGAACCGATGTCTAGGCGATCATCGTGGTCTGTCCGCGATTTGGTCGTTTGCGTTAGCGCGATTGGGGCCGCTTTGACCCTAATCCTGCCAGCCCTGTTCTCCAGTTGGGAAATGTCTCGCCGCGTCGCCTGCCAAAACAATCTTCGTCAGATCGGCTACGCCTTGCATGACTTTGCCGCGCAGAGCCCGAATCAACGCTTGCCTGAGATCCCCCAAGAGGGCAACCGGTCGTTCGCTGGCGTTTACGCCCCCATGCTCTTTGAAGCGGGATACATCAGCAATCCGAACGTCTTCTTGTGCGCCTCGAGTGATTTGTCTCGGAGTGGAATCATCTGGAAACTCCCGACGCTTGATGACATCGACAATACCGGCAATGCTTCGCTTGTTCGAATTCAGCGGATCGCCGGCGGAAGCTTCGGCTACAACCTGGGGTTCTTTTCCGGCGACGAGTATTTCTCGCCAACGGTGGACAATCAGAATCCTAGCTACGTCTGGGCCGCCGACGCGCCAACTTGGAATCTGGCCGGCCGCAACAGTGTGAATCACCTCGGCAAAGGACAAAACATGTTGTTCGCCGATCAACGCACGGCATTCGTCGTAGGCAGCCTCGTTCCGCCGAGCGGGGATGATGTCTTCCGCAACGATCGCGGTCTTATCGCCCCTGGTATCGACCGATACGACTCCGTCGTCGCCGATAGTCAGGCTCGGCCATTCTTGCGCAACGCCAGTCTGCCCTAACGCCAGCCTCGACAGCTTGCCTAAAGACCGCTTGCCTAACGATAGCGGGCTCAAGGCATCTTCACTCTGGTCGCGATCTCCACGCTGCCCAATTCGCCGTCGATGAAACATCGGTCAGGAAGGCTGGGTAGTGCTTAACGTCAATCGATGTCACGCCAACATTAGACCTGGAGATAACGGGTGCGTCCGATTCTGTGGTCTCAATCCGTCGTGTCAGGATTCATCTTGACCCTCGCGATTAAC
>CAZWOU010000318.1:0-4787 GCA_964635375.1 uncultured Pirellulaceae bacterium | reverse complement strand
CTGCCCCCGTTTGACGCTGGCACAAAGGCCGTGGCGGAAGCGATTTCGCAAAGTGACGCCTACAGCATCATTGGCGGCGGCGATAGCGCGGCCGCGATCCAACTACTGGGATACGCCGACAAAGTTTCGCATGTCAGCACGGGCGGAGGAGCCTGCCTAACCATGCTTGCTGGCGAACCTTTCAAGGCCGTCAACCTGCTCGACGAATGCGAGCCAGCTACTTCCTGAGCCTAGTCTTCCACCGCAGCAGGGCTCGTTGTCGTTTCTTCATTCGGATGCGGGCGCAAAAACGGCCTTCGGTTAAACCTGGCGAGAAAGGCGCACGATAGGATGAATATGGCCTTCGGCCAACCGGGGTTTGTATTCCTATTTCCTGGGGCGTTGCCGGCTACGCCGGCGTTGCCCCAGGCTACGGTGAAAGAAAGGCCTTCGGCCAAACCTAGGCAGGGAAGGGGCGCACGTTTCCCAAGGGCAATCCGTCAGGATAGGATGAATGGCCTTCGGCCAACCAGGGTTTGTATTCCTATTCCAGGGGCGTGCCCAGGCTACGGCGCAAAAAAAACGGCCGATTCGAACGCGAATCGGCCGTAGGTGAGTAGTCGTTTGTTGTGACAAACTGTCGGTAGGGAAGATCGCTATTTCTTGATGTAATCGTTCAATTCGATCGTTCCCAAGTCGAGTGTATCTCCCCGCTTATCTTCGGGAATGTCGACTGGGATCGGAGAATTACTTTCGCCAAATGCACCGTTAAGTCCGTCGCTGTCGAAGCCGTAGTTACGGAAGTACACGACCAACTTGTACTTGCCCGGATCAACCTTTGGGTCTGTAAACTCAAACGCCCCATCGGCCAATGTGGTGCCGGAAAACAAAGGATTCTCTTCCCCTTGGTAAAGATGGACCTCCGCCCCACTCTCCACGCCGGGCGGCGCATTTTCGACTTGCATCACCTGCCCGTCTAAGAGCACCTTGCCCTTGACTACGACACCCTCTTTCTCGCTTGGGCCGCAGCCCAATGTCATGGTGATTGCAAAAGCCAAGAGAACTTGAATCGATCGACGTGAAGCCAAGACGCTTCTCCTTGTAAACGGTAGGTGTTTGCTGTCTTCCGCACTGCCGTGCAAGAGACACCACCCCGAGTCCAGGCTTGGAAACGGGGCGGCGTAGTTTTTGGGCCTCGCCATACACACGGCGGTGACGAGACGGCATGTCGTCCAGGGCTGTTTGGGCCCAATCTAGAACCTGTTGGTGTCGATCTCAAAGCCATCTTTGCGATTGCCAAGCCGTGCCCAAATGGTACTGTCGATGTCGTAGGTAATGCCTCTGACTGAGCCATCGGCCAAAACGATGTTGAAGGTTCCTGGGTGGGAAGCGCCAAATCGCTGTTGGCCGTTGCCCGCTAAACGGTCTTTCAGTGGCGGCCTATTGCCTTGAGCATGTCGCATTGTGTCATGATCCCATCCGGATGAGTAGCCTTCGTTGTCATCCCCTTGATACCGGCCGATATTCTTGACATTCAGCCTCTTCTCGCCAAACAGCAGCGTGTTAGAACTGCCATCAAGGATTTGTCGGAAGGCGACCGTTTCGCCTGTCCGGGCCGTGTTGCAGCGAACAATGACACCATTGTTGGACAGGTTGGAGGCCGCGTAGTCCGTTGGACCGTGAGCGAACGTTTGTCCAGTGTTGTATGGCCTGCGATACCAGTCTCCATGCAACGGAAGTGCTTTGGGCGCCCTGCGTGAGGGGCAAAAATAAGTCGGGATTACTGCCGAGATCGCGTAGATCGAACGCTCTTGTTCGGTGCCTTTTGCACCTCCCCGCCAGACGTCACCTTGTTCCATGTAATTCAGTATCTGATATCCCCACCCGACCATCTGATTCTGCCCGATATCGGGCGAACCCGATTGGGCGTTCTGGGTGACGTGCCAATTCCAGTGTTGGCCTGCGGTTGGGAAGATCAGCAGAGTATCGTGGTGGTTGTGGGCCGCCACACCCATCTGTTTGAGGTGGTTAACACATTGGGTGCGTCGAGCAGCCTCTCGAGCTGCCTGCACTGCAGGCAGAAGCAGTGCCACCAAGATGCCAATGATAGCAATCACCACTAGCAACTCGACGAGCGTAAAACCGGAGCGTCGTTTGTACATAGGAGTCCCCGCAAGAAGAGAAACTGAGAAAAAAGATATGAGTTGAGCCTGGATCGTACCCTAAGGAGCCACCCGAGGCAAGTTTTTCAAGAAAATATCCGCGTTTTGTGAGTACATTCTTCTCAGATTCGGGCCCACCAGCGAGACCTGAGGACTTGAGTTTGGAGGACTCAAGTCGGCTTCGATTGAATACGGACCCCCAATTCGGCCAGTTGCTTGCGGTCGACTTGGCCTGGCGCATCGGTCATCAGGTCTGTGGCTCGCTGGGTTTTCGGAAAAGCGATGCAGTCTCGAATATTATCGAGACCAGCGAATAGCATCACCCAACGGTCGACCCCCAGCGCGATGCCCCCGTGGGGTGGGGCGCCGAATTGAAGCGCTTCCAAGAGAAACCCGAAACGCTCTGCGGCGGTTGCTTCGTCAATTCCGAGCAGATTGAAGACGTTCTGCTGGATCTCGCTGTCGTGAATTCGCGTCGTTCCGCCGCCCGCCTCCGATCCGTTGATGACCAGGTCATACGCTTTCGCCCGGCATGAGCCCGGGTCGGTTTCGAGCAAGCCGAGGTCTTGCTCGCGTGGCGCCGTGAAGGGGTGGTGCATCGCGTTCCAGCATTGCTCTTCTTCGTCCCGATCGAACATCGGAAACTCGACAACCCAGGAGAAACTCATCGCCTTGGGGTCGTACAAGTTCAGCTCCGCGCCAAGTCGCTTCCTCAGTCCGTACAGGGCCTTGCAGGAAACATCGAACGAATCCGCAATAAACAAGAGCAAGTCGTTCGGTTCGGCGCCCATGCGTTCCTTGATTGCCTCAAGCACTTCCGGTTCGAGGTTCTTGGCGATCGGCGACCACAGGGAACCATCCTCTTCGACGCGAAGCCAAGCGAGTCCCTTGGCGCCGAAGTCCTGCTTGACGTATTCGGTCATCTCATCGATCAGCCGCCTTGAATACTGGTCCGCGGCGTTCTTTGCGATGATCCCGCGCACGCGACCGCCTTGGTCCACGGCGCCGCGGAAGACTCGAAAAGCCGTCTTTTTCGCGATATCGGAGCAACAAATCAGCTCCATTCCGAATCGCAGGTCGGGGGCGTCGTGCCCGAAACGTTCCATCGCCTCGTCGTAGCTCATTCTCGGCAAAGGCAACTCGACATCGAGTCCGAGGACTTCTTTGGCAAGTTTGGCTACCAAGCCATCAATGATCCCCATCACGTCATCGGCGTCCACAAACGACATTTCGACATCGAGTTGAGTGAACTCGGGTTGGCGGTCGGCTCGCAGGTCTTCGTCGCGAAAACACCTGGCGACCTGCACATAGCGATCGTAGCCGGCGATCATCAAGATCTGCTTGTAGAGCTGGGGCGATTGGGGCAGGGCGTAGAAGTTGCTGTGGTGGACACGGCTGGGAACCAGGTAGTCGCGAGCGCCTTCGGGAGTGCTCCTTCCCAAGATGGGGGTTTCGATATCGACGAAGTCGTGCTGTTCAAAATAGTCCCGCATGGCCTTGATAATCTGACTGCGAAGCAGCAGCGTCTGCTGCATTTCAGGCCTGCGCAGATCGAGATAGCGATATTTCAGACGCAGATCTTCGCCCGGCAATTCAACGCCTGTCGGCTGGAACGGCGGCGTCTTCGACTTGTTGAGCACCTCAATCTCGGCAACTCGAAGGTCGACTCCGCCCGTGGCGAGAGTCGGGTTCTTCGTGCCGTCGGGGCGGGCCGCAATCGTGCCGCGAAAAAGCACCACATCCTCGCTGCGGAGGCCTTTCGCCAACTCCATGTTCTCCTCGCCCGCCTCGGGCGCCGTCACAACCTGGGTGACGCCGAAACGGTCTCGCAGATCAACGAACACGCCTTGCCCGTGGTCGCGGTGCTTGTCCACCCAGCCGCACAGGGTGACTTCGTCGCCAATGTTTTCCTCACGCAATTCACCGCAATTATGGGTCCGCAACAACGGTCTGGTCCTTAGTTGGTATGAAGGTGGCGGGAAGGGGCGCCTCTGGCGCTGTTCGCTTCACCGCTTGGAAGCCGCCCATTCTAGCTAGAGGGGCGGATTGCCGGAAGGTTCGTTTCCGCCGTGCCGACGGAACCCGCCAAAGCCAGTATCGAGCATCGCTTGTTCGCCCGCCTTTCGCCGAGTGTTACGCTCTGGCTTTGCCGAGGCCGATTAGCCATGATTGGGCGGACAGGATTGGGCGGACAGGGCGGTTTGAGATCCGCGATCGCATACGGAAGGACTTATGCGCGTTCACGAGATAGACTCCCCCGATGATCCTCGGATCGCGGTTTTCCGCGATTTGCCGAGTTCGCGAGAATTGCGTCGTTCGGCCCGGTTCATTATTGAAGGCCGGATTCTGCTCGAGCGGCTAAGCGAGGGCGGTGTTCGGGCTGAGTCGATTCTGACGGACGCGAGCCACCGACCTGTGGCGATGGCCAACGCGGGGTCGGAAACTGAGGTCTATGTCGCCGACAAGGCGGTCTTGGACGCGATTATTGGGTTCAGGTTTCACCGCGGGATGCTGGCTTCCGCCCTGCGGCCGGAACTCGCTGGGGTGGAGCAATTCATCAAGCAGGCGGAGCGCCGTTCATTGCTGGTCATTTGCGATCAGCTTGCGGACCCGGTGAACCTGGGCGGCGTAATCCGCAACGCCGCA
>CAZWOU010000317.1:0-4827 GCA_964635375.1 uncultured Pirellulaceae bacterium | reverse complement strand
CTGATATGGCCTTTTGCATTTCGCATTTGGCGATCATAGTGGGGTGCATCCGGGTTTGCGAGTCCGCCACCAATCAGCTGGCGCGCATTTGCACGCGATTCGCGGTATAACGACCGGAATCGAACTGCTGTGAGCCCAGTGGGGATTTCCGGATTTGGTCGGCAAGTATTCGCTCGAGGAATCACTAATGCGCAAAACAATCGTCAATTTCGCGTTGTTGCTACTGACTCTGGCCCCCAGTCTCGCTAGCGCCGACAGTGCTGCTGATATTCGCAAGGCCTGCAACTTTCATGGTGGAATCATCGTTCACCTGGACTCGAACGGGTCACAGTTATCGGTCGATTTGGCCGATGGGAACGTCGGGCAGCTTCACGTGCTGGAGGGCACCGACAGCGGATTGACGGCCAGCCGCGAATTGCTGTTTAAGAATGGGGCCTACGGCCTGCACTCCGCCATGCTTTACGACGGCAAGCAACTGCCGTTCGTCGACAACTTGATCAATCTGATTGTTTGCGAGAAGGAATCGACAGTGCCGGAAGCGGAGTTGCTGCGAGTCCTCCGACCGCTCGGCACGGCGCATATCAACGGCAGGAAACTGGTGAAGCCGTGGCCGGATGATATCGATGAATGGAATCACTTTCTGCACGGCCCCGATAACAACGCCGTGGCCAGCGATAAGCGAGTGAACCAACCACGTACGCTGCAGTGGGTAGCCGAACCAAAATGGGGTCGCAGCCACGAACAGATGGCCAGCTTGAGCGCTATGGTGACTGCTCAGGGCCGCATGTTCTGCATCATCGACGAGTCCCCGCTCGCCTCAATCCGCTTCAACGCGGCTTGGAAGCTGATTGCCCGCGACGCGTTCAACGGCACGTTGCTGTGGGAACGCGACATCCCTGTCTGGAGCGACCATTTGCGCCATTTCCGCTCGGGGCCGGTCCACTTGCCACGGCGACTGATCGCAGTGAACGACAGAGTCTACGTGACCATGGGGCTGGGCGCGCCGGTGAGCGAGATTGATGCGGCAACAGGTAAGACGATTAAGACCTTTGAGGGAACGGAGTACGCAGAAGAGATCCTCTACGACGACGGTACGCTTTACATGGTCGTCGGTTCCTCAGAGGTGTACCGCCAGGGCGGAGGACTGCATCGACGCGGCGAACCCGAGGCGACCGCCTTCAGATTCATCGCGGCGTACAAACCGGAAACCGGCAAGCAATTGTGGAAATTAGCGTTTGAGGATGGCGACTTTCTGTTGCCGCAAACGATTGGAACAAAGGGCGAATACCTTTGCTACCAGAGCACCTTCGGCATGGGCTGCGTCGATGCAAGGACGGGCAGTGTTCATTGGCGCAAGGAGCGCCAGTCCCCCGAGCGACGCATGGGCTATTCGTCGCCGACATTGGTCATGACTGACGAGGTAGTGATCTGCTCGGATCGTGAACTGAAGAAGGGCGAACCGGATGCCAAAGGCAAGGTGATCTGGGGAGTGAACGGCTGGAGTGAGCGGGGTTTCTCTCGCAAGGCGCCAAACATCGTGCGGGCGTATTCGCTCAAAGACGGCAAAGAGTTGTGGCGGGCGCCAGGCACGGAGGGCTACAACTCGCCGGTCGACGTTTTTGTTATTAAGGACATAGCCTATATCGGGACTAAGTTCGTTGGCTACGATGTGAAGACAGGAGAAGTTGTCAAGCAGATTGACACTTCGGCCAATCCGGTCAGCATGCCGCACCCGCGTTGCCATCGGTACAAAGCAACGGAGAACTTCATCATCACCGGGCGATCGGGAGTGGAGTACCTCGACCTAGACAAAGGTAGCTGGGTCGGCAACAACAGTTGGCTGCGCGGCACCTGCCAGTACGGCGTCATGCCGGCGAACGGCATGGTCTATGTCCCGCCGGACGCCTGCGGCTGTAATCCAACAGTGAAGGTGCCTGGCATTTTTGCCGCCGGCCCCCAGCGAACGAACAGCGGGCATATCAGCTTCCCCACGACGCCTGTTTTGGTGAAGGGGCCCGCCTACGGTAAAGGCGTAGGCGTGGAGGCCGGCGTCGATGACTGGCCGATCTACCGGCACGATAATCGACGATCCGGCAATTCGGCGATCACCGTTTCGGATCAGGTCGACAAGAAGTGGGCTACCACAATCGGCGGGAAACTGACGCAAGCGATCGCGGTTGGCCAATCTTTGTATCTGGCGTCGATTAACCAGTACACCGTCTATTCCCTCTCGCAGAAGGATGGATCCATCCAATGGAAATTCACTGCCAATGCACGTGTTGACAGCGCGCCGAGCTATTACAAGGGCATGATCATTTTCGGATCCGCCGACGGTTGGCTCTATACCGTCGATGCCAACACGGGCGAGCTAGCGTGGAAGTTTCGCGCGGCTCCCTCTGCGCGTTTGGTCAACGTCTACGGCAGGACGGAATCGCTGTGGCCCGTGCATGGTTCCGTGGTTGTCCAAAACGACAAGATCTGCATTACGGCGGGCCGGTCCACGTATTTGGACGGCGGGATTGTCTTTTACCAACTCGATCCGGCCACAGGCGAACAGGTTTCTCGGGAAGTCCTCTATCACCTTGACGCAGACAGCGGCGAAGAGCTGAATACGGAAAAGCGAGGGTCATTCAATATGGTTGGCAGCGCCTCGGACATCTTGACCGCGGACGGCAACCAGTTGTTCATGAAGCACTTGTCCTTCAATCAAGACGGAAAGCTGGCGAAAACGAGTACGCCCCACCTGTACTCTGTGACCGGAATGCTGGATGAAGAGTGGTTTGTACGCGCCTACTGGCGTTACGGCGTCAATCATGGCGCCGGTTGGTCCAAGTGGGCGCAGGCCGGCAATCAAGTGCCGTTCGGCCGCATCATGTGTGTGGACAACGACAAGGTCTACGGATACGGCCGCGAAAAAGTCACGGGCGGACCGACCGGGCATCAGACAGATTCGTATCATCTGTTCAGCAGCACCAGCAAGACGATTCCGGCGCCGACGGAAGCCGAACGAAAGGCTGCTCGACGCGGCAAGAAGAAGATTCGTTACACGCCGCCGCCGAAATTCTGGAGCGACAAGAATACGGTCACGGTGCGGGCAATGGCCGCCAGCAAAAATAAGCTTGTCATCGCAGGCCCGGTTGACGTAGGCCGAAAGAAGGAACATCTGGCCTTCGAAAATCCGGAGGACGCCCAGGCTGCGTACCAAGGTGAGAAGGATATCTACTTGCAGATCGTCAACAAGCGGGACGGCAGTAGAGTCTTCGAGTTGAAGATCACCGACTATCCCAGTTTCGATGGGATCTCGATCGCTCGGGACAAGATCTTCATCAGCAGCCAGAACGGAGTCGTCGCCTGCTTCGGCAACTGAGCGGAATCCAGGTCGCAAGTTCTTGGCTCCCGTAGAGTGAAGGGGCTCAAACGCGCCTTTTGCTCCTTGAAAGGAAGGCGGAAATTCCGGTCTAGGCGGTTCCTGCTGTCGAGTGCTAGAATCCGCTGCACGCATTACCGAACGAACCCGTTGAAGTGCGCAATTCTTCAAGCCAGTGGTCAACCAGAGGACGGCACAGCGATGACGTCGGCGCCAGAGGCGGAACAAGTTGGTTCACAGGAAGCGGCGTTGGATGACAACGCGTTCTTTGTGCAATTGATTTCCCAGATCACCGACCAGGATCCCGATCAGGTCCGACAACGTTTTGTGAACGAGCACCGTTGCCTGGGAACCAATGTGCGTCAGGCCATGACGGAGCGGGAGTTGCCGTTTCACGAGTGGAGCGATCGGCTGGTCGCTTTCTATGAAGAGACTGACGTGTTCTTGTTTGAATCCCTTGCCTGGAACCGCACGCCGGCCAAGCAAGATATTCGACGTTGGACCGTAGATTTCTTAGCGGGGCGCTCCACCGCCGCACAGAACGTGTTGATCTACGGCGATGGACTGGGATTCGACAGCCTCGCCCTCGCTCAGGCAGGACAGCGGGTGACGTATTTCGAGGTCTCTGAACGTTGCCAGCAATTCGCCCAGGCCATGTTTCAACGCGAGGGCGTTTCCATCAACATCCTGAATGATCCGGAAGCCATCGAACGGGAAGCGTATGATGCGGTTGTCTGCCTAGACGTGTTAGAGCACGTTCCCGACCCGCCGCAATTGGTGCAGGAACTGAGCCGCGCGATTCGCGTGGGCGGCGCGTTGATCTCCCATGCTCCCTTCTATCTTGTTCATCCGAGTATGGCGACCCACTTGCGTGCGAACATACAATACAGCGGCAACTGCGACCGGCTGTACCGTCCCTTCGACCTTCACCCGATCGCCGGAAACTTCTTTTGGAATCCGATCGTGCTTGAAAAATCGGCGCCAGGCGAGCGACCGACTGGGCCCGGCCTGCCTTTCGCTGCGCGGGTCGGAGGCCGATTGCTGGCGGCCGCCCAACTGTGGCCCGCTCCCCACGTGCACCTGTGCCGACTACTGGCCCGTGCTGATCACCGCAAGCTGGCCAAACTGGTCCGAAATCTGGCCTTGCTGTGCGCCGCGCCGTTCTGCGGCTGACGGGTCGTCTTATAGCCTCGCGAGGCCGTGCGTTGCAAACTTGACTTGATCGCCATCGCTGAGTTGTTTCCTTAGGCCCGAAGGGTTGGCCCTATGGGAGCCCTGGGTAGAGCTTCCTGCGGCGTTCGCCGCGAAGCGCCGCCCAGGGCGAAACGGGCGATGCGACAAACGCGTGCTTCGCGTTGCATGCCGTTTATGTTGTGGTTGCGTTGGGTTGGTGGTCATCCGTTTAGGGAATCGTCACGATGGCCTTGGCCGTTCGAAGCCGTCGATTTTGGACGGGATTC
>CAZWOU010000316.1:0-4836 GCA_964635375.1 uncultured Pirellulaceae bacterium | reverse complement strand
CGACATGGCAACCGTGGGACGGCGTCCTTGGACCTAGGCGGACTAGCGCTGCTGAGGAAGGAATTCTGGCGTGATGCAGCTATGGCCATCCATGATCTACCAACACTTTAACCTCCTTCTGTTAGAGGAAGTTTTGGATGTTGTCTGGTCGCGTGTCGGATCGTTCGATGTTCTGTTTCGCGTAAGCGAGCAGGAGAAGCTCGAACGGATCGAGACGTATGGAACCGATCGAGGCGGTTATGCAGGCGAGAAGCCGTGGCGATACTCGCAACATGCGGGCATCGCTTTGCGTCATCAGGACGTCATTATTGCGACAACGGAGCAGGAGATCCGTTACGGCGAAGAGGACGCATCCTACTCAACGTCGTTCAAGAAGCTCGGCGGAATCGACAACCCGCTGCTGCTCATCTACGACAGCCGGCAACTTGCGCCGGTCTGGGAGAAGCATCATCGGTTTCGCACGCCTGACCAGAAACGCAATGCCCTAATTGGGGCAATTCCTCTCCAAAAAGCGCCTCAAATCAAAGGTTGGTTCAGCGAACGAGAGGGATTGTTCTACCGATCACTCGCACGAAAGGTTCGCTCAGGCACCGTCATCGAAGTTGGCGCGTGGAAAGGCAGGAGCACCGCGTTTGTAGGCCCCGTTTGCCGAGAAAACGCGACGCGACTGGTTTGTGTCGATACCTGGACTGGCTCTAGCGATCAGTACGATGCGGCATATCGCCAGATAACTTCAAACGAAGACGTTCCCGCGCAGTTTCGAGACAACATGGCGGTTCGCGCAATTCCGGTCGACGAGATGCACTGCACTTCGACTCAGGCAGCCAGGTCCTTTGCTCCCGAGAGTGTAGACCTTGTTTTTCTGGACGCGTCGCACGACTATCATTCGGTGTCGTCAGACGTGAACAACTGGTTTGAGCGGATAAGGGCGAACGGCGTCCTTGCCGGCCACGATTTCAACGACGAGCATCAGGGCGTCACGAGGGCGGTGGAGGAGTTCTGTCAGCAGCGGAAGCGAACGCTTCAGAGAGGCCACGGCTCAATCTGGTGCGTGACGAAATGACGAAACACGTGTACGTATTCACTGGCGCGTTTGATTGTGGAAAGACGACGACCATGCGCCACCTCGTCGATCATTTCGATTATCGCATGCACGATGAGGCGCATACAAGCGTCCTTGGTGCGCTCGGAAACCAGACGCTTGGACATCCTCCGAATCAACCGTTTCGACCGATCGAGGACGACAGCCACGTCTGCCCAATGTGCCGTCCGCGCCACTTCACTTCCCTCGTCCTTGAACGTCAGCAGGCAATTGAGGGCATGGCAAGAGGCGGCGACCTGCTCGACCGCGGGTATGTTGACGCACTTGAGTATTACGAGCGAAGTACTCGTCGAGATGCTCCTTTGAACTGGAACACTTGGAGCTGGAACACGGTATCGAACTATCGGCTTGTGTTTCTTTTTGAGGAGATACCAGCGGTTCAGCGCGCTCGATGGGGCAAGACGCGGGCTGAGCGAGTTGAATTGGCCCGGCATATCAACGCACGATTGGCAGCCAAGTACAGGCTGTTGGGTCACAGAGTCATTGACGTTCCTCGCGATTCGGTCTCCGCGCGTGCTCAGCTGATTCATGAGAGGATCCAGAGCGACCGCACTTCGACGGATGTGGGGCAAGGTGAACGCCAAACCAAATGAAGGCCAAACCAGACACCTCGACACTTTTCTTCATCGGCGATGACATCCCGCAGGGCTGTTACGTCCTGCGAATTGTTGTGCGCCAGCACCTCAAGATGCCTTTTGGCCGCTTCAAGCGTGGAAAGTTGGTCAGCGTTCAGTCGGGCGCCTACATTTACACCGGTTCGGCTATGGCCCTGAGAGGCTCAACCTGTCTGGCGAACCGTCTCGTGCGGCACGCCACGCGCACCTTGGACATGCCGCCGCACTCGATTCGCGCGGCGATGCTGAGGGAGTTTCCGCTGTGCGGCGCCGCAGCAGATTTGGCCGCGCCGGCCGGGAAGACGCTTCGCTGGCACGTCGACTATCTTCTTGACTCGCCGTCGGTCGAACTCGCATCAGCTTACGTGATCCGCAGCTCGCGGGATCTGGAATCTGAAATCGCGGACATGCTGGAAGACGATAGCGCGACGACAGTCTTCGAGAAAGGGCTCGGTGCGCGAGATCGGCTTGGCCACACGCATTTGCTGCAAGTGCACGCCGACGATGCTTGGTGGGATGCGATACCTCACAGGATCCTATCGAATCTTCCACTTTGACCGGTCTGGGCGTCAGGGATTTCCTGACATCATCGTCGGGGATTTCCTGACATCATCTTCTCCGGGCCAAGTGCTGGGCTGGTGCTCTACACGGACCGCCAGCCGATGTCATGGCGCCGGTCCTCGGTGCCTTGACGGTCGAGAGTTTGAGACCGCGACGCTGGTTGACTTGCAAACAACGGGCGTCTGGCTTAGGCTACCCAAAGCCTGTTCGCGTCCTAGCGACTGCGAAATAGGTAGGCCTTCATGCGTTCCTGCCCCACGTATGGAGGCCGCTTTCATTGCCTTCCGTCTCTCGCGGACCCCAATCGCCATTGCGCGGGCCTCTCGCGTTACTTCTTCCACGCCGAGAACGTTAACTCTGACCTTGCCTTTCTTCGTGCGCGGGCTTGGGTCAATTTCGCTTTCCTGGGCGCCCTTTGCTACGCTACCTGAACGCCCCGCCAGCCGCCATTAAACATCCGCTCGTCTTGCTGAGATGAAATGCAAATCAACGTCACTGACCTTTGGGTAGACCGATTCACTCGACACGCGTGCCGAGTCTTTGTGATGACTCTCGTCTGCGCGAATCTCGCACAGGCTGAGACGATTTGGATTCCGGCCACCGACACGGCTCACGTGAAACGGATTGGACAATGGATTGAATCTCGATTCCGCTTTGCCCATGCGAGCCACTTGGCGACCCGCGCGGACGGCGTGGCGTTGGAGTGTCGATTTCGAGGCTCTGGGATTGCGTTGCGTCTGGGCGCCCACGCAGTTCCAGCATACGGTGCGCCCAATCTAGGTTCGATCGTCACAACGATTGACGGAAAGCGGATTCAACGGTTCGCACCACTGGCCGTGTCGAGAGAGGTCCTGATTGCGCGTGGGCTTGATGATCGCGAACATGTGTTGCGAGTCGAACATCACGGAGATGCAACAGACGCCGGCTGTCGCGTTGAGGGATTCCATATTCTCAATGGACCGAGTGGTGATTTGCAATTTTCGCTCAGCGGCGAAGAAGACGCTTTCCTCGTCGATGCGAGGGCTGTGATCCGCCAGGGCGAGAAGACCATCCGCAACGCGCTGGTCAGAAATTGGTTGACTGGACAGTGCTTGCTGGCGGGCTTGCGTCCAGGAGAGGATTTTGAGTTGGAGATCACAGCGGTTGGCTGGGAGACCGCGAGGCTCCAGAACATTGTCGTTCGCGCCGGTGAAACGACACATCTCGGTTCCATTTTCTTGCACCGCGATGAGTCCACGCAAATCTCTCGGTTTCGTTTTCCAGCGATGAACCAACCCGTGATTCGCAAACCCGCACAATCGTTTCGAGCCAGGTTTCTCGGTTTTGAGGCAACCATCGACGAAGTCGAATTGCGCCGCACGATGGGGCCGGCGGTGATCAGTCGAAAGCTGGAGTTCGCGGAAGACAAGACAGCGGCGTATTACTACGATCGCGAAGTCACGGCCAAGTTGCCGCGGGATATGCCTTCTGGCGTGTACGATCTGAGAATCAAAGTGACGGGGGGGAGCCGTACGGGGTACTGCCTTTCACCGCGAAGCGTTCACGTCGTTTCAGAGTTTCCCGATAATCCGGTGCTGGTCACGTTTGGACATTTGGACACGTCGGGGCAGTACCAAGCGGAGTACTTGCAGCGACTGGCCAAGATGGTCAATCTGATCGCGCCGGACTTGGTGCTCAACAGCAACGCCGTCAATCCCGCCTATATTTCCGGCGCTCTATCCAAGCTGGAAATGCCTTATGTCATCAACTTCGGGAACCATCAGTTTCACGGACACGAGAAGTGGTTTGGCGATCCCGTCGGGCTCGTCGATTTCGGACCGGACATGTGCGTCCTGAACTTCGGCCATCCCTGGCACGTGGATCGGTCACGGGCTGACGCCCTGCTTACATCGAGATTAGCTTGCCGACACAAGATCATCAACGCGTTTGAAAACAACGCTCCGGTCCCTTGGCTTGACAAACACCAAGTCGATTTGATCCACGACGCCCATGGGACCGGCAAGAAGGTGACTGACTTGGGAGCGACGCCGACTCGTCGCATCGGCAAGGTGAACTCGGAGAGTTTTCGCATTGTCCGGTTCAAGCGCCAACGCGTCTTAAGTTGCACCTATGATGGCCATGAGACCGCCCCAGTTCCGTTTGCCCGGGAACAGACGTCGCCGCTTCGGGTTCGATTGTCCGCCGCGAACGACGGCGCCCATGCCGACATCACCGCGACAGTGACCAACGAATACGTTGAAGGCTTCCCCCAGTGTCGCTTGACGTTGGTCATGCCGCACGGCGACTATGTGGTTGATCGCGGCTGGATCAAATCATCGGTCACTAGTGATGACAAGAAGTACTCCGTGCTCGACGTTCGCACGGACGTGCACGCGAAAGAAGAATTCACTATTCGCGTCCGGTCGGCGCCCTAGGCATTCCGGTTCGCACTGAAGTTGATCGGGAACCTTCGGGCGGCCTTCGGGCGGGGACCTTCGGGCGGGGAGACCTTCGGGGGGGCCTTCCTGGCCTGGACAGGCCTTCGGGACGGCCTTCGGTGGCGGGACGGCCTTCGGGGAC
>CAZWOU010000315.1:0-4856 GCA_964635375.1 uncultured Pirellulaceae bacterium | reverse complement strand
TGCTGTTAGGTCGCTGCTGTTAGGTCGCTACCGGGGTCGGTTGGCGAGCTCCATCAAGTAATCAAAGACGGCCTCGGTGGAAGCATCGACCACTTCCAGCCGCTCAATCTCCACGGCATGCCGCACGACCGCGTCGGCAAACGACTGAAAGAACGAATCGGGGTGGTCGACTTCCAGCAGCAACTCGGCGCCATCCAGCTCGACCGAGTTCACCATCGGCAGGCGCATCAGCTCAACGGCCAATTCTCGCACGTTAGAGGCGCCGATACGAATTCTCATCGGGTGATCTGCGAGCATGGCGCGAATCTCTTCGAGTGATCCAGAAGCCAGGATTCGCCCTCGGCAAATGAACAAGATGCGGTCGGCCAGCTTGTCCATTTCATCCAGGATGTGGCTTGACAGCAGAATCGCTTTCCCCTGCTCGACAAGTTCTCTGAATAGTTGCGTCATCTCGAGTCGACCCACCGGATCAACGCCGTTCAGCGGTTCGTCGAGAACGATCAGATCGGGATCGTGCACCAAGGCTTGAGCCAACTTGACGCGTTGCCGCATGCCTTTCGAGTACCCGCCTAGCTTCCGATCAGCGCGCTCGGACATGCCGACTTGCTCAATCACATGATCAGCTCGGTCGGCTGCCGCCGCTCGGCCAAACCCATGCAGCCGAGCGATGAAGCGCACGAACGCGCGACCCGACATCTCTTCATAGAACGCGTCGACGTCCGCGCAGTAACCCACGTGGCGTTTGGCGGCCGACGACCAAGAGTGTCTTCCGGCGACGCGAACTTGTCCCAGGCTCGGGCGCAATTGCCCAGTTAACAGCTTGATCAGCGTGCTCTTTCCGGCGCCGTTGTGACCGACAAGGCCCGTAATGCCCGGCTGAAGTTCGAGCGAAACGTCGTTCACACCGATCACAGGTCCATACCATTTGGACACGCTGTCGAACTTACAAATCGACTCGGCCACATGTTGCTCGCTCATTGCACCACCCTCACCGCGCGTACTCGAGGAATGATTGCCAGCAGAGACAAGACGCAGATGGAGAGGACAATCACTGCAGCTGGGACAAGTTGTGCCTCGTCATGCTCCAGGTCGATGCCAAAGCACCAAGTTCCCAACAGCCAGATGTCATGCCACAGACCGAGTAGCTTCCAAAGGCGATCGTCGTAGGTAATCCGCAAAATCCTGCCAATCGCCGGCAGCAGGAAGAACAGACAGGCAAACGACATCACCAAAGGGACTGTTTTTTGCAGCCATGAGGCCATCGCAACGACGAGCAGGCTCAGGGTGACGGACAAAACCAAACCGTAACCGAGGATGCCGACTAAGATTCCGGTGTTGTCGCGATAATAGTCCATCGAATCGGTCAGATACCCATATTCGGTGAACAAGATTAGCGCGGGTAATGTTGTCGTCAGCGAAATCAATAAGCCGATGGCGAGCAGCTTTCCGATGACATAGTGCCAGCGGGTGATTCGGCGCGAAAGGTAGAATGTCAAACCGCCTTCGCGCATATCGTTCCCAATCAACATCGCGCTTCCAAAGACCAGCAGCAACATGGTCACAGTGCTTTGAGTCAGCATGAACTCGCGATAAGCTTCGCCTTTGCCCGATGCGCCTTGCAGCACGCTGTCGATAAACCGGACAAACCCTCGGGGAGCTTGGCTGGCGATTTGGAATTTGGCGTAAATCATCGCGAACATGAACAGAAATGCGAACGCGGCCATTGCCAGTAGCGCCCAGAACAGCTTTCGTCGAAGGACCAACATGATGCCTGTGCGGGCAATCGGCCAGCAAGCGAACCAGCTGGGGCGTAGCTTTTGCGACCAATCGCGATAGAGTGTCGATCTCAGGTCCATTTCAGCCCCCCATTTCCTGAGCTCCGGCTCGCGTCCCCAACTCAACGGGTGTCCCCGACTCAACGGATGTCCCAGTGACCGATCCAATCACTCGATGGTAGACCGCCTCCAAGTCTTCTTCCTCTGGGACAACTCCCTTGAGCAGCACGGAGTGTTTTCCCGCTTCGACGAAAAACGTGTTCGTCGTCCAATCTTGAGGCACGAAGGCGAGCGCGAGATTGGACTGTTTCTCATTTAGCCTCACCTCGACTCCATGCTCGCCTAGCGATGCGAGGTAGGCTTCCCCCTCGCCATCCCATTGCAAGTGGTAACACCGCTGTCGTTTTGTGCGAAGTTCATCGAGTGTGCCGGCTGCGACGATCCGCCCTTGGTTCAAGATGACGGCCGACGAGCAAACCTGTTCGATGTCGCCGAGCAGGTGACCCGAGAGTATCAGCGATTTGCCAGGCCGCACGGCGAGCGCGCCAATGAGGGCGAGCATCGCGGCTCGCCCATCGGGGTCGAGCCCCGAAGTGGGTTCATCGAGCAGCAGCAGATCGGGGTCGTGCACGAGCGTCGCGGCTAATTTGAGCTTCTGAATCATCCCCACGGAGTACTGGTCGAGTTTTCGGTAGCGAGCATCCTCCATCTGAAGATAGGAGAGCGTCTCGTGCGAACGGCGGAGGGCTTGGCGTCTGGCCATCCCCGAAAGCTCGCCAGCCAATGCGACATATTCAATTCCATTGAGCCCGCGAATAATCGAATCGCGTTCAGGCATGTAGCCGACTCGGCCTCGCAACCGTATGCCCGCCGAGCGAACCTCGTGCCCTAACACGGTCGCGGAACCGCGAGTCGGTCGGATCAAACCGAGCAGAATCTGCATCATCGTCGACTTGCCGGCCCCGTTTTGGCCGACCAATCCAACAACGCCCTGCTCGAGGTTCAGGTCAATGTTCTCAAGTGCGCAGACCTCACCGTAATAGTGGGTCAGATTTCGCAACTGGAGTAGGACTGTCATCGATTGACCTAAATACGTATCGCGTCTTGAATGGTTCGATGGCCGACGGCGGCGTTGGAGCCGATTGTAGCTCCCATCGAACAAGTGAAAACAAGGGCGATGAGCGCCTTCTCGGTGAATTCCAGCCATTCGGCAGCCACAAAATTTTCTTGGCAACTAAGAACATTGCCGCCAAGTTCTCGATTTCGCCATGATACGCCGATTCAGCACCATTCCAAGGCTGGCGTCCTTTGGCATGAAAACGCCATGGGCGAGCTCTTCGCGCAGGTTGACTTGCCGCTTCTCGCATCGATTCGCCAACCGAGTCATTCTGTTTTACAATACCAGCCTTCGTGAACCGCCAACCCCTCAGGTGAGCAATGAATAATCCGAATATTAGACATCTCGTGTTTCTCTGCCTCGCGCTAATGGCCTGCGGGTCCGCTCTCGCCGCCAACCCCGACTATTCGGCGTCGACCAGCAAGAACAAGATTAAGGTCTTCATCCTGGCTGGCCAATCCAACATGGAAGGGCGAGGCTTCCCCGAGCCATTGTCCTGGCAGGTCACGCAGGAACAGTATCGCGAACGATATACCCACTTTATCAAAGACGGCGACTACGAAGCATTTTCCAAGAAGGTCGCGGAGACGCGTGACCCTGAGGACCGACGCAAGCCTCCCACGTATCTGTGGAGCACGCGCCACGACGTCTGGATCAACTACCTTGGCAAACATGGCGACCTGACTGTCGGCTACGGAGCGCCTCGCGAAGGGTTTGGTCCCGAATTCAATTTCGGCCACGTGGTAGGGAACCACTTCGACGAGCAAGTGTTAATCATCAAGACCTCTTGGGGCGGTCGCGCGTTGGCGCGAGGTTTTCTCCCCCCGTCGTCGATGTTGAGCGATGCAGAGTACGCCAAACTCGCGGAAGCTCAGAACGCCGAGAATCGCGCATGGAACGCCGAGCAACCGGCCAAGATTGAAGAATTCAACAAGCGGGTCATCGAGCAAAACAAGACCGCCAAGAAGAAAAAGGGATTGAGAAAGTTCAAGCCTCGCGAGATCGTTACGACCGAACAGTACAAGTCCCAGTTTGGCAAAGACTACCGCAATATGGTGGACGAAGTGCACGGCTGTCTGGCCGATTTGGAAAACCGCTTTCCTGGGTACCAGGGTCAGGGTTACGAGATCGAAGGCTTCGTCTGGTTTCAAGGCTGGAACGACCAGTACCAAGATCGCTGGCTGACGTACGAGAAGAACATGGCCAATTTCATTCGCGACGTCCGCAAGGAATTCAAGACGCCCAAGATGCCCTTCGTCATCGGACAGATGGGGCATGACGGATTGAGGCCCAGCAAGGAAGGGTCGCCTCGCGATTACATCAAGAAAGCCCAAGCCGCCGTGCCGGGGTACGACGAGTTTCGAGGCAACGCGATCTGCGTGAAGACCGACCGCTATTGGGACATGGAAGCCGACGCGATCTACAACGGACCGGGCGGATGGAGCAAGGACGTCGACAAGTGGCGCCAGTTCGGCAACGATCGAGGCTACCACTACTACGGCAGCCCGTGGTGCTTCGCCCAAATCGGCACCGCTTTCGGCGAAGCCACGCTTGAGTTGCTCAAGTAGCCTTCGGCTGGAGAGGCTTTGCGCCAGGTCTTGCTGTTCGCGCCTTGCTGTTGGGGTCTGCGCGCAGCTGCCGAGCGTCGCCTCGACATGACGAGCGGCGGGCGCGACCAACGGGCGGCTCCTTGAATCCTGGCCTGCCGACAGACTCGGATGGCGCGGTGGCTTGGTGAGCAACCGCGCGGCAAATCCGTGGCGAGCGATGTTGCGCCGAAACTGGGCCGATACTAGGCCGGCGTAGTAACCCGCACGAACCCTACAAACAGGCGGGTCTCGTCCTTCTGAGACGCTCATCCTGGGCGGCGAGCCCACAGAATAGTCCGTATTCGGGCGCTGGAGCAAGCTAGCCCGCATTTCCCATTTGACTCCCTGCGTTTTGGCATGAGATTTGCGCCAAGC
>CAZWOU010000314.1:2820-4934 GCA_964635375.1 uncultured Pirellulaceae bacterium | reverse complement strand
TAGCTCCCGAGGTCCCCCTAGCATGGTCTTGCTGCGCATCCTTGATCGCTACTCGGACCAAGGAGCGGCAAGCAGACTACGAAGAGCGAGAGCGTTAAACGGGCTCGGCCGTTTCCAGGAGGCTCATGATCTGGCTGTAGAGCTGTTGAATGAGTCAGAGTCCCCAACCTATCTTTTTCTTCGAGCGGAAGCGTTGGCGAAGTTGGGCGAAGCCGAAGAATTGGGCAAGGCGATAAAGCGTTTCTCAGAAACCAAAGCCGGCTCAGTCGCGCTAGACTCGTTGTTAGTGCGGAAGGCGGTGCTCGAGAACGCGCGCGAAGCGGCTCGCCCGCTAGTTTGCCTCGGGGCATGGTTTTTCGTCTTCTTCGTTGTAGGCACGAAGGGGAGTAGCGCGCAAGAAAAAACGGACCGCCTTTCGAGTGAAGGCGGTCCGCTCGGCTTCCAATTTTGTCGACGAGGTATTGACGACGAAGTGGCTTAGAATTGGGCCCCGGCACCCGTATCGATGTTGCCAACCATGTGAAAGTGGTTGTGGTCGATGTAGATGACTTCGACCGCGTCTTGATCGGTCAACGTGTGCGGTACCGGCCACCCCACATGGGTGGTTTCCGAGTAGTAGATCGTGCACTTGTAGTGGGCATGGTGCAGTTGCACAGGGCCGATCAGAGGCACTTGCCGGACGGGGTCGATGTAATCGGCGATCTTTTGCTTGACGATGCGAACGTTGTTGCGCTGCACTTCATGCAAGAGAGGCAAACCGCCTTGGATCGGACGTGCTTTCTCGAAGGCCCTCATGACCTCGTCATCGCTCGGAGGATCCAAAGCGACCTCGGGACCACCCGCTGTGATCGGTCCGAGAATCGGCACGCGGTCGTATCGCTCGTGGTTCCAGTACTGGTCTTCTTCCAGCTTCTGGTAGTACGGGCTCACCGGGACTGGCACCGCCAATGGCCCCAGGTTGAAGCCATACGATATTCCCAGGCAGCCAGTCGACGACAAGGCCGCTGCTGCTATCAGGCTCAGTGTTACGATCCGTCTCGACATTGAATCATCCTTGCATTGGAAGCCGTTTGAAACACGCTTCGCTTGTTCGTGTTTCGCTGCGTTGTTTGATCCAGCGCGGGGGTTTCCCCGTTGCTACACCCTTTATCGCGTTAATCTAGGGAGAACTTGCGGGTTTTTCGGATGTTGCCGGAAATTCAGCAAATTCGGGTTGGCCAGACCGCTGAACGCCGCCGCCTTGCCTGGAAATGGCGCCCGCGGGCAAGAAACAAAAAATGCCCCCGCTCGTTCAAAGAAACGAGCGGAGGCGGCAATCACGCAAGGATGTGCCGAAGGGTGTTGGCTACTTATCCTTGAAGTCAAGGAACCACCAGCCGTCATCCCATTGCAGAGTCACTTTACGCCAACCCAGAGGAACTTGTGGGTAGGGGTGGAAGGGACCGATGTAGGGCCAAGCGGCAGGTGAGTATTGCTTGGGGTAGCTGACCGCGGCGTAATTCGGATGTGCCGCGTAGCTGGGCCAAGCATAGCCGGGCAGTTGCGGATGGTCGAAGCGAGCTGGCGCCACCATGGCGCCGCCAGCTGCCATCGGCAACGGAGTTTGCGTCGTGTTCTGGAAATTGACCCGTTGGGCGTACTGCTGGGCGTACTGCTGAAGGTACTGGGCGTATTGCAACTGCTGCTGTTGCGGAGTGCCGTAGTACGGGCTCGCAGGTTGCAACGGCTGGGCCTGAGGTTGCGAGCTTGCTGCCGTTTCCGTGGAAACCGTTTCGGCCGCGACCGGTTTGGCCACGATCAATCCGTCGACCACTTGTCGGACGCCTGGAACGCGACGAGCTACATCGATGACGGTGAAGTGCTGCGATCGATCCTTGACTTGCCCTTTGAGCACCACGTCGCCATTTTCGACTCGTAAGTCGATATTGAAGTTTCGCAGTTCGCCAGCAGCCTTTTTCGCTTGCAAGCGGTTGACGATTTCCTTAGCGAGCGAGTTGTCGCTGGCCGATTCATCGCTGGCCTGGCGAACTTGCCTGTCCAGCTTGGCTTGCTGTGCCAATTTAGCTTCGTGGGCCAGCCTAGCTTCGTGGGCCAGCTTAGCTTCCTCCGCCAAC
>CAZWOU010000314.1:0-2720 GCA_964635375.1 uncultured Pirellulaceae bacterium | reverse complement strand
GCTTAGCTTCCTCCGCCAACTTAGCTTCTTGTGCCAGTTTAGCTTCGTGGGCCAGTTTAGCTTCGTGGGCCAGCCTAGCTTCGTGGGCCAGCTTAGCTTCCTCCGCCAACTTAGCTTCTTGTGCCAGTTTGGCTTCTTGCCCTCGGTCGAGCCGACGCAGACTTCCCGTCGCCTTGGGGATTCGCTGCGGTTCGGCTGGCTGGTTGAGTGCGGCCTGAGCGGGCGCCGGGGCTGTGGGGGTCGCCACTCGGAGGGCGTCGACAACTTGTCGAACTCCGGCGATGCGACTCGCCATTTCCAGGGCGCGGGTCTCCTGCTGGGCATTCGACACTCGGCCTTTTAGCCAGACGGTGGCATCGTCGACTTGCAGATCAATGCTGAATCCCTGCAAGGCGCCTTGATCCTTCAGTTCCAGCAAACCTTGCTGAACGCGGTTGGCGATCTCCTGATCCTGTCGCCTGTCGGCCTCCGCCAGATTTGGCGCAAGCGCGGCGATTGACAGCACCGCCATTCCAACTAATGAACGTCGCATTGGTTCCCCTCCTGAGGTATTCCTTTTCGCGTGATGTCCATATCGAACAGGCAACGCCAACGCCGTCTCGACAGCGTTATGGCGATGGGAACCGCCAACGTGCCCGCGGGAAGCAATCAGTATTCGAAGTGGAGTTCGACTTGGACTCGGCTCAGACGAGCCGTCAGCAGGCATTCCGCTGGCCGGGTGGTGGGAGGGGCTTTGGGACAAGCAGCGATTAGTGAAGCGTTTGCCAGTCGCTAGGCCCCCCTAGCGCACCCGTCTCGATGACGGATTGTCTTGCTACTAATGTTTCGGTTTCCCATCTTGCCGAATGGCAGGTTTTTTTCGATTTTGCCGGTGATTCCTGGAAATCCTGTCCTTACGCGGCGGTTCGCGTCCGGACGTTTTTCCCAGTCGTCAAAGTTTGCCACGCGGCGCCAATGGAGCTCGCATCGTCGCTCGCATCTGGCAGTAGACTGCTAGCAGAATGCCAAGCGGCCCGAGAAGCCTCGCAGTCGGCGAGTATCGCCGCATTGGAGCCCAGCCAGCTCGGCGCGTAATTCTTGCAAAACGGTTGGCAGAAGTTCAGTCGCTGTTGATGTCGCGGTTGGTCGAATCAACGATTTGGAGAGTTCTCGCCCCAAGAAAAGCTGCTGGGGGCGCCTTCTGGCAAAACTTGAGTCATTCTGGCGCGAAAATCGCATTACGTTTCTTGGCTGCGAGGAGAGCACTTTGTGGTTGTGCACAATACCGACCAACGCCCGCGACGACTTGGGCGAATTCTAAGTCTGGTCAATAACGTCGAGTGCTCTTGCCTGGTGGCCAAAATGTTCTGTTCGACAAGGATGTCAAACAGTTTGTCAGACGTTGAACGACTCGACGTCTCTTACGCGCTAGAACGGACTCTAGGAAGACTCAACCAATGGTTAACGAGCAGATTCTCTGTTGGGTGGTGGCCATCATCCAAGTGCTTGGACTGGCCGCGATGTTGCTGTATCGCATCGAGCGGGTCGTCCCGCCCGGCTTGGCTCAAGGGCTTTTCGTCAGCGCCCTATTGCTTGTGGGGATCGGTGCGGTCATGACATTCTGCTGTCATGATGGAAGCTGGCTGACCAGCGGAATCACCCTCTGCCTGATGGCGGTGGGCGGTACGATGGACAGCGCGGCGGAACCGATACCTTTCTGACGCCGATTTCGCCTATCGAATCAGCTTCTTCAGTTCATCGGCCAATTCTCGACCATGCAGGTTGTTTCGCACCACGAGGCCCTGTTTGTCGATGAGAAAGATGGTGGGCGGGGTCAATACGCCCAGTTGGTTGGCAAGTTCGCCGTCAAGACCGTCTTTTGAGTGCAGCTGGGGCCAAGCCAAGCGGTTGGTTTGCAGGAACTTCTCTAGTTCCCCCAGTTGGTTGTCGACGTTGACACCGATCAGGACGAGGCCCCGGTTGGCGTAACGGGCTTGGAGGTCCTTCAAAATCGGCAGGTCTTGGCTGCACCAACTGGCCCAGTAATGCAGCACAACGATCTTTCCTCGGTGGTCGCTAAGATCGACCGGGTTGCCAGATAGGTCAACGCCTTGGAACTCAATCGAGCGGCCGATCGAGCGGATTCGGGTTTGGGCGCCGCGGGCTTTGCTAGCGATGGGCTTATCAGGATAATCGCGGGCGATTTGGGCAAACCACTTGAGCGCCTCCTTTTCTTCACCGGCGAATTCTTTGGAGATCGCCAATTGCAACATCGCTTCCGCTGCGTCCGAACTATTGGCGAACTCCAGGCTGAATTGTTCCAGTTTCTTCATCCAACTCGTTTGGATCTTGGCGTAGTCGGCCTTGGGGTCTTGTAGTTCCAAGCCGTATTGGGCGGTCAAGAATCGAAACCGCACATAGGCCCTAATTTCCTTGTCTTCCCCCTCCGATTTGAGCTTGGAACCGAGCTTCTCGAGCCGTTGGACGCCGGCTGAATAAGCTCCGCTCTGGGCGGCTGAGCTCATCGTATCAGCGAATTGCTTGAGCCAAATCACGCGGTCGTCGCCCTCGGTTGAGGCAGCCAGTTTCTCGATAATATCCGCGCGTTTCGCCTGCAATTTGGTCTGCAGCGATTCGGATGACGTGCTGGCCAAGTCGCGATCAACTTCTTCCAGTTCCGCAATCAGGCCCTGGGCGGCTTCAGAAACGCCCTGATTGGTGGCAAATTGCCCAGTTCTCGC
>CAZWOU010000313.1:0-4948 GCA_964635375.1 uncultured Pirellulaceae bacterium | reverse complement strand
TCCGGAAAGTTTCACGGCTTCGTTGGCTTTACTGACAGCGCCTTGGAGGGCCTCAGCTACTTTGGCGTGGCTGGCGCTGAGCGTCTTTGCTTGTTCACGTTCAGCTGTGGCTTTCGTGACGGTCGCTTGATAGGCAGCCATCGCCTTCGCCAGGGCTGCGATCTGGGCTTGGTGGGCGGCCATCTGTTTCTGGGTCGCATCAACTTGCGTTTTCGCCGTATTCAATAGTGTGAGTTGCTGATTGGCGTTGGCGTTGGCTTCGGCGGCCGCCTCTTGTTTCGTCGCCAAATCAGCGTCGGCCTTCTTTTGTTGTTCGCGAAGGCTGGCGAGTCGTTGGGCAAAAGCGATTTCATCTTGCCATCGCTTCACACTGACTTGGGCAGTCTTCAGGCCGGCTGCTCCGGCATCCGCGGCGGTCTTGGCTGCAGCAGCCTTGTCGGCCATAGGCTTGATCTGCGGCGTCAAGGCGGCGATTTGCGCCTTGGCTGCCGCCATCTTTTTGACTTCGGCGACGACAATCGCTTGCTGTTGTTTCACGACAGCCTGGGTTTCCGCGATGGCCTTCGTCTTGGCAGCGACCACAGCTTGCTGGGCGGCCAATTCCGCGGCCCGCTTACCATGAACTGCTTTGAGTTTGGCGGCAAGTTCCGCAATTTCTTTGTCGCCCGCGAGCGCCTTAGCTGCGGCGTCCGCCTTAGTTGCCGCGTCGGCAATCATCGGCACCGATGGCGTCAGCTTGGTAACCACAACTTGCCCGGCCTTCTGCTCGGCGGTTAGCTTCGTCATGGTCGCCGTACCGGCCTTCACCGCTGCTGCGGCTGTCGCGTTTGCTGCCGTGGCAGTCTTCATATTCGTCTGGTTGACCGTCAAGTCAGCCTGGATCTTTTCTGCGGCCGCCTTGGCTGCAGTGTAGGCGGAGTTCAACGGAGTCAATTTTGCGGTGAGCGCTGTCACCTGCTGTTGGGCTGTCGCCAATCGAGCTTCCAAACTGGGGGGATTAGCAGCGAGTTGCCCGACGCGTTTTCCATCCGCGGCGTTCCAGACGCGAATCTCACCGCTCCAATCGCCGCCGATGACCCTCGCCGATTCGTCACAATAGGTTGATTCCAACGCGAGGTCCGCGAATGCCTCGAAGGCTCGCAGTTGTTTGCCGGATTGATCCCAAAGCTTTACGAGTCGATCTCGCCCGGCGGACACGAGTTTGCCGTCCCGCGCGAATTCGAGCGAAGCGACGCCGCCGCCATGCCCCGTCCAACTCTTGACCTGGCCGCCGTTCTCCATCTCCCAGAGGCGGACCGAGCCGTCTTCGCTGCAAGAGCCGACGAGATTCGAATCGCTTCTCCACGAGACGTCCGTCACTCCTTTGCTATGGCCCTTGAGCGTAAGATACTCACGACCGGTGTAGGCTTCCCAAACGAACAGACCGCCGTTGCGGTCACCGGTGGCGACAAGAACGCTATCGGGGCTGAATTCCAATGAGTAGATCCAGTCCGTGTGCTTGCGCAATTCGTGGAGCAAACGTCCCGTCTCGGTGGAGTAAATCCGTACGACTCGCTGCGGCCCGCCCAGGGCGATGAGTCCATGATCGGAACTGATGTCGGCCGCCAAGACGGCATCGAGCTCGTTGCCGACCGATATCACTCGTTCGCCAGTCGTGACATCCCACACGATCACTTTGCCGCTGGCCCCGCCCCTTCCGCCGCCAGCCAAGAGAAGAGAACCATTGCGGCTGAACTTGAGGATTTCGGGCACGCCTTCCGGGAATGGCAGGGCGCCAACCAGCTGAAGGGTCTTGGTGTTGTAGAGCAGGATCTGCTCTTGCCCGGAGACCGCGGCCAGCGACGCCCAGGGGTTGGTGGCGATCGAAGCGATCGCGGTCCCGGCGACCGGATTGACAACCGGTTGCAAACTCAAACGAGGCGGCATCGGCGGAACCTCGGGTTTCGCTGTCGAAGGCGCACTCAAGGCCAGATCAAAGGTCTTCTTCTTAGCGATGGCCGCTTTGCTTCCTTTGTTCTCCAGCACGCCGCCGTCGATCCATTTGCGAATGGTCTCGATCATCGTGTCAGCCATTTTCGGCTGTTCCGGAGGCATGTACGGCTCACTGTCGTGGGCGATGAGCTCATACAAGTAGCTGCTGCTTGAGTCGCCTGGCTCAACGACTTCGCCCGACCCGCCGCCAAGCATCAGGTTGGTGTAATTCGACAGGTCCAGGTCGCCTTCTTTCTTATCGGGGTTGTGGCACGATAAGCACTTCTCGCGAAGAATCGGCATCACGTCGTCATCGAAGGTTACCTTTGGCGGCTTCTTCTTTTCAGCATCTTCAGCGATGGCGCTGAGCGAAGTCGCGATCACGATTCCAGTAACAACGAACGTTAGCAAGGGTTGCCGCGTTCTCATCAGTGCTACTCCAACGAGTGATTCCCAAGAAACGCCAGCGGGCTGACGCAGGGTTGGTGTGCCAAATTTATCTTAATTGGACGTCCTTCCGACGCCAATTCTCAGCCAATGTTTGTCCTGACGCTTAGTGATTAAACACGAATTCGCGCGAATTCATCAAAGCCCAGAATGTGTCCTCAAGGACTTGCTGTTTGTTCTCGGACTTTCCGACGAGAACCATCAGGGCCGTCATTTCTTTTTCGGTCGGTCGCCGCGTGAGACAGCGGATGTAAACCTCTTCAATGATCTGAGGCAAGGTGGCTTTCTCGGCTAGGCGAGTGGCAATCAATTTGCCCTGTCCGATCTTACTTTGCAGCGTAACGCCGTTGAGCATGTGGAGTGCCTGTGAGAGGTTTGGCTCCACCTTGACTTCACACGCACAAACGGTTTCCCGCTTAGCTCGCCCGAAGGCAGTCAGGAAGTATGTGCTCGTGTTCCCATTGGCGATCTGCACCGCTCGAGCCCCAAGCGGCAGGCCCGCGAACTTGTTGCTGGTGTTGGTCGCTTGGCTGATGATATCGAGCAGAATCTCAGCGCGAACTCGACGCAGCGAGGCGTGCGAAAAGTTCTTTGTGTCAGCTTCGTTGGTCTCGTTCGTGCCGGTGGTCAATTGGTACGTCCGCGACGTGCAAATATCACGAACGAGTTTCTTGAAGTCGTACTTGTAGCTGGTGAACTTATCGCCGAGGGCGTCGAGCAATTCCGGGTTAACGGCAGGGTTGCTGACGCGAACATCATCGACGTCGTTGATGATCCCTTGCCCGAAGAAGTGGTTCCAAACGATGTTGGCCAAGTTCTCGGCAAAGAAGGGGTTGTCGGAGGAGGCCAACCACTTTGCCATGACGACGCGGCGGTCCTTGCCAGCCACATCGGGCACTTCGCCGCCGAGAAACTTGGGCTTCATCACGCGGTTGTCGACAAGGTGCCGCACGTCGCCGCTCGCTCGGTTGTAAATGATTTGCTCGCGAGGATCTTCCGCTCGCTTCCGGCCAATTTGCGAAAAGAACGCCGCAAAACTGTAATAGTCATCCATGGTCCAGCGGTCGAAGGGATGGTTGTGGCACTGGGCGCACTGAATCCTCATCCCCATGAAGACCTGAGCTACGTTCTCGGCGACCTTCTTCGGATCGCCCTCCTGTTGGTAGTAGTTGGTCGCGGCGTTCTCAAACGTGCCCCCGCTGGCCCCAAGAAGCTCTTGGACCATCTGGTCCATCGGCACATTTGCCGCAATTCGCTCTTGAATCCAGTTGTAATATCGCAGCATCGGCTTGTATGAAATCTGGCGAGTAGTCCGCACCTGCAACAGCTCCGCCCACTTCATCACCCAGAGTTCGACGAACTCTTTGCGGTTGAGCAACTCGTCGATGAGTTTTTCTCTCTTCTTGGGATCGGTGTCTGCAGTGAAGCTCTTGAATTCCTCGACTGTCGGCAGCGTGCCTACGACGTCGAGATAGACGCGGCGAAGAAATTCCTCGTCTGTGCAGAGCCCGGAGGGTTGCATACGCAGCTTCTTGAACTTGCTGTACATCAAGTCATCGATATAGTTGTTTGAAGGGACATCCTTCCAGGTGAACTTCAGGGCCTTCGGCAAGACGATGAAGTGGGTCCCAACTGTGTGGGTGTCAAAGCGAGCCATAATGAACGCCTCGCCGCGTTTGGCAGCGGTGACGACACCCGATTGTTCGACCGGACCTGAGCTGTCGTTGTTGGAACTGAAGTAGGCAAGCGAGGTGACATCACGATCCGTGCCGTCGGCGTATTTAGCTCGAACACTGATCCGCTGAGTCGCGCCTTCTCCGTCCAATACGGCGCCACGGGGGTAAATCTCTACCGCGACGACTTTGGGGACAACGCCGGCATCCTTGGGCGCGCCCGCTTTGAGCCAGCGCATCAGCGTGTCGGCGTATTCGCTCTCCATGTTGAAACGTCTGCCGCCGGTGTGGGGCACGGCGCCGACAATTTTTTCAATCAACAGGCTCTTCTCCGGAGTAGCCAGGTTGATTCGCCGTCCGCTGATCGCCCGGGTCAGGCGATGATAGTCGCCCTTGGGGTCAAAACCGTACAGCGACAGGTTAAAACCATCCTTGCCTCGAGCGGCGCCGTGACAGCTTCCGGTATTGCAACCCGACTTCATGAAGACAGGCATCACGTCTTGCTCGAAACTGATCGGCGGGTCTTCGGCGGCTCGGGAAACATCGACAGGTACTTTCACCGTCAGCCCACCGTAGGCGACCGTGACTTCCGATTTGCCGTCAGCCTTGGGGTAGAGCACGTTCTTGTCGAGCCGGGCAAATTGGTCGCTGGCAAGCTTGAGAGTCGCTTCCTCGGTCACATCGCGAGTAATGCCGTCAGAGAATTCGGCCTGCACGATGATTGACTGGATGTCGCGGACGGTAGTCAATTGCACGCTGGCTGGATCGACATTGATCTTTGTCAGCTTGGGCGCCGCCGGCGTGGGCGGTGCTGGTTTGGGCGGTGCTGGTTTGGGCGGTGCTGGTTTGGGCGGTGC
>CAZWOU010000312.1:0-4976 GCA_964635375.1 uncultured Pirellulaceae bacterium | reverse complement strand
CACGCGGTCAAGCTGGACCAAACAAAGGCCTGCAATCGCCCCCTCCAATGACTGACTCAGAGACCAGTCGGCCAGGCCAGCGGAACACAATCGAGGTCCGATGAGAGGGTGTCCTTCGATGAGAGAGAGGGTGTCTCCGAAAAGATGAAAAAGACGCCGAAAAGACGAGCCTGAAAGTACGCCTCGCGCTGAAAGTACGCCTGAAAGTACGACTACGAAAAGACGTGCCAGATGCTGAGAGGGTATGCTGGCAAGATAAGTGATTGTCTGAGTCCGGTTTAGACGCAGGAGCGAAACAATGGCCGCACGGACTTCTTGCCTGTTTGCTTGCCTCCTAATTTTCTTCGCAGGCCTCCCTGCTGGGGCGAACGAGAAGCAACGCCGAGAGTTTCGGGTCTGGGCGACGAGTTGCGCTCACGTGCCAGCCGATATTCGCCGCGGGCGGGAGAGTCTGGCTCATGTCATTCGGCAGTCGGAGGGATTCGTCGAGAACGCACCTGGTTTTGAGTGGGATATTATGATTGACGCTGGCGATCTCTCGGCCCATCAATACCCGCCGGGCGACCGCGACGGATTCGAATTAATCCGTCAGTACAACGCGATGAAAAAGCATCGGCGAGAACAAATTTATAACGTGCCGGGAAACCACGATGCTCCTTATTACGATGATGGAGCGGGAACCTGGTTTCGGAAGTGGGGCGATCCGCTGGGCCAGCACACGGAGTTCTCTGGCGTTGCGCCAGAGCGTCGTCCGTTTCCAGTTGAAGGGACTTGGGAGCGTTATCGTTTTCAGGCAGGAAACGTGCTGTTTCTGATGTTGGCTGACCGAAACGACGTACCGGAACCGGTTGGTCGCGGACACAGCAAAGATGGCAAGTCGGGCGGTTATCCGGCCGGAGCCGTAACGCGGGAGACATTCAACTGGTGGAAGCAGCAGGTGGTCGATAATCAAGACAAGATCATCGTCACAATGCATCACCATGCATTGCGAGACACGACGATTGCATCAGGCCACGGCGAGGGCAATCCGCGTTATCACGGAGCCAGCGGCGGCGCCGAGGGTTCATCGTACCTCTATTACCTTATCGAGAATGAGGACCCCGATGATTTCCGCTTCGTCCCGGACGCTCACGTCTTCGAAGACTTCCTCGAAGACTTCCACCAAGAGCACGGACACGGCGCAATCGATCTCTGGATCGCTGGGCACACGCATGTCAAGGGTCCGGATGACGATTGGGGCGACAAGACGATTACGGAGATACGCTGGGGAGTCAGCTTTCTTCAGGTCGCAGCGTTGACGCGGCATCATGGCGGCTCGCATCCGATGAGCCGACTGGTAACATTTGTCGATGGCGAATCCACTATCAAGACGGACGTGTATTTGCATGACTCGTCCTACAACGAACAACCAATTGGATGGTATGGCGCCGCATCGAAGTCCTTGTCGCTTCGGCATCCATTTAAGGCTCCGCCACCAATCCAACAACTGCCGCCGTTTCCAAGCGTTACTCGGATCACCGACAAACCATACGGCAAACCGCCACGCAATCGTCCACTCAGAAAGGCGGCGGCGTCTCCGGACCTTTCTGCCAAGTGGAATGGCATCGCGGGAGGTTCGCTGCAACTCGAGTCGCAGTTGCAGGCTGACACCGACAATCGGATCGATCACAAGCCGGCGTTGGTACACTTCGAAGCCCTATCTGCGGCCAAGTTTGATGGAAGCCAGCGCCTGCGTGTGGGACGGCTCAAAATGAACGACTGGGCTGACCTAACCGTGTCCGCATGGGTTAATACAGCGGACAAGACGCCAGGAATCCGAATTCTCTCGAAGGACTGCATCGGCACGCCTGGGAACTTCATGCTTTGGCGCGATTTAAAGGAGTCGTGGACCATGCAAGCGTGGGATGACGACGCCAAATGTTGGCAAGTCGCCTCGTGGCATTCGCAAGATGTCGCCGACGGTCGCTGGCATCTATTGACCGGCGTCGTGGATTCAAAACGAAAACGGGTGCTGCTGTACGTTGACGGTCAACAGAAGGCCGAGTCTGCATGGACAGCCGAGACCCTGGACGACTCCGACGAAACGGACCTCGTCGTGGGAGCGGATTCCGGCGCCAAGCAATTCGGGCACGGCTTCCGAGGTCTGATTCACGACGTTCATCTCTACCAAAGAGCGCTGACGCCAGCGGAGATCAAAGCCCTGTCGTCACAGAAGGCGCTACTGCTCAAACAGCCAAATTGAAGAAAGTCCGCGACCTTGCGGTCCCGGAAGAACACGGATGAGTTCCGCGTTCGCCCTCGAGCACAGAGGTCGCTCACATGTCTATTCCATGTCTATTCCATGTCTATTCCATGTCGTGTCCATGGCCATTCCTGGGACCGCCAGTGCTCAGAACGTCCTTACTTGGCTGAGACGTCCTGATACAGGAAGGGTCGACGGAACATTCCACCGAAGTGATGCTCACAATTGGTTTGCACGACGATGGAATTCGTTCCTGCCTTCAACTTGCCAGTGAGGTCCACATCCCACTCGAACCGATAGTCGTTTAGCCACCACATCTTTCCCTGCTTGCGAAATGCCACTTCCTTTCCATTGACGTAAAGCCAGCACTCATTAAACAATCCAGGAAACCGAATGTGCGGCGCCCCGCTGACCTCATCAGGTTCTAGTTCCACGTCGATGCGATACCACAAGTCGCCTGTGAAACTCTGCCGGTCTGGATGCCGTACGCCCAGGGCTTGAGCATACAAATCTGTGCGCAACATTTCCCATTGGTCGACCGGATAGTCTTTCATACTGTCGGCGTCATCATCCTTGTCCTTGTTTGCCATCCAGTAGCTCAAATCGACGGGCTTCGTGTGGTATCCACGCTTCAAACCGACGCGTTGCGGATCGCGATGCACAGCCCACTTCAGTGGCAACTTTGCGATCAGTTTACCTTTGGCCCCGTTGACGAAGGGAAGAAGCTCTTCGTATTGCTTGACCTCGCCGGGCCACCACGGATACCCCCTCTCAAGGCGAGTTGTCGTGAATGTTCCGCTCATCGCCGTGAGAGAATCACGAGCTTTCAAACCGCGATTGCCGGCCGCGATGGCTGCGGCATAGTCAATGTCCGTCGCCGCAGCTCTTACCATCGCCATGTAGGACGAGAGAACATCGTAGCTGTGACGCGTGAATCTCATCCGTTCGACATATAGTCGTTCGTTGCGGGTGAGCTCGGCCCCTCTTGCTTTGATGCTGTGGATAATCTTCTCGGCGGCAGCTACTTCCCTCTTCAAGACAGCCATCACCTCAGGAGTGTAGACCGCCGGCGCGACGAAGTATTCATGTTCAGTCACAATCGAGTCTTCCCAAGCGGCGTAGATTGTCGACCAATACTTTTCCATCGGTTCCGCAGCGGGGCCGTAGAATTTTGGATAGAACTCATCGAGAAGCCCATCGACATCCTCGTCCGGATTCCACAACAACCGGGCGCGCAAGTAGAGATTCAAGAATGTCGTCGCGATCGCGTTGCGGCTTTCTGTGTTCACGCCCAACACTCCCGCTTTGCGATAATGCCGCACGTCCTGCTGGAAGGCCATGTGTGACGGGTTAGGAATGTCTCGCCAAACCAGCATCCCCTGGTCGTAGTCGTAGATGCACAATCGACCCTGCATGACCTTCGCCCACTTGTACAGCATGTCGCGATACTCGTGCCGCGGCGGCGATTGAGGATGATCCATGCCGTGAATCGGGTCGATGTCGATCGGAGCGAGTTCGCAAAACAACGATCGCTTGGCGGTCAGAGGACGAACCGGCGGGATGGTCATGTTGGCATACGCCAGAAAGCCGATTTTGGCAGTGCTCTTCGGGTGTCTCTTCTGCAAGACAGATGCGACGTTGTTGTACAATTCGAGCATCGGATCGGTGACAGACCAGCGCAGGAAGTACTTATCCCATTGCAGCTTCATCAGTTCCTGATCTTTTGCGTTGTCGGAGTCGTAAGAACCGTCTTCCATACCGAGTGAGAAGTTCTTGCCGTTGGCGTACATCTTTTCGACGAGGTCGGCGACGTGTTGAGCTGTGGCCGGATCGGTGATGGGAAAATGAAACGTTCCCTTGCCGAGGCCCTTGGTGTACCTGCCCAACGAGTGTCCGGTTGGAGGAAGATCGCCCCGCCCGCTCATCATGTTCCGTATTTGAAAGTCGCGGGCGCCGGTGTTGTCGCCGTTCCACGAGATCCAATACGAACGAATTTCGAACGGCGAGGAGTAGACAATGTCCAACTCGCCGACGGTCAGTTCCCGTTCGTTCGGGATACACTCTCCAAACTCAGTCGGCATATACCAGCGGCAGCCCCATAATCGCAACAGTTCGGCGACGGCGAGATAGTGGCTGATATCGTTATTCCCCGCAACATAGACACGGTTGCCGTCGCGTCTCAAGACGATCCCGTCTGTCCGCAGGTACGGGTCCTTCTTCAATACGGAATTCAATGCCGATCGCAGGTTAGGTTGTAACGTGACCGCCTGCTGACCCAACACGATCTTTGGTGTCTTGGTCTTCAATGCCGCCTGGATCGCCCCAGGCGTGTTGGCAATCGCGAGCTTCGCACCGGTCATTAGTTCAATGTATTTTGCCAGATCATCCGCAGCTTGTTTCTCGTGATCTCCCGCATCTGGAGAGGCGATGATGACCGCGTTCGCCCGTTTTCCGGTGGCGATCGGCAATTCGCTTTCTGACGGATTGCCGGCAGTCCCTGCGTAACAAATCCCTGCGTTACAAATCTGCCCCGCAAGAATCGCAACCAGCGAGAGCAGCGGGCCGCGCGTGATGCTCATGATGTTGTTCCCTCTTCATCTCTCTTGTTTGAATGGTCCCCAAGATTGCGGCTTGGCGCCCGTCCGTTGCAACTCCGCCCACGCCAGGTCCACCTAGCGGATTTCTCGCTTAGCCTCGCTAGCCGGTCGGTTGGCGGGGAGCAGATTTCGCACCA
>CAZWOU010000311.1:0-5010 GCA_964635375.1 uncultured Pirellulaceae bacterium | reverse complement strand
CGTGGCCCGCGACCAGCGCCGTCGGCTCGCCGCCGATACCCTGAATGAAAGGCCTAGGATATGCGAACGTCTTCTTTCATGAGCATCGTTTCGTTAACGATCGTTGCTTTGTTCCTGTTCGGCATCGAGTCCCGAGTTCCTGCGCAGGATGCAAAGCCGGTCTTTCGGGCCGGGGCCGCGACCAGCAACATCACACCGCCGCTCGGTGAGTTGATTGTTGGCGGATGGAAACCGGTTCCAGCCACCAACATTCATGACGAACTTCACGCACGTTGTCTCGTGCTGGATGATGGAAACGTCAAACTGGCCATCGTGCTGTGCGACAATGTCGGCATTCCGGTCGAAGTGTTTGATCGGGCGAAGCAGCAAGTGCATGAGGCGATCGGCCTGCCGCCGTCACATCTGCTGATGGCCTCCACCCACACCCACTCCGCCACCACGGCCCGCGGTTCGAGCAAAGTGATCCAAGGGGCGGAGCTGACCGATTATCAGAAGTTCCTGGCCCAACGCATCTCCGATGGCGTGCGCCGCGCGATGGAGCAACTCGAACCGGCTCGCATCGGCTGGGGAAAGATCGACGAGCCTTCGGAAGTTTTCAATCGTCGCTGGTATGTCCTCGATACGTCGCTGCTGACAAATCCTTTTGGAGGCATCGATCGAGTCCGAATGAATCCGCCGCGAGGCAGCGCCGCCCTGGATCGCCCGGCGGGGCCCACCGACCCGGAGATCAGTTTCCTCTCCGTGCAAAGCCGCGACGGGCGTCCGATCGCGCTGCTGGCGAACTATTCGTTGCACTATGTCGGAGGCGTGCGCTCAGGCGAAGTTTCGGCAGACTACTTTGGGTACTTTGCCAGGTTCATGGAGAAGAAGCTGGGAGCGACGGACCAGACACCGCCCTTCGTCGGCATTCTTTCAAACGGCACCAGCGGCGATGTGAACAACATCAACTTTGCACAGCCGAGCAAACGGAAGTATCAACGCTATGAAAAGATGCAGGAAGTTGCTGAGAAGGTCAGCAGCCGCGTCGCTGAAGCACACCAGAAGCTCGACTTCCATGATTGGGTCCCGCTGGGTGCGGCGGAAACTCGTCTGCCCCTGAAAGTCAGACAGCCCACGCCGGAGATGCTCAAGCATTTTGAGGCGATCGCTTCCAAGGAGAATCGATCGTCAACGCACAGGCGGGAAGCGATCTATGCACAGCGAATCGCCAGATTAAAGGACGCGCCTGGCGAGATTCGCGTCCCGCTGCAAGCGATTCGTATCGGCGATCTAGGCATCGCGGCCATCCCGTTCGAAACATTCACCGAGACGGGTCTCGAACTCAAAGACCGCAGCCCCTATGGCCAGACCTTCACGATTGAACTAGCTAATGGCTCCTACGGTTACTTGCCCACTCCTGAACAACATCGACTGGGCGGCTACGAAACATGGTTGGGTACAAACTTCGTCGAGCAAGGGGCGACCACGAAGATCGTTGCAGAAATGCTCAAGATGTTTGAAGCACTTCAGAAGAGCAGTACGAACAGATGACGATACACCCGTGCCATGTTCATGGCGGAATCTGAAAGTCTTGATTCCAACCTTGGTTGTTACGGTTTCGGTTGTCGGATTCGCTGAACCAAATTGGGAAGCCAACGAATGAACTTCTCGTACACGTTTTCATCAGCACCTTCACGAAATGAACCCATGCACAAGTTATCGGCTCATCTTCTGTTCCTCTCCGTTCTTGCGGCCGTCTCTTCGCCGCTTTTAGCGGAGGTTACTCGATTCGAGTTAACGGAGCGCGAACCGTTCGCCGGCGGCAAAGCCTTCGGAGCTGTTGGGGCTTACGAGCGAATTGTTGGACGGATTCATTTTGAACTCGATCCAAACTTACGGCAGAACCGGAATGTGATCGATCTCAAGCTGGCGCCGCACAACGATCGCGGGCGGGTGGAGCTGTTTGCGGACCTGATTATTCTGGCGCCGAAGGATCTGAGCAAAGGCAACGGGGCTCTGCTTTACGGCGTAAACAATCGCGGCAACTTGGGCTTGTTGCGGCATTTCAATTACGCCTCCGGCAGCAACAATCCGACCGACGACAAGCATGCTGGCGACGGCTTCCTGATGCGACACGGTTTCACGGTGGTGTGGAGTGGCTGGGATGGCGAGCTGCTGCCGGGCAACGGTCGGTTGCGTCTTTCGCCGCCCAAAGTGACGGGGAACATCACCGGCAACGTCCGTTGCGAAATCGTGCCCAGCGGCGACACGAAAATCATGTTGGTGAACTGGAGCAATCACGGTTCCTACCGGCCGACTGCGGAGGGAATAAAAACGGCGACGTTGACCCATCGGTTGCTGGCGGGGCATCCGCGAGTGCCCATCCCGCGCGAGGACTGGACGCTGCATGTCACCGACGTCGAAAGCGACTCGCCGACTCAATTGCCGCGCGTCGAGTTGGAGTATCCGGCCGGACTCAGGAAGCTGCACATCTACGAATTGATCTACGAGGCTCAGGACCCCGTCGTCATGGGAACCTGTTTCACGTCGGTGCGTGATTTGGTCGCGGCGTTGAAGCATGGCTCGGGCCAGAGCAACCCGTTGCTGGTTGAGGGAAAGTCGTCCATCAGGCGAGCCTATTCTTACGGTGTGTCGCAGAGCGGACGGTTCTTGCGTGAGATGGCCTATTGGGACTTCAACGTCGACGAGCAAGGACGAAAGGTCTTTGATGGGATCATCCCCCATGTTTCTGGTTCGGGACTGGGATCGTTCAATCACCGGTTCGCTCAACCAACGCGCCACGCTGGCCAACATGATCATCACGATTACCCGCCCGATCGGTTCCCGTTCGCCTACGACACACAGACCGATCCGCTCTCCGGCTTGAGCGAGGGCATTCTCGATCGCGCCCAGCGCAGCGACTCAGCTCCCCTGGTGATGCACACTCAGTCATCGTCGGAGTACTGGAATCGCAGTGGGTCGCTGGTTCACACCGATCCGCTAGGGACGCGCGACGCGGAGATTCCGGAGAACGTGCGGATCTACTTTTTCGGCGGCACGCAGCACGGGCCCAGCGGTTTCACGACGAACACTGGGGACGGGCAGACGGCGCCCAATCCGGCGGATTACCGGCCGTTTGTGCGGGCTCTGCTGCTGGCGCTCGATCACTGGGCGAAAGATGGAACCGATCCACCGCCGAGTGCCTATCCAAGAATCGGCGATGGTACTCTAGTCGCTTGGACACAGAAGGGCACCGGTTTCCCAAACATCCCCGGCATTCGGTACCCGCAGGTCATCCAACAACCGTCGTTCCTCGACTTCGGCCCGCGCTGGCAAGAGCAGCGGATCGTGGACAAACAACCGCCGCTCCCTCGCGGCGACTACCGCGTGCTGGTTCCGCGCTCCGATCCGGATGGCAATGAACTCGGTTGCCTGTCCGCGCCCGAGGTGGCTGTGCCTGTGGCTACCTACACAAGCTGGCGACTCCGCAAAGCAGACGGCCCGGCAGCGAACCAACTGTACAGCCTATCGGGCTCGTACATCCCGTTCCCTACCACAAAGAACGACCGCGAAACGAGCGGCGACCCGAGGCAATCCGTCGAAGAACGCTACGGGACCCTGGATAGATATCTGAAGCAGCTTGAGGCCCAGTGCCGCAAATACGAATTGGCTGGTTACATGTTGCCCGAAGACACCCAGCGCACGCTTAGTATTCAGCGCAAACGAGTCGAACCGCTGTTCAAGGCTATCGCTACTGAGTTGGCTCCCGGACCGAATCCGCCCCAAACGCCGGAAGAGAAGCGGGCTCACCAGCGCAAGGTCGGGCCGAAATCAAAGCTGAAAACGCTCGCCAGTCGTCCATTAGCGCGTGAAGTGGCCGCGGCGTCGAAGTTGGCAGGCCCCACTCCAGGTCTGCCTCGCAGTCGTGTTGATAGGCCAGGGCGGCTCAGTAGCATTTTTGCTCTCAGCCAGTCGTTGGCGACCATGGTCGCTGCGGACGTGGCAGAGACGAAGTATGTGCAGAGCGCCGACGGGAAACGACCGAAGCCAATCGTCGCCGTGAAGAATGTGTGTGCGTGGCCGAACCTGACGATGTTGCGAGACGGCACGATTGTGGCCACCATTCATAATCAGCCGAGTCACCTTAAGCTTCCCAGCGACGTTGAATGTTGGGCCAGCGTGGACGGCGGCATTTCGTGGGCCAAACGCGGCACGCCGGCGCCTCGTGATACACCGCGAACCGCTCGCGGCAATGTGGCTGCAGGGCTGGCAAACAACGGCGACCTGATCGTGATCGCCAGCGGGTGGTCGGACCCGACGGCGAAGAGCGACCGCGGCTCCGTTCTGCGGCCGATCGTCAGCCGCTCTACGGACGGCGGGCGTAGCTGGTCGATCGACACGAAGGCGTTTTCACAGATCACTGTTCCGTTCGGTGACATTCTGGCAGGGGGCGACGGCAAACTTCGCGTGGGAGTCTACCGTGGCGAACCCGGCACAACGATGGTCTACAGCAGTCCCGACGACGGGAAGACCTGGGTTGAACCGGTGACTATCAATCAGGATGTGGTCATCCATGAACCGGCGCTGTTCCATCTTGGGAAGGGTAAGTGGCTGGCCGCGGCGCGTTTCAGTGGACTGACGCTTTACGCTTCCGACGACGACGCCAAGACCTGGGCTCTGCGAAAGTCGCTCACCGGTCCACAGCAACATCCTGGACATTTTGTCCGCCTGAAAGATGGCCGCGTGATGTTGTCATATGGCAACCGCGTCACGCCGAAGGGAGTCGATGTCCGTTTCAGTGACGATGAGGGACTGACTTGGAGCGAACCGTTCCGAGTCGTCGATTTCCAGGGTGACGGCGGTTATCCCAGCAGTGTTCAACTCAAGGACGGCAAGGTCCTCACGGCCTACTATGCCCGGCAGATTGAAGGCCACGACGGGTACCACATGGGCGCGGTCATTTGGGATCCTGGAAAGACCGGAAAGCGATAACTCATCAATCAACGCCGTGCCCGCTCCGCCTTCGCGCCC
>CAZWOU010000310.1:0-5011 GCA_964635375.1 uncultured Pirellulaceae bacterium | reverse complement strand
AACCCTCTACCTCTGCATTGCGAACGCAGCGCTCTCCCAAATGAGCTACGGCCCCAAAATGGCGATGGATCACTCGCCAAACGGAAGTCGTCCACAGGGGGCAACATCCAAGTTCAACCGAGAACATCTTAATGACGGCCGAATTCCGTGTCCATCCCGCGGAAACGGCGAAAACCCAGTTCTCGACTCGCCCCAAGATGGACGCTCGGGCACCAATTCGGGTTCGCACTATATTGGGTCGGGGCCAGCCGGCGGCGACGGCTAGCCGGTGGCTGCAGCTGCGGCGGCTACCGCCTCCTCTTCAGCCAGCACGTTGAGGAGTTTGGTGATGCAGAGTTTGTTCATGCTCGTGTTGCGGCTATGGGCCTCGGCTCGAAGCGACTCGTGGAGACTTCTGGGAAGGCGGACGGTGATCACCTTCGTCGGCTCGCGGCTCTCCTCTTGGGTCGAATCGGTCTCCCGCAGTTGGGCCAGCATCTGCTGGATCGCCGCGTTCTCCTCGGTCGTTTCAAACGTGTTGAGCGATTCGCGGTCCACAAACAGGCTGTTGATCGCCCCGTCGACTCCCAGGATCTCTCTGAAGAAGGTCACCCACCCCGGTCTTTGCCGGTACAAATCCAACGCCATGCGGTAGGCTCGCTGAGCCTTTTCGGCGTCGGTTGGCTGGTAATTTGTGTGCATTCCTGCTGGCTGATTCATCTGCGTTTCCTTCCGTGTTTTGGCGGATCCCGAAGTGCGACACTGCTGGGCAAATCCGAGGACATCAGTTTGCTCCAATCGGCCTGTTTGCGTCAAGTCCATGACGCATGTGATTGCAGTGCATGCACTTACGCATCACGCCAGCAGGCTGCCTTGGTTGCAGGCACAGCTGCCCGAAATTGAGCACTCGGGTGACTGCTTAAAGATTGGGCAGTGTGAAAATCGGCCGAATTTAATCGCCCGGTGGGAAAATCTGAAAAAAACCGAAATAGTTCCACGGCCTGGAGAAAAGGGGTATTTCCATGGGACGCGAACTTCGTGCTCGCCTGCGAGTCTCTCTTAAACTGCCTCTGTGGCCTTCTCGCTGCTCAGGACCTCGCCCTCAAAAACGGGTACAATAATTGTGTCGCTTAAAACCAAGTCAAATCATGGAGTTTCCCGCCGCGTGTACGATCTTGAGCGGTCCGATAGTGTCGTGGCGGAGAAGGGTCTCTTGGTGCGGGTCCTGCTGCCCGCCGACCGGGGCGTGAGCGGTGATCCGCTGAAAGAGCTTGACGGGCTGGCGAGGACGGCTGGTCTGAACGTCTTGGCGACCATGGTTCAGCGGCGAGAGCGGCCAGATCGAGCCACTTTTCTGGGTCGCGGCAAGGTGGAGGAATTGCGGGTCTTGGCTGAGCACTGCGACGCGGATGTGGTTGTCCTCGACAACGACCTCACACCAGCTCAAACCAGGAACTTGGAGCAAGCTCTGGGGGTCAAGGTCGTCGATCGCACTGAGCTGATCTTGGACATTTTCGCCTCCAGCGCCCAGACCTACGAAGCTCGCCTGGCGGTCGAATTGGCCCAGTTGGAATACTCGCTTCCCCGCCTAAAGCGAATGTGGACCCACTTGTCTCGAATCAAGATGGGGGTGGGGGTGCGAGGGCCGGGTGAGAAGCAGTTGGAGGTTGATCGCCGATTGGCCGAGAAGCGGATACATGACCTGCGAGCCGAGTTGGATGCGATTGAGCGTCGCAAAGAGCGCCAAGTCGCGGCCCGCCGAGGGCATATGACGGTTTCGTTGGTCGGGTATACGAACGCCGGAAAAAGCACCCTTATGAACGCCCTCACCAATGCTGGCGTTCTCGCCGCCGACAAGTTGTTTGCAACCCTGGATACGAGGACTCGGCGTTGGCAGCTGCCCAATTGGGGGCCGGTGCTGCTAAGCGACACGGTGGGCTTCATCCGCAGTCTGCCACACCGCTTGATTGCCAGTTTCAAGGCGACTTTGGAGGAGGCCCATCAAGCGGATCTGCTGCTGCATGTGGCGGATGCGAGCGAGTCGGAGGTCCTCAGCCAAATCAGTGCGGTCTACGAGGTCTTGGAAGAACTTGACATCGACGAAAAAGACACCTTATTGATACTGAACAAGACCGATGCGCCAGGGGCCGAGGACAACATGAAGCGGGTGCTTGACCGCTACCCGAACGCGGTGCCGCTGAGCGCGCTGACCGGGGACGGATTGGATCGTTTGGCCCATTGCACCAGCGACGCGCTCAGTCGTTCTTTTTATGACGTCGACATCGAGACGAGCGTCAGCAACGGGAAGTTGATGGCCTATTTAGCGTCCCGGGGCGAGGTGCTGTCCCGACGATACGATGGCGACCGGGTCGTGATTCACTGTCGGTTGCCGGAGAAATATCTCGGCCGGGTCGAAGAGGGTGGAAGTACGACAATCCGGCCCCACGGCGAGTAGTTTGGCGATTCGGCGGTCTTTCCTGAGTGGGCGACGGGCTCCCATTTGGGCAAATCTGAAGAAATAGTTACCGCCTCGTCGTGATTCTCGGGCTAGATTTTTGATGTAGCCGAGTCCCTCGTTTCCTACCGGCTACAGGCTGCTCACGTATTTGGCCGCACTCGCGGCCGCCGGAATACTGGCTTGAAATCACACGCCGAAGGTGCGAATTGCTTGCGCGCCGTGATCGAGCCGGAATCAGACTTCATTGAGATCCCAACTTGAACCCGCTTGGTGGTCGTATGAATTGCACAAATCTAGCGGAGCGCATCGAGTCGCTTCGTCCTGACTCTCAGCCCCGCGACGTCGCTCGGCTCTGTCTGCTTCTCTCCAACGCGATCGAGAACGTGGACGATTTGAAGGACGAGAGCATTTTGACCCAGGCCTGGAAAGAAATGGGACTGCGCCTGCAAGCGGCCACCGATCAGCATGCCGCCATGACCGAGGAATTGGAATCGCTGGCGCGTTCGGACCCTCGCAAGTTCTCGCCCGAACAGATCTGGGTCTTGATCCGGGCCATCAAAGTGCAGAGCCAGATTCTCGAGTTGTACGTCGGCGAGCCATCGCTGGACGTTTGAACCATCGGTTGCATCTCGCCAGGCAGACTGCGTCTCGCTGCGCCAACGGGCTCCCGCCTCGCCGGCGCTTTTGGAATTGCGAATCAAATCCGTTCGTCGCACCGGGCGGAATGCGACGATCGGTTCGGTCACCGACGTGAGAGCTCGCGGGGCAGCGAGCTCTCGTGGCTTGGGGGGCCTCACCCGCGCCCTTTCCTTTTTGGCCGATATCTCGCCTGAATCACGACGAGATCTTAGGCGGCGATTTCTCCGTCGCCGCTCGACCGCGCTGCCGCAGCTCTTTGGCGGCCAGCGGCGCCAGGCCTTTCCGGCTGCCTATTCTGGCAAGCGTCGTGCGAACCGCATGGCGAAACGGGGTGTCATTGACAGACCCGGAACTGGGGCGAATACTCAGTGTTCTGGGCCAACCTGAGCCTGTGGCTCGCTCGCCGTAGGCCCCACTGCCCAATGGGCTGTGATGTATTTGGCGAGCGAAGAGCGACTTGCGGACTAATAGGGCTTTCAGGGCGATCGCGTCTTCCGGTGCTTCCATGATCAATACGCTCTATTTGCCGGAACTCCGCGAGATGCTGCAGTCGCAGGACGAGACTGCCTTGCGCGAGTTCTGCACGGCATTGCACCCGGCCCGCACTGCCGAGTTCATGGAAGGTCTGACGGCTACCGAAACCTGGCAGGTGATTCAGCACGCTGAGCCGGAGATTCGCGAAGAGATATTCTTGTTTGTCGAGCACGACAAGCAGGTGCGGATCATCGAGACCCAGCATCGCCAGCCGGTAGCCGCCCTGATCGCCCTGCTTCCGCCGGACGACCGCGTCGATCTGCTCCACGATGTGGAGCCAGAGGTTGTGGAGGCGCTGTTGCCGCTGCTGCCGGTCGATGAGCGGCGCGACGTGCTGCGGCTGCTGGAGCACCCTGAGGGAACGGCCGGGGCGGTGATGACGACCGAATTCGCCAAACTTTCCGACTCACTGACTGTCGTCGAGGCTTTTGACGAGCTTCGTGAGCAGGCGGCAGAGATGGAGACGATCTACTACATCTATGTGGTCGACGAGACCGAGCATCTTCGCGGCGTTGTCTCCGCGAGGCAACTGGTTTCGGCCATGGGGCAGCCAGACCGTCGTCTGGGCGAACTGATGGAAACGG
This sequence comes from uncultured Pirellulaceae bacterium, assembly GCA_964635375.1. GTDB lineage: Bacteria > Planctomycetota > Planctomycetia > Pirellulales > Pirellulaceae > CAZMNY01. The sequence continues at coordinate 817 of CAZWOU010000310.1, read as the reverse complement.
ACATCGCGGCGGTGCTCGTGGAGGAACATCAGGAGGATGTGGCCCTCAAAGTGGCCAAGTTCGACCTGCTGGCGATTCCCGTCGTCGATGCCCAGCGCAAGATGTTGGGGATCATCACCCACGACGACGTCATTGACGTCTTGAGAGAGGAAGCGACGGAAGACGCCCATCGCATCGCCGCCGTCGACCCGCTTGATGAAAGCTACTTGAAGATCGACCTGTTCACGCTCGGTTGGAAACGCGGGATGTGGCTGACGATTCTATTTATCTTTGCCTTCATCACCGCGATTGCTCTGAGGCATTACGAGGCAGGGTTTGGCATGGCCAGTTGGCTGATGCTCTTCATCCCTCTGGTGATTTCCAGCGGCGGCAATACTGGCAGCCAATCGGCAACCCTGGTGATCACGGCTTTGGCGACCAAAGACGTAACGCTGAATGATTGGGCGCGGATCGTCAAACGAGAGTTGGTCGTCGGCTTGATGCTCGGCGTGTTCCTCGCGTTGATCGGCATTGGCCCAGCCTACATGCTCACGGACGGCCAATGGAATTCGATCTTGGTCGTCTGCTCAACACTGATTCTCGTCGTCGTCTGCGGCACCATGCTCGGGTCGGCACTCCCGTTGCTGTTTAGCCGGCTCGGTCTCGATCCGGCCCTCATGAGCAGTCCGTTCGTCGCCGGGATCATCGACATCTTGGGCATCGTGATCTACATGAATGTCGCATTTTCATTGCTGACGTAGATGCGCCGGATTCGGCCTGCGCCCAGTGACGATTTGCCAGTGACGATTTGCCAGTGACGATTTGCCAGTGACGATTT
>CAZWOU010000309.1:0-5018 GCA_964635375.1 uncultured Pirellulaceae bacterium | reverse complement strand
GACCGACAAACACGGCGGTGTTCGCCGGCAGGCAGTCCGCTTGGCGGAGCAACAAATCAGTCAGTCTGCTGGACTGCAAAAAGAGCTATTGGGTCTCGTGCACGATGTTGATCCGACAGTCCGACTGCAGCTGGCATATTCGTTGGGCGAGATGAAATCCGACGGCGTCCCCGCCGCGCTGATTCGACTTTACACTTCGCCCGACGCGGACGCCTACCAACGCGCTGCCGTGCTCAGCAGCGTCCATCGAGACAACCTTGACTCGCTTGTTGACGCCGTGTTGGCGATGCAGAAGAAGAACCGCCTGACTGCGGAATTGCTCGATTCGCTCCACGTCATGGTCGCAAGGGTTGGAACACAACGGCAGCGGAGCCGCATGGTCATGCGACTGGGATCCGACGAGTCTCTACGCACTCCGGCAGGATGGATTCGGCTCGCCCAGATGCTTGAGGAGCTTGCCAAGACGAGTGGCGACCTTGACGAGCTGCTGGACGAAAACGAACTGGCGAGAATAGAGAGCATTCAACAGCGGGCAGTTGCTTTGGTGACTGATCCGAAGATTGTCGAAGCGGGAAAATCCATCGCCCTGAAAGTCGCGGCCTTGGGCGTGATTGGCGCTTCCGCGTCCCGTGATTCAAAACCACCTTCAGACCTATTGCTCGACCTGATCTCGCCAAGCGTACCGCTGGAGCTGCAGCAGGCTGCTATTCGGGCTATCCGCAAAGGAATCAACGCGACATCCGCAACGTCACTGATTGAACGGGTGCCGAGCAGCAGCCCCGTGGTCCGAAGCGAAATTGTCTCGGCCATGCTGAGTCGCGAGGCTTCGACATTGCGATTGCTGAAAGCGTGCGAGAATCAGACGATCGCCGCGTCAGCAATCGACTTGCCGTCGCGCAATCTCCTCAAAGCTCATAACAACGAGAAGATTCGCGGCAAGGCGGAAGAGCTCTTCGCGACAGCCACAGGAGGCGCCCGGCAGCAGATTATCGAAAAGTACCTCAAGTCCGTCTCGACGTTGGCAAAAGAACGGCCCGCGAATGCAACCGCCGGCAGGGCGATCTTTACCAAACATTGTGGCTCTTGCCATCAACTCAGCGGGGTTGGCGAGAAAGTAGGGCCTGACCTGGCGGCTTTAACAAACCGATCGCCGCGGATGCTACTGACGGCGATCGTCGATCCAAATCGGGAAATTGATGCAAGGTATCTCAACTACGTTGCTCGGTCGATTGATGGGCGCACGGTGGCGGGCATGATCGCGGAAGAGACGACTACTTCGATCACATTGCGCGGCCAAGACGACAAGTCGACCGTGCTGCTTCGCAACGAACTCGAAGAGTTCCGTGATACGGGAACGTCGTATATGCCCGAAGGCATCGAAAAACAGATCGCCGAGCCTGAAATGGGCGACCTGCTTGCCTTTGTCCATCAGGCCGCTTCTCCGGCAAAGCAGTTCGCCGGAAATACGCCCGCGAGAATCGAGCAGAGCGAAACTGGTCAACTCGCGCTTCTAGCCAGCCAATGCAAAATCCATGGTGGCAGCATACTGTTCGAAGCCCCGTTCAAGAACATCGGCTTCTGGCATCATGCCAACGACCATGTGATCTGGGAAATCGAAGTCGCAAAGCAGGGTCGGTTCGACATCTATCTTGATTATGCCTGCCACGATGCTTCCGCTGGCAACCAACTGGCCATTCACGGTCTTGAGATTCCGCTGCGCTACCAGGTTCAAGCGACCGGCGGTTGGGACAAATATGTGCGCACTCGCATTGGTGAGACGGATCTGAAAGCTGGTCGGCGGAGTTTGATCGTGCAACCTTCAGAGACCGTGCGCGGAGCTCTCTGCGATCTCAAAGCCATCTACCTTGTTCCAGTGGGCAAGAAGCCTAGTTTCGTCGACTAAGGCAAACGTCACTTGCCGAACAGTCACTCGCCCTTTGTCCAATCGTCCCACGACGAATTCAGATCAGCCGATTCCGGCGATCCCGCGAACAGGACGACTCGATAACGGAGTGTCACCGATTCATCCTTGGGGAGTGTGAAGCTTTCCTTCCCAAAGTACATTGGCGTGGGCGAGGCGAAGCCGTAATCGCGAGTGAACCAGGGCGACTCGCCATTCATATTCTCGGGGTGATCGAGAATAGCGATGCCTTCGGCAGGTCCGTCGCCGCCGCGTTTGCCGTGGAACGCCATCCAGCGGGCAGGCTTGCCGAAAGTGGATTTTTCGCCAGCGGCGCCGCCGGCGCTCACCAAATTGCCTCCGCCAGTGACCGCCAAATCGGTGGCCGACCGCATGCTGAACAACGAGTGGTTGGTCCGCGGGATCGTCAGGTCGGTTAGGGCGATCCAGCGAATCTCAACGTCCAGCGTGTAGCCGCTATCACATTTGCTGAACGTGAAGACGCGTTCATCGCGACAGGGGGCTTCGGCGCCGGGGCGTTTCCACAGGCAGGCGTCGGTGATAGTGACCTTGTCGGCGGTCGCCTCCGCTACCTTGGGGCCCGCGGATACTATTTGGCCCTGGTCGTAACCGGCTTGCCAATAATTGCCGCCGTTGACTCGATCGCAGGCGAACCAAAGTGACCGGTGATGAGGGTAGGGCAGGCTGGTTTCCACGGTGAGAGGCAAACCGGACGCCGGGCCGATGAGTGGGTAGAAGTAGGGGTACTTCTGGCTTTCGTGAGCACGGTAACAGGTGACGACGTTCTTGCCTTTGCGAATCCAGATGCGCGGGCCGAGCTGATAAACGTTGAGCCCGTCATCCCCTTCGGCGGCGAACACAGCGGTACCCGGCATTCCACCGGTAGCGGCGAGGCCGCAAGCCAGCGCCCCAGAGTCACGAATGAAGGAGCGACGGTTGTGCATGTCTTCAGCGTTCATATCGTTTCCTTGCGCTGCAAAGCACTGGGAATCTAGTCGCCATTACTCGGGCAGCGAATTCAAGTAGTGTTGGTAGGTCTCGGCCATTTCCTTCACGTTTGGCTCTCCGTGGTAGATTCGGAAGCGGTAGGCCAATGTAACCGGTTTGCCTGGCGGAAGCGTTTGCTCCTCCACGCCCGGCCAGCCGACACACAACGCGCCGTAGCAGCGGGTGAGCCACGTCGGAGGATAATTAGGATGGCTTGGCGGAACCATGATCGCCACGCCGCTCCGCTCGGGGCCGTCGGGGATACTGGTCGTCAGCGCCGCCCATTTGAGCGACTTGTTGGACAGGTCTTCCTTCGATAGCAGGCCGTTACCGACGTGTCGGCGAACGCCCTCTGGTGAAGTGACGGCGCCGTCCTTGCGAGGCCAGACGTTCATCCGAAGCGTCACGCCGCCATAGCTTTTGCCGCCCGCGCCGCGAAGTGTGACCGGCTTGTCCACGGGTGTGATGGTGAGCGAGAGGTCGAAGTATCGCCGCGCGCCGCGCTGCGGGTAGGCGGTGATTTCCAGCCGCTCAGTCATCACCTTCTTCTCCCCGAGATACCAACCGTTCTGCACCGACAACGTGGCCGTGTCTTCGTCCGCGTCGAGTTTCAACCACTTCTCAAACTTCTGAAAAATGTCCGGCCGTTCCCAGAGGCGGTGTTCCACTCCGTCGATCTTCACATGCGGCCAAGCCCAGAAGATGCCGTGATGATGGACATGGTCGTTGGGCGCGTCCTGGGTCAAAATCTCGCCGTGCAAACCACGAAGGGTATGGATATAGCAGCCGCGCGTGCGACGGGTGTCGTCTTCCGGGACCTTCTCGAAAGTCTTGGGCAGGTATTGGTAGGTAAACCACTCGACATCCCCGAACTTGAGCGTTCGCGTGCCTTCGCCCTCGTGCCATTTGAAAGATTCGGCGGCGTCGGCCTGTGCCGACAGAACGCCGAGGATCAGGACGATGGCGAGGTAAGACTGGTTGCGCCAACAGTTCGATGAATCGTTCATAGGTGACCTAAGGGGATAATGTGCGAAAGTTGAGTTCAAAAGTGCGCGGAAGCGTCCGCGACATTTACTCGGTGTAATGTTCGGTGCAGTCGGGCAATCGTTCACGTTGACGCCTCCTAGCCTCGACGAGGTGCTTTCCGGCTTGGGACCTATTCCTGTCTCCGAGACGCTCGCCGTGTGCGTTCCACGAGGTCTCGCACTTGTTGCTCATCGACGTCAATGCCCAGTCCTGGGCCTTCCGGCACATGGGCTTGACCGTCAACGATCTTCAGCGGCTTGGTCAGCACGTCCGCGGTCAGGAATTGCGGGCCGTTCAAAGCGCAAGGCCTCTTCTGATCAAACGCCGCGTACAAGTGTAATGTGGCCGCGAGGGAAATATCCGGGTCGGTCAGCCCGCTGCCAAGCCAACCCAATCCCGCGTCGCGAACGATTTCGATTTGTCGTTTGCAGGACGTCAGGCCGCCGCACCGGGCCGGCTTCATCGCCACCCCGTCCAGCATCTCGAGTTTGATGAACTCGGTCAGTTCCACTGGTGAGACAATTCCCTCGTCCATATAGATTGGTAGGGCCGCCTGCTTTTTGAGCGCCCGGTAAGTGCTGATGCGATTCGGCTTGACGGGGGCCTCCAACACGTCCACGCCAGCGTCGGCCAAGCGGGGAGCGGCGGCGAGTGCGTCTTGCGGCGCGTAGCCGCCGTTAGCGTCCGACCAAAGAAATCCGTTCGGCGCCAAGCGTTTTACTCGGCTGGCAAGTTGCACGTCGTAGTCCGCATCGGGACCTACCTTGATGTTAAAATTCTGATAACCGCGGCGGCGACCCTCTTCAATCAACCCATCCACGTCATCCAGTGTCACGGCGTTCACCGTCCAACTCAAAGTCAACGGCTTGGCGACATTCCGACCCCACAGCTTGTAGAGCGGCAGGTCGGCCAACTTACCGACGATGTCCCACAGGGCGATGTCAATCCCGGCTCTCGTGATCGGCATACCTGTACTGAAGCCGGGGGCGACCACCGAATCCATCTTGCGATGGGCGCCGGCGATGTCGGTCGGATCATGGCCGAGGAGGGCCGGCGCCCGGACTGCTACCTCCAGGTCAACACC
>CAZWOU010000308.1:0-5041 GCA_964635375.1 uncultured Pirellulaceae bacterium | reverse complement strand
CTGGAATCGGAGAGAAACCGGCTATGCGGTCGGGGCCGTGGGCCTTAATCGTATGCACCATCGAGGCGCTAATGATCTCGAGCGCCGTGTCCCAATCGGTCCGTCGAAGGCCTCCCTTGCCCCTTGCCTGTTGCCACCTCGCTCTCGAATCGGGATCCTCAACCAAACTTGTCCACGCATCGACCGGGTCGATGTGATCGGCTTTGGCTTGTTTCCACATGTCGATCAAGGCACCCCGAATGTAGGGGTATTTGACTCGCAGCGGGCTGTACAAGTACCAACTGTAAGAGATGCCTCGCTGACAGCCTCGAGGTTCGTAGGGAGGCAGACCGGACTCAAGCAGGGGATAGTCTAGGCCCTGCATCTCCCAGGTGACGATTCCGTCTTTGACATGGATATTCCACGTGCAGCCGCCCGTGCAATTCACACCGTGGGTGCTGCGCACGACTTTGTCGTGTTGCCAACGGTTGCGGTAGAATTCTTCCCACTGCCGCCCTTTTGGATTGACTTCGTCACGAATCCAGGCGATAGCGTCCTGCATAATACTCACGATATAACCTCACACCTGGTTGGAATCCACCAACGGCTTGCGAACACTGTGAAAGCGATGTTTCCAAATCGCGTCAAAACCAAACACGATCGCGATTGCCAACAGCAGCCCCATCAGCAGAAACGCCACGCGACTTGCCGAGGGGTCCGCTTCGCTACTCTTGGCCGAACCTTCGAAGTAGGCCGTCAGGGAGTGAATTTCGTCCTCGGTCATCGGCTTATTGGCAAAGACCGGCTGCATCATCTCCGCCGCTGGATTAGAGAGCCATGCGCTGACGGCGTTGCGATCTTTCTTCTTCTCCGAGAATTTCGTCAGATCCCCGCCCAGTCGACCGCCGCCCAGGGAGGCTGTGTCGTGCATCGTATGGCAAGAGATGCAGGCGGGCCCTTTTTCGTCCAGTGGCTTTAGCCCCAGGAATATGGCCTTGCCGTCTTCGTAGTCCTGAGGCAGAAAAGGTCTCGTCGATTCTTGAGCGCCGATGAAGATCGACTTTGGCTTAGCTGACTCTTCTTTGATCAAGTCGAGCAGAAAGCCCGCACGCTCTGCTGTCATCCCTTGAATGGGCGGCATGTACTGATTCTTTGAGTCCGCGAAGATCTTCTTCGCGTACGGATCGCCGCTGTCGATTGTCGCCCGGGGATTCATCATGAAATCGATCAACCACTGCCGCTTTGCTCGCTGGTTGACGTTCTTCAGGTCGGGTGCGTTCAGGTACCCGCCGCCAATCGTGTGGCAGTTGGTGCACGACCTCTTAAAGAACTGGGCCAACGTCTCTTGAGCTTCCGCGGAAGAGGGCAGGATGGCCACCAGAAGTAGCGGAATCACGCCGAAGCCCCAACGCCATCGGCGTGGCTCGGGGTTGGCAATTTGGGCGCGAAATGGGGGGGGCGAGATGCAGCCGAGCGCAACCGATCGGCGCCGAATATTGATCGTGTTCACTTTCTCTCACAGTCCGTGTGGGCATTCCCCGTGTTTTTGGAAAGCCGGTAATGCACACTTTGTGCCATTTTTCACAAACTCGGGTTGAGCTCGGCTTTATTCCGAAAACTGACCCGAACGTCCACGATGTTACTGGGTGTAAAGAGGGACTCGTAGTTGTGAGCCCAGAATGTGTGCCCTATCTCGCGCTATATCGCGCGCCATACGCGCGCTGATGTGTGGTTAGACATACAGGTGCGCGGCAAGGTATGGCGCAGCAAGGTATTGCGTTTGAAGATTAGAGTCAAGGGCCAACCTGAGGCAAATGCGCGGAGCTCGTCGCGACATCTCTGATTGGAGGGAAGGTAGGAGGCTTTCTTTGCGCATCCCAAAGTCTTTTACATCGAGCCGCTCAAATGCGCCGTGGGACGAGAGCCGGAAGAGTCGAGCTATGCCGAGTTCGGGTTTCTAGACGAATTCGGTAATGCCCGGCAACCATGCTTCGACTTTGGGCGCGGGGCCCCAGGCGTACTTGGCCGGGGAGAGGTCCTGTTCGGACGCTAAGGCTTGCTCCCAGGTGATTTCTTGGCCGGTGTAGGTTGCCATTCGCCCCATGATCGCCAACATGGTGCTTTTCGCCATGTATTCGCCATTGTTCAGAGGCGCGCCAGCTCGGATTCCGGCAAACATCTCGTCGTGTTCGACTTGGTACATATTCTTGACCTTCTTATCGAATTGCCAGAGTTGGCCGTTATCGATCCGAAGTCGCCTTTCCGATACCTCGGCTCGCCCTTTCGTGCCAAAGGCATAGCTTGACATATCATTCTTGCAGCCCCGTTGTTGACGGCAATTGCTGAAGAACCGCGTGCCGTTTTCGTATTGGTAGGTGACACTGTGATGGTCGAAGATGTTGCCGAATTTCTCGTCGGTGCGAACTTGCCGCCCGCCCATCCCAATCGCCTTGCTGGGGTAGCCGCCGAGCACCCAAGCGCAGACGTCGAGGTAGTGCACATGTTGTTCGACGTTGAAATCGCCAGAAAGCCACGTGAAATAATACCAATTACGCATCTGCCAGTGCATGTCCGTCCAATCGTCCTTTCGCGGCTTGACCCAAATGGACCCACGGTAGTCGTTGGCGACGACGGTTTGAATGTCGCCGATCGCGCCACCGTGAAGCCGTTTGAGTGTTTCCCGAAAACCGCCGTCGTACCGCAGGCAGAGGCCGGAAACGACTGAGAGGTTCTTCCGCTTTGCCTCAGCGCAGGAGTGCAGGACGGAACGCACTCCCGGGCTATCGACGGCGACCGGTTTTTCCGCGAACACATGTTTACCGGCGTCGATGGCCGCTTTCAGATGAATTGGGCGAAAGTGGGGCGGGGTCGTCAGCAGCACCACATCCACATCGCTCGCCAATACCTGCTTGTAGGCGTCAAAGCCAACGAATTGGCGATCCTTTGGAACGTCGATTTTGCCGGACACGTCCTCGATCTTGGAGAGCGACTTGAGGCTGGACTGCAGGCGATCTTCGAAAGCGTCCGCCATCGCAACGAGTTTGACGTGCTCGTCAGCCATAAGGGCCTGCCGCGCCGCGCCGGTGCCTCGTCCGCCGCAGCCGATCAAGGCCACCTTGAGGAGGTCGTCGCCTGCGGCGTGAACCGGCGCCGTCGGCAGCAGTGCGGCCGCACCGGCAACGCTGCCCGCCGCTAACGAGTTTGAGATGAACTGGCGGCGATTCGAGTCGCCTGCCGAGCGGGCAACGCCGCGGTCCGTGCGTGTGATCTTGTTCATCTTGGGGTTCCTTGATCGAGAATGGGCGTGCTTTCTGCCTACGATGTTAGGTTCTGCCTGCGATGTTAGGGCTGTGATCCGGTCAGCGGGCGGATCTCCAGGTTGCGGAAGAAGATCTCGTTCTTTTCGTTTTCCAAGAGGATTTTGCCTGCTGCCGGAAACACATCGTAAACCTCGTTGACGATGGTTCCATTGATCTTGATTGTAATGCGGCGTCCCCTGCAGATGCACTCGACTTGTGTCCATTCTCCACGCGGGCTTGCCAAGTCGTCCTTGCCTCGGGTGTCGAGCAGTTCCTTAAAACCGGGCTCGTGTTGCGACCACCAGAACTGTTTCCCTGCATAAAGCGTCTTTTTCCCGCCTCGGCGCCATCGAGTACGACCGTCGCTGGCAATCCGAGTGTCGCTGGTTACGGTTGTTGGAATGACTTGGCCATTGCGTTCCTTGCCGCGAATCACAATCACATCGCCTTCACAGCCTTGGGCCAGTTGACATTCGATCGACGCCTGCCAGATGCCTCGAGCGTTCCCGTCGGGCCCGCTGGCGTGGAGCAAGATTCCGGAATTCCGCACATTTTTCGAGCCGTCGCGCCGCTGGCCCCATTTGTACTCCACGCTCAAGTGGTAGTCCTTATAGGAGTCGACTGTTGCCAGGTAACCCATGCCTCGCCCGCCGATGTGTAGCATCCCATCCGTCACGCGATAGTCGGAGTGGGGATCTTTCCGTTTCGTTTCTTGCGACCATTTCGTGAAGCCGTCCAGGTTGGCGCCGTTAAAAGGTCGGATCACCTTGTCGTTCGGCGAAATCGCCGGCCTATGTTGTCCGCAGCAGATCGCCGCAGCACAACTTGCGAGCAGGCTGGCCAGAACCAGCGTCGGTCGGATAGGAATCGGCATGGGCGATCTCCCGGCTGAATGTTCGCGGCTCATAGCGCATTCCCTCGAGGAGTCCCGCGTGCGAAACTCCATCGCCAATTGATTCGGCGTCAGCCTTGGACGCCAGCCACAACGGTCTGCAGGAATTGTCTCGCTCGCATCGCCAGGCCATCAACGCCCTCAGGCGCCGCCGGTCGCGGGACGACTGGGGCGAAAATGTTCTCGCAACACAACGGTATTCTTCGGCCGGTGTGGGCGACCGGTTGTAGCAGTCGATAGTGATCGATCACTCCGAAGCCGGGTCCGCAGTCTTGGTCCTTGGGCCAATTGCGGTGGTCTTTCATACAGAAGCTGTGAACCACGTCCGCGCAACGATTGATATCGGGTATCGGATCGACGTTCAGATAGTCCATCACATTGCCCGCATCGTAATTGACCCGGACCCCTTTGTCGCCGACTTCTCGGATGATCTCCGCACAAGCTTGCCCGGTCCCCGTCGCCCCGCCGTGTTGTTTGACGACTAGCAGTACTCCCTGATCGCGAGCGATCGGGCCGAGCTTCTTGAATCGCTCGATCCAGAGTTTGCGATTACCCCCTTTCGTGTGCCCAAAGGTGAGCACTTGAGCGATCCTCGCTTTGCCAGCTTGCTTGAGGCGTTGAGTTAGAACCTGCAGTCCATCGGCCGCTTCAGGGTAGACTGTGGAGAACATCATCAGCGGTTCGAGTCCAAGGTCGCGGCACCGCTGCGCTAGCTCGCGCGCCCGTTCTGGCGACGCGTCGGTTGGCATCACGGGAATCCGCTCGCCGCCGTCGGTTTCGCGATGCGACGTCCCCCAGGCCACAAACTGATAACCGGCATTCTTGATGCCCCTCAAAGCTCGATTGAGTGGGAACTGAGAATAGGGCAGAG
>CAZWOU010000307.1:0-5089 GCA_964635375.1 uncultured Pirellulaceae bacterium | reverse complement strand
GCAAGGACATAGCCTGGGCCGCCTTTGGCGCCGATGGCAAATGGCACGTGTGCCTCAACGGCAAGACGATCGACGAGGGATGCGACCGCATTATCAGTCAGATTACGTTCGCTGATGGAGTGTCGGCGCCGGCTTATGTCGGGCGGTACGTGTCCGATGGAAAGCCTTCCTTTGCCATGTCATACGGCGGCAGACTCGGCAGAGCGTATGACGCCATTTGGATGGGGGATGGCGGCAAGTTGTTCGTTCAGGAAAACGGCGGCATCAAGTATTTTGCCAAGAGCGGCTCGCTACTGTATCGAAATGTTGCGAAAGGCGACTAAGCCAAACAGGCAAAAACACTGATCAGGAAGTTTTATGAAACGTTCAATTGCGAATGGCCCAATAGTAGTTTTTCTGCTCTCGTCAATCACGCAGGCTGCAGAGCCTGCAAAGAGCGTGGACGACTTCAACACGCGTGTTCAGCCCATTCTTAAAACCTATTGCTACGATTGTCATGGGCGAGAAGAGACCGAAGGCAAGGTCAAACTGACCGAGTTCTCATCATGGAATGATCTGGAAAAGAGTCCGCAACTGATCGGAAAAATGATCGAGGCTTTAGACAAGAATGAAATGCCTCCAGAAGATGAGAAACAGCCTTCTGAAACTCAGCGACAGTCCTTGCTCATCCATTTGTATAAGTCGTTGAATCGGTCATTAGTCAGTCACCCAAAGCTGATTCCCTTCAGAATGAGACGGATGAACCGCTTTGAATATGGAAACGCGGTACGGGACTTGTTTGATCTTGACTGTTGGGTCTATTCCATCGGTGATCGCATCATTCGAGACCACAATCAATACTTCCGGCCCGAGACAGGCAAGATGCCCGATGTCGTCAGAGCCGGGAATCGAATCATGGGTCTGCAGCAAATGCTGGAGAACCGTTTGCTGGGTGTGATGGCCTTTCCCAAAGATCCCCCCGCAGGAAATGGGTTCAACAATCGTGGCGATCATCTGAGCATGTCTCCAGTGCTCATGAAATCCTTCCTGGAGCTCAGTCGGTCGGTTGTCCATGCAGAGAATTTCGACAAGAACTGCCGAATCTGGAACGATCTTTTTCAAGACCCAACCAAGAAGCAAGCAACGGAATTCGGTTCCATTACAGCAGATAAGTCCGTCGCAACTCGCAGCACCGGGGTAACGATCAGCGCGTGGATCCGCCCATCCAAAACAACCGACAAATGGCAAACCATTGCGCGCCGGGAGGATTCGTGGCGCCGTCAGTTGTTAGCCATCGGCAGGACTGGTGAAACTTGGGGGCTTTGGATGGGCGCTGGCATCGCAGGCAGTTACGTAGAATTCGGTGCCTCTGTGGACCCAAAGACGATTGGCGACGGCAAGTGGCATCACGTGGCTGGCACGTTCGACGGCAAGCAAATGAATCTCTATGTGGATGGAAGGCATATCGGTAGCAAGGCGATCGAGGGCAAGCTCAACACTCAAAGCACACAGCCAATGAAGATTGGCTCGTATGGAGGCGAACCGTTTCATGGAGATCTCAACGACATCCGTTTGTACCGATCCGGATTGAGCAAGATTCAGATGAAGAGTATTGCGGACGGCGATCAGAAAGTCGCCGACGACACGTTGGTAGGCAACTGGAAAATGGAGGAGGATGTCAGTTTAAAACTCGAGCAGCCGATCGAACAAATTGCGCATGAACGCATTGCAAAGTTTCTTCTCAGAGCGTTCAAGTCTCCTGCCGATCAGGCAACCCTGGATCTGTATACGGAGTATTTTGACAAGCAGTACGGAAAAAGCGGTGACTTTGCGCAAAGCATGAAAGACGTCGTATCGGCGGCCTTGGCTTCACCGCGATTCATTTTTGTTCACAACGAAACAGACAAGGACTTGGCGACTCACGCCTCCTTCAATCTGGCCACGCGTTTGTCCTTCTTTCTCTGGAGCTCGATCCCCGACGATGAATTGCTGGACTTGGCTGGGGAGGGGAAGCTTCAAGACACGGAGGTTTTGGAAGAGCAAGTAGATCGCATGCTCAACCATCGTCGCGTGAAAAACTTCTGCGACAGTTTTGCGCCCCAGTGGTTAAAGATCAACAATCTGGTTTCTGCCGCCCCTGATTTCAAGACCCATCGAGATTACTACTTCGGTGGCGACGACAAAATATCATACAAACGAGGTATGCATATGATGTTGGAGCCGCTGCTGAATTTTGAAACGGTTTTCGTTGAGAACAGGCCGATCTTGGAACTGGTCGATTCCGACTTTACTTACCGCAGTCACTTGTTAACTGAATGGTATCAGGGCAGAGCCGCCACCTATCCAATCAACGTGAACTTACGCCACATTGATTTCACGCGGACGCCGCTGACGGACAGAAGATACGGCGGCGTGATCACCACAGGGGCCGTGATGGTGATGACCTCAGGTCCGTTTCGGTCATTGCCGATTACGCGCGGGTCTTGGGTCTCTTCGGTCATCTTCAACGATCCTCCGGAGCCTCCGCCGGACAACGTGCCTGACTTAAAGGCGGACGATAATACACTTCAAGAAGAAGGTTTGACGGTCAGACAAAAGCTCAAACAGCACAGCAGTAATGCCCAGTGTGCGGGCTGCCACAAAAAAATTGATCCCTTGGGATTTGCCTTGGAAAATTACGATTTACTGGGCCGTTGGCGCGATAATTATCGAACCGGTTTGAAGGTGGATGCCAGTGGGAAATTGTTTGGCAAGCATGACTTCAAGGATGTCGTTGGTTTCAAGGACGCCGTGCTGGCAGAAAAGGACGTGTTTGCCAAAGCGTTCATCAAACACGTCCTGTCTTATGGCTTGGGTCGCGAACTGACTTTGGCGGATCGAATTGCAGTAGAGGAAATCGCGAAGGCGAGCAAAAAGGATGATTACAAAATGAGAGCTGTCATTAAAAACATTGTGATTCATCCAATATTCACACAAAGGAATGAGAAATGAAACATCTCGACAATAATCATTTCAACAGACGCAAATTCTTGTATGGGGCGGGTGGCAGCATGCTGGCTCTTCCCTGGCTGGAGACGGTTGCAGCCGAGGGGGCAACCACGAAGCTGAAGGAGCCGTCTTTGCGCTTCGCGTCGTTTTATTCACCGATGGGTTTTGTGAGAGATCATTTTTTCCCCGAGAAGGACAGTCAGGACTTTTTGTCGATGCCGACGTTGAGTCCGCTGAAAAAAGTAGGCGACAAGGTCACGCTGATAACGGGGTTGTCCCGGGTCAATGTCAGAGGCGTCGATGTGCACAATCAATGCAGTTCGTGCTACCTGTCTTCAGCCGACCCTCATGGTCCGCTCAAATCGGTTTACCCTATGGACAGGACCTTGGATCATTTGATTGCGGACAAGGTAAGTCATCGTACGCCGATTCGATCCTTGGAGCTGAACTGCAATACGTTCAAAGACCTCAAAGAATCGATCTACTTAGATAACATCTCTTGGTATGGGCCAGAGCACGTGGCGACGTCGTTCAAAGATCCGCGCCAAGTCTATCAAACTCTTTTTAAGACCGGCAAATCGGACAAAGAGATTACGGACCTGATTTTGCAGGACGCCTCTAACTTCAAAAAGAATCTCAATCATCACGATCGAGATAAGCTGGACGAATACTTTACTTCGGTGAAGGAAATCGAAAGGCAAATTGAAAAGCTCAACAGCTACTACAAAACCCACAAGAAGGCGGACATTCAGGAACCGGGTGAAGCGCCCATGACGCGTGGGGAATACATACGACTGATGGGTAAAATGCTGGTGCTGGCATTTCAGGGCGATCTCACGCATGTTGCCACGTTCATGCTCGCACCGGAAAGGTGGGGCACGCCGCAACTCTACCATGAATTGAATTTTACCAAATCACATCATGGACTCACGCATGCCCAGGGCCAGGAGCGTGTGAAAAAGATGCTTGTTCAAGTCGACCGTTTTTATGTCGAGTTGTTTGCCGAAGTGCTCGAACAGTTGGATGCGATTCAGGAGGGCGAGGGCACGCTGTTGGATCACTCGATGATCACTTTGGGTTCTGGATTGGGAGATGGAGAACATCACACGATGAATGAGCTTCCTATTATCGTGGCAGGTTCCGCCAACGGCAGGATCAAGACCGGGCGAATTCTCCGTTGCCCCGAAAATACGCCGTTGGCCAACCTGTGGCTTTCACAGGCTCAATTGATGGGTACCGGCCTCGAGCGGTTTGCCGATAGTACAGGGCCATTGAACGGCTTACTCGGATAGATGGACCGCCTGTTGGAGTTCACGCTTTAGCGTGTTTTTCAGCGGATGTTAATCCGCATGGCAGGCTAAAGCCTGAACTCCAACAGAGCGAACGGCGACAAAAAGATTGAATATGAATCTGCTACACAAAATCAAACCACTTCTAATCACACTCTTAGTGTGCTGCGCGGCACCACTCTCGGCGGAGGATGCCGAGCCTGCTGCGGAGCCGGTTGCCTGGCATGTGCAGAACGCCACTCTACGTGCGCCGGTCAAGGTGGATGTTAAGGGCGCGCTGCTGCGGATGCCGCCGCAGGTGTATCTCGCCGATTTGAAGCCGCTCGAAACCACCGACGGGCTTGCCTTTGATCCGCTGAGTAAAAAGGTCATGCAGACCGACGTCCGCGATCCGAAAGAGAAGGCGGCGACGATCGCTAAGTTGAAGCAAGCAGAATTAAAGCCACAACATTTTCTCTCAGTGGGCGCATGGGAGGCGTACGTAAAGAAGTCCGCAAATGCTTACGGTGGACTGACGGAAAACGACGGCGGCCCGATGTTGCGGCTCAAGGGTTCAGTGACCGTTGCCCTGAAACCGGAGTATAAATTTCTCACCTGGAACGGGCGCTGGCACGCAAAGGTCTTCATCGACGGTAAGCCGGTCAGGCATGAAAACAACCCCGCAAGGTACTGGCAAGAGGGGAAGATAGGCTGGCAAGACGGAAAGATCGACATTCAAGAGGGAGTTGAAGTTGTCGGTACTAACGCGCAGTTCGCTGACCATCAATCCGCCTTGGTGGCCATCCCGTCCGGCGCCAAGACGCTCAAATTTGAAGTGGCTCCTGATCATGACC
>CAZWOU010000306.1:0-5107 GCA_964635375.1 uncultured Pirellulaceae bacterium | reverse complement strand
CCCCGCCGCCTGAATCCCCGCCGCCTGAATCCCCGCCGCCTGAATCCCCGCCGCCTGAATCCCCGCCGCCTGAATCCCCGCCGCCTGAATCCCCGCCGCCATCGGAGCCACCGTTGCTAGTGCCGTCGCCCGGTTCGCCGCCGCCGCTTAAGCCTGAGCCACTGGCGCCACCGTCGCTTGCACCTGGGTCGCTTGCACCTGGGTCGCTTGTGCCTGGGTCGCTTGTGCCGCCACCATCGGCTGCACCTGCGCCACCCGTGTCACCCGTGCCGCCAACTTGCGACCCGGCGTCGCTGGAGACCCCAGAACCCGATTCGAATCGGCCGGTCTTGCCTGAATTCAGAATAATGATAGAGGAGGCGCAAAGCAGAATCCAAAATCCAGCGACAACCATCGTGATCTTGGTGAAGGCATCGCCAGCCTTGGCGCCAAATGCACTTTGGCCCCCGGCGCCGCCGAGCGCGCCGGAGAGTCCTCCGCCTCGACCTCGCTGAACAAGGACCAACAGCACTAGGAATACGGCAGTTAGAAACATCATGATTCCAAAAAGGAAATGCATGGCTTCCAGGGCGAGCAGCAATGGCATAAATGAACTCCCGGCTCGATCGTTCCGTCGAATTGGCCGTGGGCTAAAGAGTGGATTGTTAGCAGATTAGAATGTTCGTCAGTTGTTCTGGGAGGTGGTGGCGTTCATGGAACGCGATGCCGCAGAGTTGAATCAGCTTGAAATCACAGCTCCGCAGGCCTCAATGATTCCGAGGAAACTGTCCGCTTCCAGGGAAGCGCCGCCAACCAAAGCGCCATCGATATTGGGCTGTCCGATCAACTTCGCCGCGTTTTCGGGCTTAACGCTCCCTCCGTACTGGATTCGCACACGCCCAGCGACCTCGGCATTGTAGCGGTTTTCCACAGTTTCGCGTAGAGCTGAATGTGCGGCTTCGGCTTCTTCGGGAGTGGCCACTTTGCCGGTCCCAATCGCCCAAACCGGCTCATAGGCGATCACGACCGTGGCGGCTCGTTCGGCATCGACCCCAGCCAGGGAGCCGTAGAATTGCTCTGCGACGATATCATTGGTCTGCCCGGCTTCCCGCTGGGCCAGCGTTTCGCCAACGCAGAGGATTGGCGTGACGCCGGCGGCAAGGGCAGCGATCAGCTTCTTGCTGACATCGGCATTCGTTTCGCCAAGCACGTGGCGTCGTTCACTATGACCCAAAATGACATACCGGCAACCGACATCTTTGAGCATCGACGCGCTCAGCTCGCCGGTGTAGGCGCCGCTGGGCTGGTGATACATGTTTTGGGCGCCGACGCCGATCAGGTCGCCAACCGCGGCGCAGACAGCGTCTAGATAGACGCTCGGCGGGCAAATCCCGACTTCCACGTCGCCGAATCGCTGGCTGCCTTCTTTGAGCTGCGTGGCCAATCCAACCGCCCCGCTTCGATCCAAGTTCATCTTCCAATTGCCGGCAATAAATGTACGTCTCACGCGACTTCTCCGTCCGCTGTAGGAATGCGACGCCCCATAAGGCTCGCTAGTTCTCGAATACGATCAACCAACTCCGAGTATTGCTCAGGCAGCAGGGCTTGGGGCCCGTCGGATTTAGCTTCTTCTGGACAATGGTGTACTTCAATATGCACGCCGTCCGCGCCGACCGCGATGCCCGCGAAGGCACAAGCGGGGATCAGGTCGGGCCGACCGGTTGCGTGACTCGGATCCACAATGATCGGCAAATGGGACAACCGTTGAACGGCGGCGACGGCCGCCACGTCAAACAGATTGCGAGTCGCCTTGTCGAAACTCTTCACACCCCTCTCACACAAGATCACGTTGGAGTTGCCTTGCGAAAGCACATATTCAGCGCTCATCAAAACGTCATCTACAGTCGCGCTCATGCCCCGCTTCAGCAGCACCGGATGCTCAGCCTGCCCAACTTCGCTCAACAGCACGAAATTTTGCATATTCCTTGCGCCAACCTGTAAGAGGTCAGCGTATTGATCTACGCGTTCAACACACCGCGGGTCGGTGACCTCGGTCACCACGGGCAAGCCAAACTCGTCGCCCACTTCCCTCAGAATCTTAAGCCCGTCCTCGCCCAGCCCCTGAAACGAATACGGGCTCGTTCGCGGCTTATACGCCCCTCCCCTGAGAATGTTGGCGCCGGCCTTTTTGACTGCCGCCGCAATCGTCCGCATCTGCTCCAAAGACTCTATCGCACAGGGCCCGGCGATCATCGCCAGATTTCCACCGCCCACGGGAACTCGGCCAACGCGGACAACACTGGGCTGCGGGTGGGCGTCCAGACTCGCCAGTTTGTAGGGAGACATGACGGGCACGACCTGGGCAACGCCCGGGATAGCCGTCAAAGGAATCGCCTGCAGTTTCTCTTCGTTTCCAATCAGCCCCACGATGGTCCGGAATGTGCCGCGGCTGAGATGAGTTTGAAAGCCCATTTCTTCCGCTCGCGCCACCACATGCTGCACTTGATCCTCGGTCGCATCCGGTTTGAGAATCAAAATCATGGCCGATTCCTAGCTCTCGATTTCCGCCAAGGGCCGAGCGAGCCGACTCCCACGCACAGTGGGCCGGCTGAAGGCCGCTTACTCCGTCGTGCAGCGGCAACGCCAAACCGGGCAATGTAGCAGATTCGCAGGGAAATCGTCGAGCCCGTCCGCCCCGGAGGCCAAGTAAGAGGCTCAGCCCCTTTTGGCCAGGAATCCTCACTGAAAGGCCTCATTGGAAAACCCCACTGGGGCCCTCCCGTAATGGACGCTGCCGTGGTCGGTCTCGCGGCGAGCGAGCCGTTTCTCGCTTTGCTACACAATCGCTTTGCTACAAACTGGGTTGCGATCGCGGGTAGGATCCCAAGACCTCAAGCCTGACCGTCTTCTTCCGCAACGTTTGGACCGCCCCGGCACACTCGTCCTGATCTTCGTGCCCTTCCAATTCAACGAAAAAGACATACTCGTTGGGGGCGCCTGCCATCGGAAATGACTCGATCCAGGTCAGGTTGAGTTGGCTTCGCTTGAAGATCGCCATGGCGTCGGCCAGAGCGCCGGGGCGGTGGGGCAGGTGGAACATCAGCGTGGTTTTGTCCAGCCCGGTCGGGCGCGATGGTTCGCCGCCCAAAATCGCGAAACGCGTAACGTTGTTCGGGTTGTCCTCGATGTTGGCCACGAGGATTTCGAGACCGTAGTGCAGGCCAGCTTGGCGACTGGCAATTGCCGCGCCGCCAGGTCGTTCGGACGCAAGCTGAGCCGCGTGGGCCGTGCTGGCTACCTCTTTGGCCTGGGCCTCAGGCAAGTTGGCGGCCAACCAGTCACGGCACTGGGACAACGCCTGGGGTTTGCTATAGACCTCAGTCACGTCCTGGCGGGGTCCCAAGCCCAATAGGCAATGGTGAATCCTCAATTGAATCTCGCCAGAGATTCGTAGCGGATTGCGGGCCAGCATGCTGAGCGTATCGACGATCCGCCCGTCAGTTGAGTTTTCGATCGGGGCGACGCCCAGGTCGACCCTCCCCGCCGCGACCTCCGAAAACACTGTCTTGATGCTAGAAACAGGCGAGAGCAGGGCACCCGATCCGAATTGTTCGATCGCGGCCAGGTGGCTGTAACTGTGAGGCGGCCCCAAATAGGCGACGCGAACTGCCTGCAACGCCGACCTTGAAGCACTCTGCACCTCGCGGATTACCGCTTCGATCTGCTCCGCTGGCAAGGGACCAGCATAGGCGGAGAGCAGCGCCTTGCGCTGTATCGCGTCCTGCGTCGCGTCGACAACCCCGCCCGCTTGATCGATCGCAGCCAATAGCTCCGCCCTTGAATCGAGCAAATCGAGCAGTTGCCGATCGGCCTGCGAGAGCTCATCTTGTTTCGTTTGCCGTGACTTAGCCACAAAACCAGCTTCCCCGTTAGGACCCGACCCAGGTCTGCCATTTTGACATGCGAAGCCACTTATTCGGATCGCCACCAATTAACACAACACATTACTCGACAACGACTTACATGACAAGGTCCGGAATTGGCATACCCTTTGCGATATATGGGGAAGTCTCGCTGCAGAAAGCGGAATCGGCGGAGTTAACGCTTCAGCCACAGGCGGTAACCACGGAACGCGGCGGAGGCAACGTCAATTCGATCACAGCTGGGCAGCCGCAACGGGCGACAGCCGACTCGCATTCGCCCTGGGGTCCCACGCGAATATCAAGGTAAGCCAGTTTAAGAGATAGGAGAGAGATCATGGCACAAGGCGAAAAGATCATTGGTATCGACCTTGGAACCACGAACTCCGTCGTCGCAGTGATGGAAGGAACGGAACCGAAAGTCATCCCGAACCCGGAAGGTAATCGACTGACGCCGAGCGTCGTGGCGTTTACCGATGGCGACGAGACCCTTGTTGGCGAGTTGGCTCGCCGACAAGCCGTGACAAACCCGACTCGCACAGTCTACTCGATCAAGCGATTCATGGGTCGGCGTCACTCTGAGGTCGAATCGGAAGAGAAAATGGTGCCGTACCCGGTCACGGGCAATTCGGGCGACTACGTCAAAGTTGCGATCGACGACAAAGAGTACACGCCGCAAGAGATCTCGGCAAAGACGTTGAGAAAACTGAAGGAGTCGGCCGAGTCGTACCTTGGGCACAAGGTGAGCAAGGCGGTGATCACCGTCCCCGCCTATTTCAACGACGCCCAGCGCCAGGCGACAAAAGACGCGGGGCAGATCGCCGGTCTCGAGGTCGCTCGTATTATCAACGAACCGACCGCAGCGGCGATGGCTTACGGGTTGAAGAAAGACGCCAACGAGAAGATCGTGGTGTTCGACCTCGGTGGAGGCACGTTTGACGTCTCCGTGCTTCAAGTCGAAGACGAGGACGGCCACAAGGTCTTTCAAGTGATTAGCACGAGCGGCGACACCCATTTGGGCGGCGACGATCTCGATGCGGCTCTGATCAACTACGTGGCTGACGAGTTCGAAAAAGAGAACGGCGTCGATTTGCGCCAGGACACGATGGCGCTTCAGCGCCTTCAAGAGGCCTGCGAAAAGGCCAAGAAGGAATTGAGCAGCACGCCGCAGACCCAGTTGAACCTGCCATTCATCACGGCGGATGCAA
>CAZWOU010000305.1:4107-5198 GCA_964635375.1 uncultured Pirellulaceae bacterium | reverse complement strand
CCGGGGTGTCAGTTTCCTGCGCAGCGATTACGTCGCCATTCTCGA
This sequence comes from uncultured Pirellulaceae bacterium, assembly GCA_964635375.1. Taxonomy (GTDB): domain Bacteria; phylum Planctomycetota; class Planctomycetia; order Pirellulales; family Pirellulaceae; genus CAZMNY01. The sequence continues at coordinate 5,153 of CAZWOU010000305.1, read as the reverse complement.
ACACATGGATCACAACATTGGCCGGCTGGTCGGCCTGTTAGATGAGCTGGGCATCGCCGAAAATACTCTCATCGTCTTCGTCAGTGACAACGGGGGCTGCACCATGGGAGACGACACAGCTGGCAATTTTCCCGGCAACAATGGACCGTTCCGAGGAGGCAAGGCGACAACGTATCAGGGCGGGCTGAACGTACCGTTCCTCATGAATTGGAAAGGTCGACTGCCTCAAGGCATGGTCTCGGATGACCAGGTAATGCATTGCGATGTCTTTGCCACCTTGCTGGACGCTGCCACGATCCCTGTTCCAGAAATGAATGGTAAGAACCCGGTTCGCGGGATGTCTCTGATGCCGCACATGCTTTCGGCCGGGAAGAAAACCATTCCGGAGCGAACCATGATCTTCGAGCTTTGGGGCAACTTCGGTCTGCGAAAGGGGGACTACAAACTATGGAGCAAACTCGGGAGGAACTCCCCGGATTGGGACACCCACATCGCCGAACTGAAACGCACCGATCTCGCCCTCTACGACCTTAGCAAAGACGCCACCGAGAAGAATGATCTGAGAACGGAGCTCCCTGAGGTTTACACCTCACTCAAGACGGAACTAATCGACCATCTTTCCAACATCAACACGGAGTATCCCGGCGGTGGAACTACCAGGGTACTGCAAAAAGAGAAATCCAAGCCCCGGAAAGCTACTGCCACCCGGCCTCCGAAACGCCGGTCGCAAGATCAGTTCTTCAAGAATCGGGACCGGAATGGGGACGGAGTGATCACTCTGGAAGAATACATCGGCAACCCAAAGGATCGTAATGTCCCCGTCCTGACCAAGCGGTTCAAGAATATCGATTCCAATGGCGACGGCAAGCTGCTGCTGGACGAATTGAAGAAGCAAAAAAAATGAAACTCGGAAAATGCCTCATCATCAGCGCGTACCCACAAACACTCGCGCTTACCGCCTATGCCTGCCAAGCCGCAAGGACTCAACCATCGCTTAGAGCGCATGACGGCGAATCTGTTTCAGCCGGATCAAGAATCGCTGCGAC
>CAZWOU010000305.1:0-4007 GCA_964635375.1 uncultured Pirellulaceae bacterium | reverse complement strand
CGCTTAGAGCGCATGACGGCGAATCTGTTTCAGCCGGATCAAGAATCGCTGCGACGTAGCTCCGACCTACTTCATCTTAGAATCGGGCTGTGGTTCTTAATCTTTTTGTAGACTTCAAGCTCCGCGACGCAGCTGGCGATTCCATTTGAACCTCTGCGGAATCAACACCTCCAGACAGAGTTTTATCACCGACCAGCTGGGCGATTGTCCAACTGACAATAAATCACGTTTCAGGATAAGGGATAAAAAATGCGTATGTCTTTGATCTTGGCACTGGCAGTGTTGGTCGCTGGTGTCCCTTCGGCAGTCGCTCAGGAATCCAGGCTTAGCGAGAAACAAAAGAGCCAGCTCATCAGAAGATTCCCGAGGTCTGACGCCAACAAGGACGGCAAGCTGGACGACGCGGAATTACGCGCCTTGCGAGATCTCAATCAGGCCAGGCGAAAGAATGCCCAAACAACGCCGGCTGGCGCTGATGCCGATAAATGGAAGACGACAGGTTTGCAACAGGCCAACACCATGGGCGGCGGCGAAGCGGCGATCCCGAAACGCGGGAAGTTCCGCGTGTTTGTGCTGATGGGCCAATCCAACATGCACGGTACGGGGCGGGCGAATGAGCTGAAGGCACCTTACGCTGAAAAGCACGACCGCATCCGCATCTGGGCGAATGGGAGGTGGGAATACTTTGTGCCGCGCCAGCGATTTGGGCCGGGAGTATCGTTCGCTCATCAGCTTGCCGCATTTTGGCCGGAAGACACGATCGGCATCATCAAGGTTTCGAGCGGTGGAACGGGCATACGCGGCTTCGAGAAGAATTGGTCCTTTGAGCGGGCAAACCTTACCTTCGATGGCAAGAAAGGGTCGCTGTACAAGGACGTGATGAATGCTGTGACCGAAGCCCGAAGAATCTCGGAACCTGAGTTTTGCGGCTTTGTCTGGAAGCAGGGAGCCGCGGACGGAACGAAGAAGGTTCTCGCAAATGACTATTACGACACCTTCAAACAGCTGGTCTCGGACCTGCGTTCAGACCTGGACGCTCCAGACCTTCCAGTATTTGTTCCGTCCTACATGAATGACGAAGACTTGCTCAAAGCGGCCATGTCCAACATGGGTGCCGAGGACTTGCACATGGTCACAAATCCAGCGGGCAGAGCATTGTTAAAGAAGGATGAGCTGCTCAAAGCCGTCTTGACCTACCTGAATGAGGCAAGCTTTTCCAGGCTGAGAAAGACTGCCGGCAGGCGTCCCTACATTGCGGCAGTCATCGCTGCGCAGAACCGAGCCGGGCGAGACATCCCCAACGTTGACACGATCTATCCTGGCAGTTTGCCCAAAGGAGCAGATGGAACCCACTACAGTTCTGAGGGCTACATCACCCTTGGCAAGTTCGTGGCTTCCACAGTGGAAGAGTTTTTCAAGGCAAAGCAGTAAGCAGCAGAGAACAACTTAGCCCAATCCGACCCGCGTAGCTCGACTCCTTGAGTCGAGTCTGTCAGCGGGCCGAATGCCCGCGCAGCGGGTTGCCGCAGTTCAGTTGGGATCGAGTGCCGGTGTCTGGGTCGAAAGTGCAGTTCAGGAAGATCGAGCTCAAGGAATTATGATAGGCCTTAACTGGCGTTTCGCGTTTGCGATCGCATACGGCTAGTAATTTCGCATGTCCAGAATGGTTGCGTTGCTTCTCATCCTCGGCGCCTGTCGGCTCAACGCCGCCACGCCCACGAACTTCATCCAGATACTGACCGACGTATGCTCATCACCTATGACAACGACGTGCTGGCAGACGGGCACGCCTGGTGCCGGCAGGGATTCTGAAAGAAGAACTTCCCGCCTGAAGTCGTCGATAAGCTCCAATAAGAGGTACGCGCCATGAACATGATAACTGCCATGATCCTCTCGCTGATCATGCTCTCGCCGTTGGCGGCAGATCCGCCGTCGCAGCCCAAGCGGCAATCACAGGCACCCGCTCGGAAGAAAAGGAAATTGAAACCTCCTCCGCCGGAGCTCAATCGGCAACCGCTCGTGGCCGCTGACATCTCCGAGCTTCCGGGAGGAACGAAGCGAGTCGATATTTTCTTGCTGATGGGGCAGTCCAACATGAAGGGCCGCGGCGTCATGCCTAAAGACCCCTTGGCGGATCCTCGGATCATCATGATGCATTTGAAGAACGACAGCTGGTTTCTTGCCCGCCACCCCCTTCATCTGATTGGTGACCCGAAAGACTTCAGCGGTGCTGACAATGCTGGCGTCGGCCCAGGGATTAGTTTTTCCCAAGCGCTTGCTGGGGCGCAGCCGAATACCCGAGTTGCACTCATTCCCTGCGCCATGGGCGGATCGAATATCACCCAGTGGAGGAAGGGACGCATGCTATATGACGCGACCGTCCGCCGTGCCAAACTGGCGCTCAGCCAAGGACCCAAAGGCAAGACCCGAATCGCCGGGGCGCTGTGGCTGCAGGGGGAGTCTGATACGACGCCAAACAAAATCAAAATGTATCCGAGCTCTCTCGGCCAACTCATCGACAACCTGCGTGCCGATCTCGCCATTGCGAACCTGCCCTTCATCGCCTGTACGATCGGAGAGAAGAAGAGCCCGGAATTGCGAACCAAACTCAATGCAATACTTCTCGAGTTGCCGAAACTACGCCCCCACACCGCCTGTGTCGATGGTCGCTCCTTCGCCAAGTATGTCGACAGCGTTCATTTCGATACTGCCACTCAGGAAGAGCACGGCCGCCGCTATGCGGCCGAGTATCTCAAACTGGCGAAATGAAGTACGAATCTGGCGCCCCCAACACCACTTAGATCAGCCGGCTCTTGGATCGCAGATCTTCTTGGGTCTTGCCAATGCGACGCCAACTATGAGTCACTCCTGCGCACAGCTCACACACGTCCTGTTCTCGCTTGCCCCATCTCCGGCGGTCTTGATGCAGTGGTGCTCAGTGGAGAGCAGTGCTTCGAGTTGTTTCGTGGGTGGTAATTCGAGATGGACTTTATCTGCCTCAACTTTGACCGGGAAGACTTTCAGCGAGTAGGGCTCGCCCGAGAGGCTTCGACCGGTCTTCAGTGAGTAGGGCTTTTTGTGTAGCGGGCAGGCAACCTTCGGCTCCTTGCTCACTGTTCCGACGATGCCGCGTGATAGCACGAACGCGTTCATGTGGGGACACATGTTCTGGCAGGCGTACCACTCTCCACGGCTTGCGAAGTTGTAGACGGCGATCTGAACGTCTCCGTACTTGATCGCGGCGCCGCCGTCGGCGGGGAAGTCAGCAACGTTCCCGACCTTGACCCATTTCTTTTTCAAGCGGTCGCTGTACTTCGGCTTGCCGCTGGCCCTCCCGTTGCCGTTGCATTTGCCATTGCCGGCTGCCGGCTCGAAACTCTGCAGTTGCACCAGCTCGTTGTTCTGCACGGGAACGCCCCCTTTGGGCCAGTCGGCCGGACGACGCTGTCCTCGCTCGTCGACAAACCCGATTGCCGGTTCTGTTTCATCGACATTGACGAATTGTCGGAAGAGGCGGCGCTTGTCCGGGTTCTTGACGACTTCCTTCCACTCGCACTTGTAGGTCTCAACCAAGTGCTGCATCCGCCTTTCCAGCTCGTCACAAATGCCAAGTTCGTCGTTGATGACCACGGCCTTCAGGTGGTCGAGGCGGCCGTCCATCTGTTCCAACCAAGCTGCGGTGCGGGTCAGCTTGTCGGCCGTAAAGATGTAGTACATCAGGAATCGGTCGATGTAACGAATCGCTGTCTCCTCGTCCAGATCGACGGCCAGCAGATCGGCATGCCGCGGGTTGGCGCCGCCGTTACCGCTGACGTAGAGGTTGTAGCCGCTCTCAGTCGCGATCAGTCCCACATCCTTGCACTGGGCCTCGGCACACTCGCGGACACACCCGCTCACCCCGAACTTGATCTTGTGCGGAGCTCGAACGCCGCGGTAGCGCTGTTCGACGCGGATCGCAAAGCCGACGCTGTCCTGTACGCCGTAGCGGCACCAGGTGCTGCCAACGC
>CAZWOU010000304.1:0-5223 GCA_964635375.1 uncultured Pirellulaceae bacterium | reverse complement strand
GGCTACACGCCGTCTTGAGAGCGCCAAGCGCCCTGCTCGGTCCTCCGTATTGCCCTCCTCGCAAGGGCGAGACACTGGGTGCTCGGGGGGAGCGAGTCGCGACACAGTATCTTCGTCGCAGAGGGCTTCAGATTGTCGGCCAGGGCGTACGTGACAGCCTGGGAGAGCTCGATATCGTCGCCATCGACCGTCGAACCGTGGTCTATGTGGAGGTCAAGACTCGCCGCAGCGACGCCCACGATCGTCCAGCCGACGCGGTCGACCGCCACAAGCGGTTTCGAATCTGCCGGGCTGCAGCCGCCTTCGCCAAGCGGAATAATGTCGAAGGCTGCCGAACTCGCTTCGACATCATCGAAGTCGTCTGGCCCGACGACAACCTCCCGCCTCGGATTAACCACATCTCATCCGCTTTCGAATCCGAACTCGATTGAGTCTCTGGCGAGCGTCTCTATCGAGCGTCTTCGTCACTTCATGCACGATGTCCATCAGCTCATCGAATGTCGCCGCACGCCCGGTTCGGCCCCCGGCTCGACTTTCGTTTCGAACATCCCGGATAGCCAAGCAATCGTGAGCACCAAGGCGAGCAATCCGCCATGACCGTCAGAACCCGGCCCGGCGATGCGAGCCGTTAGGGTAGAATTGCAACCTCATTCGTCTCTCCCCAAAGTCATCTCGCCCGCTGGCGTGCATGACCGTGGCATTAGACGCGTTTTCGGCAAATCCAACCAACGCCGACCGCTTCCTGGACGAGATCCCCGTCGGTGTGGACGATTCGCAGCCCCGTAGCCGCTAAGGCGTCTAGAGGACTTCCCGTATCGGCTGATACTTGATGTGATCGACCAGGAATCGCGGACGACCATTGAGATCACTGACGGTGGCGCGGTCGATGTCGATGCCCAATTGATGATAGAGCGTGGCGAACACCTCCTGAAAATGGACCGGACGATCCCTAGCCTCGCCGCCGAGCCGGTCCGTCGAGCCGATCACTTGTCCTGTACTCAATCCGCCGCCGGCGAGCAACGCGCTGGAGACACGAGGCCAGTGATCTCGACCGCCTTTGGCGTTGATGTGCGGCGTGCGGCCGAACTCGCCCCAAACGAGCACCGTGACGTCTTCGTCCAGGCCACGATCGCGGAGGTCATCGAGCAGAGCCGTCAGGCCCTTGTCGAGCATCGGCAAATGGCCTCGAGCGTTCTCGAAGGTGGTGCCGTGTGGACGGCCGTGCCAGTCCCAGCGGCCGTAGGCGAGCGTGACGACGCGCGCGCCCGCTTCGACCAGACGACGGGCGCCAAGGAAATAGTCGTTTAGCAGCGGCCCCGCGTCGCCGTAGCCGGCCGGCTTGCTCGAACCACGGCCATAGCGGTCACGAAGCTTGGGGTCTTCTTGCTCCAAATCGAGAGCGTCGGCGAGTTTGCTTGATGTGAGAATTCCGTAGGCTTGCTGCTGATAGGCGTCCATCGCTTCGAGCGACCCATCCGCGTCGGCCTCTCGGCGAAGCGTGTCGAGTTGACTTAATAGCAGTTGCCGATCGCCGAGCTTGCTGAGGCTGAGGCCTTGTTGCAGAACCAGATTGGCGGCGCCGCTGTGATTCGGTGCAAATGGAGCGTACCTTTGCCCAGCGAAACCGGGCTGCCCCGGATCGGCCCAGGATGCCACTTTCATCCTGGGTGAAAGGCTGACGAACGGCGGCACTGCAAGATCAACTGGGCCTTGAAGCCGCGACACATACGACCCAAACGAGGGCCATCCTCCGGCCGGTTGCTGAGTCGTCCTCCGCCCCGTCAAACACTGAAACGCCGAGTGGCGTCCCTCGGAGCCCACGATGGAGCGGATCGGAAGGAGGCGATCCATCATCTGCGCCATCCGCGGCAGATGCTCGCAAATCTGGATGCCAGGGACGGTCGTGGCAATCGGCTGAAACTCGCCGCGAACTTCAGCTGGCGCATGCATTTTCAAGTCGTACATGTCTTGATGCGGTGCGCCGCCCGAGAGAAAAATCATGATCACCGATTTTTGCGACGCGCGATTTGACTCGCCTTCTGCGCGCAGCAAGTCAGGCAGGCCCAAGCCCGCCAAAGCCAGGCCGCCCACCCCCAGGCCCCCAACGCCCAGGCCTCCGACCCCCACGCCAGCGCGGAGAAATGAGCGGCGAGAGATGTCATCAGCATGTCCGTACGGCTTCCCAATCGTTGAACTCAACATTGTTATCGCCTGTATCGTTATCGCCTGTATCTGCCAGTGCGGATGGGTAGAGCTGAGCACGCACCGCGGATTATAGCACCATTGGCCCTGTGCGGACTTCTTTTCTCGGACGGAATTGACTTGTGAATTGGGCGCGAAGACAATGCCAATTTACCCGAAAGCGGCGTCATGACGGAAACCCCAAACAGCATCACTCGGCGAGCCGTATTGGCCGGCGCATCGGCGGCGACGGCGTTCGCAGCGGTTCCCAGCTGGGCCCGCACCGACGGTTTGGCTAGGCCGAAATCGGTTGCCGCTGTCGTCACAATTTATCAGCCCGGATCGCACGCCGATGTGCTGATCGGGAAGATCTTAGAGGGCTGGAAGCAAGACGGAGGCCCCGGACCGGCGCTCAGGCTCGCCTCGCTGTATGTCGATCAGTTTCCCGCGGCGGACATCTCGCGCCGAATGGCGGAGAAGCACAACGTCCCGCTGTTCGACTCGATTGAAAAAGCGGTCACCCTCGGAACAGACCAGATTGCCGTGGACGGAGTAATCAGTATCGGCGAACACGGCGCCTACCCAACCAACCGGAAGGGCCAGCACCTCTATCCTCGCCGCCGTTTCTTTGAGGAGATCACCAATACGTTCCAAAAGTACGGCCGGGTGACCCCCGTCTTCAGCGACAAGCACCTCGGTCCGGTTTGGGCCGACGCCAAGTGGATCTACGATCGAGCGAGGCGGATGAAGGCGCCCCTAATGGCTGGATCGTCGTTGCCAGTCAGTTTTCGCGAACCGGAAATCGATGTCCCACTGAATTGCGACATCGAGGCTGCCGTTGGCATCGGCTACTCCGGGCTCGATATCTATGGCAGCCACTCACTCGAGTGCTTCCAGTGTCTCGTCGAGCGGCGTCGGGGCGGCGAACGCGGCGTAAAGAGCGTTCAGTGCTTGGAGGGAGATGCCATGTGGCGAGCTGTCGACAACGGCGTGGTTCCGAAGGACCTGTTCGCGGCGGCGTTGGCCATCGCGCCGAAGACGGGCGAGGCCAATATTCGAGCGGACAAGAACGCCGCGTTGTTCTTGTTTGAATACGAGGACGGTTTTCTGGGCGCTCAGTTCATGCTGCAGTCCGTCAATCGGATCGTGGCGGCCCTCAAGATCAAGGGCCAGCGAAGCCCCATTGCGACACGATTCGAAGAGCGGACCCAACCTCGCCATCCCCATTTCGCCTACTTGCTGAAAGCGATCGAGCGGATGATGCATACGGGCCGACCGAGCTATCCGGTCGAGCGAACTCTGCTGACCAGCGGCATCCTCGACCGCGCGCTCACCTCACGAATTCAAAACGGCAAGAAGCTGATGACCCCGGAACTGTCGATCTCCTACCAACCCGTCGATTATCCCCACGCACCCCGGCCGGAACTGACTTCCCGACCGTCCTGACAGAGCCAATCCAGCGGGAAAGCGGAGTGGACAAAACGGAGTGAGTGTCCTCCCTCACTGGTACATTTGGGCCATTTTGTTGACGGTGGCGGCGATGCGTTTTCGGGAGGACTTGGGGGAGAGAAGCTCAGCTTCGCCAGCGAGCGCGAGAACTCGCGGAATGACTTCGAGTTCATGGGCGGCTTTGATGGTGAGAATTACGTCGCCGTCACTTCGCTTCTCGACCTTTTGGTCGGCGTGCCAGGGGTCTTCGAGGACCCAGGGAGCGGCGTAAGCGCTGATGCGGATCTTGAAGGTCGTCGGCTTTCGACCGGCCGCGGAGAAGATCCCCAGACTTTCGCCCAAGTGTTTTTCTAGATCAAAATCAGCTGGCGGTTTGAACCATTCATCGAGGGCGGTCGCTTTCGTGAATCGATCGAGCTTGAGGTGTCGAACGCGGTCGTCCTCAGGAGCTTCCGGGGCCCCCGCGATGATGTAGAGGCTGGAATGATAGAAGACAACGGCGTAAGGTTCGATCTTTCGTTTGCGAGAATTCTTGCCGACCGGTTGGTAGTCGGCTTCGAGCACCCGGTGCTCAAGTATGCAGCGGTGGATCGTGCTGAGAATTCCGTGTTGACGTTCGTACGATTTGGCCGGCATGCCACGTACGTAAAGTGCTTGGCGGTACTTCTCGTAGTGGGACCAGATCGAGTCCGGCAGCGTGTCCCGCATCTTATTCCAAAACGACTCAATGCCCTGCCAAAACGGGGTCCCCGCCAGAGGGTAGAGCAGATCACGGCCGAGAGAGAGCCCTATCAACTCAGTGGCCGAGGCGGTGATTTTGTGAGCCCCTTTGACGCCGGGGCCCAACTTCCAGACTCGACCTCGTTCGAGCGAGTGCGAGTCAATGTGAATGCCCGCCGACACGAGCGCCTCAATGTCCCGGCGAACGCTGCGCGGATGCAGCGAAGTCAGCCCCAACTCCTCCACCAATTCGTCTCGAATCTCCTCGAGCGTACGTCCAAAACGGTAACGCTCAAGGATTTGAAGAATCTTGTGTTGGCGAATTAGTTGCTCGTTGCGAGCCATGGCCTTTCCTCGCGTTGGCGGATTCTGGAAACCGACGCCGAATTATCTCGACGGGAGCATCTTTGGAGTTCGCATTTTAGAATCGATCCGATGACCTTCGTCCAGAGTCGAAGGCGAGGCGGACCCTGCCGTTGCTCGAAAGACGACCACTTATAGATTAAGAAACAACGACTCTGTCCACTCGCGGCAGGGCGAATTTGAGCTGACAAGAAAACAGGGCCTGGGGCCCCTTGACCAATCGGTGACAATAGACGACTCTGGATCGAACCTGTTGACAACAAAAGTGTCACTAGAGACTGTTGTCCTCAGTGTGACCCACTCAGTGTGACCCACTCAGTGTGACCCACTCAGGGTGACGAAGCTCAATTCGACTTTCAGCCGTGCAACCTGTGCGTGGCGAGAGCGGCTGAGGAGTTTGAGGGTTATCGGGGCGTACTCCCCAAAAGAAAACCTCGAAAACTCACCCACAGCTCTTGACGAGCCGTGCCAGCCGGATAGAATTGGCTCTTCGATTCGCCGCACAACCTG
>CAZWOU010000303.1:0-5386 GCA_964635375.1 uncultured Pirellulaceae bacterium | reverse complement strand
ACAAGAAGGCTGAGGACAAGAAGGCTGAGGACAAGAAGGCTGAGGACAAGAAGGCTGAGGACAAGAAGGCCGACGACAAGAAGGCTGACGATACAAAGGCTGACGATAAGAAAGAGCCAGCTGAGAAGAAGCCAACTGAGAAGAAGCCAGCTGAGAAGGTTGTTGAGGAGAAGAAGAAACCGAGCGAGTCGCCCAAGAAATAGTTGCCTGTTGCCTTTCTTGCAAGTCGTGGCAACCCGCGGCGTCGTTATGCGGCGCCGAAAGGCGAGGTTCATTGCTCGAACGGACCCAGACCGTCACGGTGCGGGTCTCGTCGCAACATTGTAGTACTCCCATTGAAGAGCGGTGTCTCATGAATAAGCGGATCGCATTCATTTTCGGCGTGACGATTGTAGTCGCTTCAGTTGGCGTTTTCGGCGAAGCCAATGCGGCAGAGAGCAAGAAGCGGCCCAACGTGTTGTTCATTATTTCCGATGACCTCACCGCGACGGCTCTATCGTGTTACGGCAACAACGTGTGCAAGACGCCCAACATCGACGCCATCGCGGCTCGAGGGACCCGATTCACACGGGCCTATTGCCAGGGGACCTATTGCGGTCCATCCCGCGCCTCGTTCATGTCGGGTTACTATCCCCATGCAACGCAAGTGCTCGGCTACAAGAGCCCTCGTCCGCAGATCGGCGACCGGGCGACTTGGTCTCAACACTTCAAGAACAACGGGTACTACGCGGCTCGAGTTAGTAAGATCTTCCACATGGGAGTGCCTGGGGGAATCGAGGGCGGGGGCCACGGCGCCGATGATGAGGCGTCCTGGACCGAGCGATTCAACAGCCAAGGGCCTGAGTGGAAAGCGCCTGGCGAAGGCGAAACACTTGAGGGCAATCCAGATGGCAAGAGACCCGTCGTCGGCGGGAATACGTTTGTTGTCGTCGAGGCCGATGGCGACGACATGGTTCACTCGGACGGAAAGACTGCGGCAAAGGCGGTTGAACTGATCCGCAAACACAAGAATGAGCCCTTTTGGCTGGGGGTCGGATTCGTCAGACCGCACGTGCCCTTCGTTGCACCCAGGACGTACTACCCACCCTTCCTTCCCTACAGCAAGATGGTCTTGCCGGATAAGGTGGCGGGTGACTGGGACGATATTCCTCGAGCTGGAATCAACTACAAGACGAGCGTCAACATGAAGATGGACGTTCGCCGGCAGAAGAAAGCGATGGGCGGCTACTTTGCCTCCGTGGCCTTTATGGACGCCCAAGTCGGCAAGGTCATGAAGGCGCTCAAGGACGAAGGGCTGCAAGACAACACCATTGTCATTTTCACAAGCGATCACGGCTACCATTTGGGCGAGCACGATTTCTGGGCCAAGGTCAGTTTGCGCGACGAGTCGTCGGCCGTTCCCTTGATCATCAGCGTACCCGGCAAGGAGCCGGCCGTTTGCCATTCGTTGACCGAGTTGCTGGATCTCTATCCAACGCTGTCAAATCTATGCGGCCTTCAGATTCCCCAGCGGCTGCAAGGGAAAGATATCTCGCCGATGCTGGACGATCCCAGCCATCGAGTTCGCGACGCGGCTTTTAGCGTCGCGCCCTCGCGTCGCGGTTTTCTCCTGCGGGAAGACCGATACGCCTACATCCAATACAAGGAAGACGCGTCTGCGGGCATCGAGCTGTTCGACACGGAGAACGATCCGGAGCAGTACACGAACTTGGCCGAAGACCCAAAGCACAAACAGCTTGTCAAACGTTTCCAAGACCAACTGGCTGCGAAGCTTGAGTCAGTCCGCAAGAATGACCTAGGCATTAAGTACCGAAAATAGCCGGTGGGTTCTCACTGTCGGCGATCTCACTGCAGGCGCTCTGACTTCAGGCTTGCCTCGATCAGCTTCTCAAGCCTGCGAAGTCGCGTGGAGTCTTTCTTTGCGCTCATGACCCAGCCAATCATCAACTTCTGGTACGACGCCGATTGCGACGCGAAGAAGGACCACGCAGCCCGCTTGCTCGCAAACTTCTCTTGCAGATCACTCGAGAAGCTAGTGGGCTCTTTTGGGCGTTTGCTCGCTCCTTTTGATTTGCGCTTGGCGAAGATGTCGAGTCCGGCCTTTTTCACAAGGCCCTTCTTCTTGAGCACGGCCATCTTCTTCAGATTGACATCGCTCCAGTTGCTCGTCACTCGACGCGGCGTGAATCGAATACTGTAGCTCTGCTCGTCAATCGACCTGCGAATGCCGTCGATCCAACCGTAGCAAAGCGCCTGGTCCACCGATTCCGACCAGGTCATGCTTGGTCTGCCCGTAGCCACTTTGTAGTACCCGACAATCAGCTCCTTCTCCGTTTCGTGGTTTTCGCTCAGCCATTGCCGAAACTCGTCCTAATTCGCGAAGAAAGTTGCGGACATAGAGGAACTCGACTGATAACTGATCGGGCTTGCGAGGCGGTAAAGGCGGTAAAGGGGCCAAAGCGGTGATACAATATCGACTTGACCACTTAACCATAACGCTGAACGAGATGCATGTCATGATGATCTCCGTAATTCGCAGAAGATCGTGCCGCGACGTCAATCAGATGCGGCAACCAATTTGCCGCCGCTCAGTTAGCTTCGTCTTGCTCGCCATATTCGCCGTGTCGAGCGTGCCGAGTCGACCTTGCCAGGCGGAACAACTCCTGGCGGGCGTGGCGAAAGTTGATGTTACCCACCCAAGCGCCAAGCCGATCAACGACCGCCTCTACGCCAAAGCGTTGGTGCTCAAGAGCGGCCAGACTACGGCGGTGATCGTCACAATCGACGTGGTTGCGATCGCTGAGATCGGCTCGATCAAGAACGACTTCCTCGACAACGTTCGCACTCGTATTCAGGACGAACTTGGCATCGAGCCGACGAGTGTGGTTGTGAACGCCAGTCATTGCCACGGAACGGTATGTGCCGAAATTGAGCAGAGGACGTTTGAAGCGGTCAAGCTGGCCTCGCAGAAGCTGACGCCGGTTCATATCGGCGCTGGAGTTGGTCACGAAGATCGGATCATGGAGAACCGTCGGTTGAGGCTGAAAGACGGGAGAGAAATCGATGTTCGTCACGCCTACTCACTACCGCCCGACGGGACGATTGTTGGCGCTGGCCCCATTGACCCGCAAATAGGCGTCTTGCGACTGGATAAGCCCAACGGCGAAACCTTGGCCGCAGTCTACAATTTCGCCTGCCATCCAATCCAAGGCGTGCCCAGCGGAGGCAACTCGGCTGACATGATTGGGTTCGCCTCCTCGGTTATTGAGGACAATCTTAGCGACGGAGCCATCGCCCTGTTCGTCCAGGGCTGTGCGGGAGACATTAACCCGTCGCGATACAAGGACGTTGACCACCCGCGAGACGCAGAACCGCTCGGCAATCTGCTCGGCCTCAGTGCGCTCAAGGCGCTGAGGACGATAGAGACAAAGCAAGACGATCGGCTGAGGTTAATCAATCAAGTTATCGAGTTGCCTCGATCTGACACGGCCCGCCGAATCGCCTCGCTGAAATCGGAACAGCAAAGGTTGCTTCTCTCTTTGCGCGGCACCCACCTTAACCTCAAGTCCTTCCTGCCACTTGCTGTGAAGTACAACCTGTCCGCCGAATTCCCCTCTTACTATTCTTACAAGTACCTGCACGAGGAGGCCGCTGGGCGAAGCGACCTCAAGAGGCTTGATGCTGACAACCGCGCCCACATCAAACGCTACACTCGCAACATCCACATCATGGAGGAGCTGACTCGGATTCAAGCAAACTTGGCTCTGCTGGAAAAACACCAGCGAAACAACCTAGCGGCGAAGAAGCGAATGATCGACGTGGAACTGGTTGGCATTCGCGTTGGCGATTTCGTGATGGTTTCGTTTCCTGGCGAGCTCACCGTGCAAATTGGACTCAACATCAAGAAGGCCTCACCGCACGATTTGACATTCGTCGCCGCCTACTCGAACGGGTACATTTACTATGCGCCGACCGCCGATCAGTTGCGGAACGTCGGCGGCGCCCAGGAGGACAGCGAGTGCATTCTAGCGCCGGAATGGCAGAAGATCTTTGAAGGCAAGGCCGCCAAGATTCTCAGCGACCTCTAGTCCCAGCAATTCATCGAGGTCGTCATAGCGAGGAGTCCATGCGTTACCTGCGATTGATCGTCGTCATGTGTTGCCTGAACGCCCACTTGGCAAACGCCGACGACCAAACAAAGCCGAACTTCGTTGCCGCGAATTCGAGGCAAGTGGAAGACGTTTCATTCGTCGCCAGGATCGATGGTTCGCAGCAGAAGTATGTGCTCGTGAGGCCAAATTCTCGAATCGACCCGAATCCGTCAACAATGTTGATCGCGCTGCATGGGCACGGATCGGATCGATGGCAATTCGTTCGGCAGCAGCGAGGGGAATGTCGAGCGGTGCGTGAGTTCGCGGCGGAGCACGCTATGCTGGTCGTCTCGCCGGACTATCGAGCCAAGACATCATGGATGGGACCCAAAGCCGAAGCCGACCTCGTGCAGATCATTAAGACGGTCAAGAATCGCCTGCAAATCGAACGCGTCATCATCTGCGGCGGTTCGATGGGAGGAACTGCCGCGCTGACGTTTGCCGCACTCCATCCCGACATGGTTGACGGCGTCGTTTCTCTCAACGGTACGGCTGATCTTGTCCACTACGAACGGTTCTCCGCTGCGATTGCCAAGTCGTTTGGCGGTTCTCGCGCCGAGAAGCCGGAGGAATACCGTCGCCGGAGCGCTCTGTTCTTCCCCGACAAGTTCAACATGCCACTGGCCGCAACCACGGGCGGGCAAGACTCAATCGTCCCGCCTGAAAGCGTCTTGAAATTGCTCGAGGAGGTTCGCAAGCGACATCCAAACGTGTTGAGCATCCACCGGCCCAAGGGCGGCCACAGTACGAACTTCCAAGACACAAAGGCGGCCCTGGAATTTGTTGCGGCGAAGACCAAGAAGAAGATGTAGATTCTCGCCAGTTTCTCAGACAAGATGGCCTCTAATTCGGAACGCATCGAAAATGACTCGGATCACTCTGACTACAGTGCTCGCGTGCGGCCTGCTGGCATTCGCACCGACAACAGCTCCGGCCAACGATCACTTACAGATCGCTCTGTTCAAGGTTGACGCCACACCTCCACTGGGGTCGCCGCTCTGCAATGGAGGCGTAAAGCCGGCTTCGCAGATTGTCACACCGCTCACGGCACGCGGTCTCGTAATGCTCGGCGCGGGCAAGCCGATTGTGCTTTGCGCTGTTGATTGGGTTGGCATTGGCAACGGCAGCCATGACCTCTTCCGTCAGACGCTGGCCGCCGCCGTCGACACGAACGTCGAGCGAGTGACGGTGCATACGTTGCATCAGCACGATACGCCGGGCAGCGATTTGGCCAC
>CAZWOU010000302.1:0-5417 GCA_964635375.1 uncultured Pirellulaceae bacterium | reverse complement strand
AAAATACCTCCGAAAAAATCAAGGTATTCATTACCGGCGGCATCAAATAGCTTGCGGCGCGCCGCATGATAACGCGGTTCGATGGTCTCCCGGAGCAGGGTGTCCGCGCCCGGAAGTTGGTCGGCTAACTCGTGCACCTCTCGGAGTAGCGCGGATGCCATGCCAATTCCAACGGACGAAACGGTCAGTCCTTTGACCGGCGCGCGGCGCGCCAAGACCGATTCCATTGGCCCTCGCAACACCCATGATCGCGGCGCCTGGACCGCTTCGCAGCGGACCTCGCTCGTCCAACTTGACTGCAAAGCAAGCAGCTGCATCGGTTCGAGAAGCGAGATTCCACGCGCGTCGGTTGGGACGCAGACGAGAAGCTGCTGGCCGTCGTCGAGCACTGCGGCGGTGACGATGTGATCAGCCCGCCGAGCGCTGGTCACCCAGGGCATGACGCCGTCGAGGAGGAAGCCGTCGCCGTCGCGCTGGGCGCGCAAGGCGGCTCGACCGTGACGGCGCGACGTGGTCACCTGGCTGATCCCGACCGTGAGAAGTTCTTCGCCACTGGCGCATTTCTTCAGGACCTCGACGGCGACCGATTCGTCCGCGGCGGCACGCAACACCTCGGCCGCGGCGTCGTGTTGCGTCAGGATCAGCGCCAGCGTAACGCTGGTACTCGCGATCGCTTCATAGGCCGCGAGTTGAGCGGCTGGTTCGGCGCCTTCGCCGCCAAACTGTCGAGGCACAATGTGCTTGAAGCAGCCGGCTTCGCTCAGCACACGAAGGCCTTCGGCCGGCCAGTTCTGCTCGTCGTCCGTCTTCGTGACCGCGAGCAGTCGGGATGTCAATGATTCCAGATTCATATTTGGCAGATTGAGAACTGCTGGTTCGGTGATGTCAACTGGTTCGGTGATGCCAACGCGATGAAATCAGGGACCGTTGACTTTCATTTTCCGCTGTTGCTAAGCTAATAAAGGATGTGTTGGCCCGATTATACACATCGTTGACGCTTTGGGCACTCGACCAACTTCTGAAGGATAGCTGGCATGGGTTTTCGGAATACGTTGTTGCCAGAGTTCCTGGCTGTGTTGACAGTCGTGTGTTCGGGATCGTTCGGCCTTGCGCAAAACTACCCGATCGTCGATACCGGCCAGACAACTTGTTACGACAACACGCGCGAGATCGCCTATCCAGGCGCGGGAAGGCCTTTTTTCGGACAGGATGCTCAATACCAAGGCCACCGACCCGCGTATCGAGATAACGGCGACGGCACGATCACCGATCTGGTAAGCAAACTTGTCTGGCAGAAGGATCCTGGACCGAAGAAGACTTTCGCCGAAGCCATCGCCGGGGCTCGGCGTTGCAGAACTGGCGGATTCGACGATTGGCGTCTGCCAGGCATCAAGGAGCTGTACTCGCTGATCCTCTTCAGCGGTGAAGATATCGACCCGCGAATCACGGCGACCCGAAACCTGCAACCGTTCATCGACACGCACTACTTTGGGTTCAAGTACGGTGATCCGACAAAGGGCGAACGCATTATCGATTCGCAGATCGCGACGTCGACCAGGTATGTCAGCACGACGATGCGCGGAAACGAAACGATGTTCGGCGTGAACTTCGCAGACGGTCGGATCAAGGGATATCCCATCGGTCGCACCGGCGGTTCACGAGGTCGCACGAAGACCTATTACGTTTTCTACGTGCGGGGAAATGTCGAGTACGGCAAGAACCAGTTCCACGACAATGGCGACGGCACGATCACGGATCGGGCAACCGGCCTGACCTGGATGCAGCGGGACAGCGGCCATCTGAAGGCGGGACCGAAGCAAGACGGCAGGATGAACTGGGAGCAGGCGCTGCGTTGGGCTGAGGAGCTGCAGCACGCGGGACATTCCGACTGGCGATTGCCCAACATCAAGGAACTGCAAAGTATCGTCGATTATTCGCGCAGCCCCGACACAACGCGGTCCGCCGCGATCGATCCGCTGTTCAGCGCCACCCCCATCCGCGACGGGCTCGGCAAGATCAACTATCCCTTCTACTGGAGCGGTACGACACACAAGAGGATGGGTCGCGGCGAGGCGGCGGCCTATGTCGCTTTCGGCCGGTCACAGGGATGGATGCGCAGTTTTCTGGGAAAATACGATCTTCTGGACGTCCACGGCGCCGGGTCTCAACGCAGTGATCCCAAGGCGGGCGACCCGTCGCGGTATCCTCGCGGTCGCGGACCGCAAGGCGATGTGATCGAGATCTACAGCATGGTCCGCCCAGTGCGCGGCGGCAAGGTGAGCCTGGCCATCGAGAAGTCTTCAAGCCAGGCGGGAAATCGTCCGACGCCGAGTCGCAACGTTCCAAGATTTGTGACGCGACTAGACCGCGACGGTGATGGGCGCGTTTCGCGGGAGGAGTTCGACGGACCGCGTCGGGCGTTCGATCAGCTTGATCGAAACAACGACGGTTACCTGATCGAATCCGAAGCGCCCCACCGGCGAAAGAGACGGCAATGAACCATTGCTCAATAGAGAAGTTCATCGCCCGTGACTGACGAGACCGTCTTGGATCATTGATACTCACTCGCCTGCCCCTGATCCCGGCACGAAGCTTACCAGTCGACACAATCTGCCTCGTCATAAGTGCTTTGCGAAGCTGAATTCAAACCGGTAAACTACTCCACTGCTCGGAGCAATCGTTCCAGACGGGCGAAATGCTGCAGGCTCTGGTACCTGTCGCCGAAACTGAAACCGAAACTAGGAAATCCAAGGCAACTTGGATACGCGACATGATTCAGGCATTCGTAGTGGCCGGCGCAATTCTGCTGGCGGGTCCGTCTGCTTCAGCAGCGGGCGACGCCACGCCAATCTACGACGTGGTTGTGTATGGTCAGACCAGCGCTGGCGTGATAGCGGCGGTGCAGGCCGATCGCATGGGCAAGACGGTGATTCTCGTCGGGCCGGACAAGCATCTGGGCGGCCTGTCGAGCGGCGGGTTGGGAATGACCGACAGCGGCAAGAAGCAGGCGATCGGCGGCTTATCGCGCCAGTTCTACGAGCGATTGGGGGCGCATTACGGCAGAGACGGCGCGGTGTGGAAGTTTGAGCCCCACGCGGCTGAGATGGCGTTTGAGAAACTCGTCGCGGAACATGAGATCACCGTGCATCGCAACGAGTGGCTCGACCGCACGCCGAGCAAAGGCGTTGCCAAGAAGGATGGCCGCATCGCGTCGATCACCATGCTCGGCGGCAGAAGGTACCGCGGCCGCATGTTCATCGATGCGACGTACGAAGGCGACCTGATGGCTGCAGCAGGCCTGTCGTACGCGACCGGCCGTGAAGCCAATAGCCAGTACATGGAAACGCTCAATGGCGTCGCAAAACGGATGTCACGGTATCACCAGTTCGCTAAGCCGGTCGATGCCTACGTCAAGCCGGGTGATCCGTCGAGCGGCCTGCTGCCGGGCATCCACGATGGATCGCCGGGCAAAGAGGGATCGGCTGACAAGCGCGTCCAGGCGTACTGTTTTCGCATGTGCCTGACCGACATACCGAAAAACCGAGTTCCTTTCCCCAAGCCCGACGGCTATGACGCCAAGCGGTACGAGTTGCTCTTGCGGATTGTCTTGGCTGGGGCAAATCGGCACGGGGCGGGTTACTTCACCACATCGCGGATGCCCAATGGGAAGACCGACTCGAATAATGCCGGACCGTTCTCGACCGACAATATTGGCATGAACTACAGCTATCCCGAAGGCGATTATGCAACGCGCAAACGCATCATCAAGGAACACGAAACTTACCAGAAAGGGTTCATGTGGTTCCTGGCTAATGACCCGCGCGTCCCCAAAGATCTGAGGACGAAAGTCAGCCGATGGGGACTGGCGAAGGACGAGTTCAAGGACAACGGGCACTGGCCGCATCAGTTATACGTGCGCGAATCGCGAAGGATGGTCGGCGCGTTTGTCGTGACGGAAAATCACCTGCGCTACAAGTTGCCCACACCGCATCCCGTGGGCATGGGTTCCTACGGAATGGATTCGCACCACGTGCAGCGCTACGTTGACGCCGATGGGCACGTGCGAAACGAGGGCGATGTAGAGGTCGGCATCGGCAGGCCGTACCCGATTGACTACGGTGCAATTGTGCCGAAGCAAAGTGAATGCGAGAACCTGTTGGTGCCCGTCTGCGTCAGCAGCACACACATCGCATATGGATCGATCCGTATGGAACCGGTATTCATGATTCTCGGTCAAAGCGCGGCAACGGCGGCGGCGATGGCAATCGATGACAATGTCGCGGTCCAGAAACTCGATTACGCTAAGCTACGTAAGCAACTGGAGGCGGACGGGCAGGTAGTTCGACTGGAACAATAGTGAACGCTAACTGAACCAGCCCCAAGGAACGAACTGATGAAGCCATTGGCGTTCTTATTGTCATGCCTGGTAGCCGAACTGATTCTTGTGGCCGGGACAACGGCCGCTGAACCGGGGCCGCGCCCCTGGGAGGAGAATTCATGGTACTGGAGTTATCGAGGCGAGCCGGTCCTGCTGTTGGGCGGCAGCGATGATGACAATCTGTTTCAGTGGCCCGAGAAGCGACTGGTAACACAACTCGACCGCTTGGCGAAGGCGGGTGGAAACGTCATTCGCAACACGATGAGTGATCGGAAGGACAAGGGGTTCGAGGTCTATCCGTTCCGGCAGCGTGACGATGGCAAGTATGATCTCAATGCCTGGAACGGCGAGTATTGGCAGCGGTTCGAACGCATGTTGCGAGAAACGGGGCGACGTAAGATCATGGTGCAGATCGAGATCTGGGACCGCTTCGATTACACGGACAGCCGTGGCAGCAACCGGTGGCAGATTCATCCGTATAACCCAGGCAACAACGTGAACTATACGTACGAAGAGTCCGGATTCGCAAAACGTTATCCCGACCATCCGGGTGCGAACAAACAGCCGTTCTTCTTCACCACGCCCAAACAGCGAAACAACAAAGTTGTGCTGCCCTATCAACAGCAGTTCGTCGACAAGTTGCTCGAAGTGTCTCTGAAGTTCGACCACGTGTTGTACTGCGTGGACAACGAAACAAACGGGGAAGAGGAATGGGGCCGATATTGGGCGACGCGCGTCAAGCAACGCGCGGCCCGACAGAACAAGCGAGTTAACGTTACGGAGATGTGGGACGATTGGAACTTGACCGCCGAACGCCACAAGCGGACGTTCGATCATCCGGAACTGTATGACTTCGTCGATGTCTCACAAAACAACCACAACAAGAGCCAGAAGCACTGGAACAATTTCCTGCATGTGCGTAAGTACCTCGCAGGCCAGCCACGGCCGATGAACACGACGAAGACCTACGGCGCGACGGGCAACAAGTTTGGCCACAATGACCAAGACGCCATCGAACGGTTTTGGCGGCACTTGCTGG
>CAZWOU010000301.1:4540-5431 GCA_964635375.1 uncultured Pirellulaceae bacterium | reverse complement strand
ACTGCGAAGTCGAAAGACACCGCCAAGTCGAAAGACGCTGCCAAGCCGGAAGGCGCTGCCAAGCCAAAGGACACGACCAAGTCAGACGCGAAGGACAAGGCGACGCCTGCCCCGATCGTCCGGCAAGCGGTGGAGGAGACGCCCTCGCCCAATTTCAAGTTGTCCCCACAGGCGCCGGTGGGCGCGAAACGAAAGCCGGCCCCGGTGGTTTCGATCGCAGACCTTGAAGAGCAATCGAGGGCGAGTGTTGAACCTACGCTCGAGACAGAGCCCCAGCCATCGCCCGCCGCCAAAGCGGTTGGCGTCTTCCTGCGGCCCTCGCACCAAGGCGACCCTCAACTCGATTCGGCCTGGACAGAAATCGAGATCAAGGAGATTCGCCCATCGAGTTTTCAATCGCTGACTCCTGGCGCGACAACCTTGGCCCAACTCAAGGAGGCGCTGGGCGAGCCCGAGTCGGAAGAGGAGGGCGTGCATACCTATCAGGTGGGGCCGTTCCCGCGAATCGAGGTCGCTGTCCGCAAGGATCTCGTTACGTCCATCGTCATCTATCTCGCCCAACCGACATCGGTCGAAACGGTCCGCAAAGAGCTGAAACTTGAGCGTTTCCAGCCGGTGTCGATCGTTGACCAAACGGGAGTCGTATTGGGTGAAGCCTACGCCGAGCGGGGTATCGCCCTAACATACGCACAAATGGCGAAGCCTCACACGATAGCTCAGATCATGTTGGAACAGATCGGATCCGAGCTGTTCCTCATGCGAGCGCGTGAAACCAACGATAACCAGCAACAGCTGGCGGATCTGCGCTACGCCCGGACTCTTCTCAAAAACGACCACGAAACCCATTTTCTGGAAGCTCAGATTCTTCAGCAGCACGGACGTTTTCACTCG
>CAZWOU010000301.1:0-4530 GCA_964635375.1 uncultured Pirellulaceae bacterium | reverse complement strand
CAAAGCCATTGAGGCGAAGCCAAATTCGAAGTACGAACTGATCCGCGCCAAGTTGCAATGGAAGATTGGCGAACGGGAAGAGGCTTTGGCAACGGTCAAACGCTTCGCGGCCGATCGAGATGAGTCCGAGTTGGCGCGAGCGTTTGCGGAATGCGCTTTGGGCGACATGTTGGCCAAGGGCAAGGGTCGTGATTATCATCAGGCGTTCGAGCGTCACATGAAGGCTCTGACGCTCGTCGGGCAACTCGTGGGAAGCGAGGACTTTGCAACTCGCACCGAGGCCAAGCGGATCTTGATCGACGCCCACTTGGGCGTGGCCAACGACATTTCCTGGGGCGATTGGCGCCGAAAACAGGAAGTAATCCCCAAATGGACTTCGATTGCACGCAAGGCCACCGAGAGCCTGGTGGAGCAAGATAGTGCGAACGAACGGATTCGCCTTGAGTTGATCCGACGCACGCTGATCGCCTACTCTGGCCTCTCCGCGGACCTCCACCAGAACGAGCTTGCACAAGAGGCCGTCGAACTCGGCAGAAAGCTGATTGGCAACACTGACGACATCTTGACGAAACGAGCCATTCAATGGGAGCTGGCGGAGACGCTGTACTACGCGTCTCGTTGCGCGCAGCGGCGCAAGCAATTCTCGCTCTCCATTCAACTCGGAGAAAACGCCGCGGCGCTTGCCGATACGGCTGGCAAAGATCAGAAACTAACAAGCAGCCAGCGGTACTTGGCTGGCCGAATCAAGTTCCAGGTAGGCGCCGTCCATTCGCTCAATCGAAAGGCCCACGGCGATGCCCTGCGATGGTATGAGCAAGTCGTCGACCACTTCGAAACAATTGACTTCGAATTGATGACGGCCACCGGTTCGATTGGTGATCGGCTCGTGAGCATGGGCGTTTCCTATTGGCAAGACGGCAAACGCGAAAAAGCCCTTCAGCTCACGCAACGCGGCGCCGAATTGCTCAAGCACGCCGTCAGTTTGGGAAACCGCAAGAGCGACTCGCTCGCCATTCCCTACGCCAATCTAGCCAGCATGCACGACGTGTTGGGGCATAAGGCTGAAGCGGCGCGGTTCACGAAGCAGTCGCAACAGTACGAACGGGCGGCGCCGAGCGCGGCCGGGCGGGAAACATCATCGACGCGGCAGTAGGCAAAGTTAGGGATATTTTGCGGGTATCCTAGTTGGACGGCGCCACTTTCATGTAAAGTACGGTTTCATGTAAAGTACGGGCCTAGGTCGCTAACCCCGTTGCCATAGGCATGGAGGCCCGCGCGATCCGTCGACGGAGATTTCGCCTCTGCGGTTTCGGGTTCCACGAGACCACAAGAACGCCCCAACTCCCTCAAGGCTCACACCGTGCTCTTTCGACTCCTGCTACTATTCGTTCTCGTGCCGTTCGTCGAGCTAGTCCTTTTGTTATGGCTCGCGGACGTGACGGATTGGACCTACACTGTTGCGCTGATCGTGATCACCGGTGTGGTTGGGACTTTCTTGGCGAGGTCGCAGGGCTTTCGCGTCTACCAGAAAATCCAACGGGAGCTTTCGACCGGCAAGCTGCCTGGCAAGGCTCTGGCTGATGGCGCGATGATTCTCTTTGCCGGTGGGTTGTTGCTCACCCCCGGGATCCTCACCGACATCCTTGGTCTTTCGTTACTCCTGCCCGTCTGCCGCGACTTCTACGCTCGCCTGATTCTCTCGCGACTACGCGTGCAGATGTTCCCCGTCCAGCCCGGCGGCGAATCGGACAGCTTCAGCGAAGGCGGGCAAGGCGTGTCCGGTGAGCTACGGCGAGACAAGATTATTGATTCGCACGTGATCGAGTCGCCCAAGCCGGACGACCCTGAGTAACGTCAGCTTGGGCAGAACCGGTCGTCTGGCAGGCGAATTCCCGCGACGCGGCAAGTAGTTTTTTAGGGTGGCAACGACTGCGGAGATGATTCGTTTTCGGCCGATGAGAAGGGCTGTTGCGGAAGGCGAAAAACAGGCAAGCCTGGAAGACCTTCCTGACGATGAATGGCAATCGACGCTTAGATGTTCAGGTCATGGAGGCCGAACCGAGCCGCGAGAGAGCGCCCGCCATCGGCGAGTGTCCGCCGGCTCGAGTCTGATGCATGGAAGGTGCGACGAAATCCATGATTCGATCGGAAATAATCGGTGCCATCCACGACTCCGCAGCTGCGACTCCACACCGAACAAGCAACCCAGCTCCCGCCGCTTAAAGAGGTCCAATCCCTACGGCGAATAACGGAATCATTGACTGAATCGATGGGCTGGCGATTCGCGTTCCAAGCGGGGTCGGAAGATCAGTCCGACGGATGGACTCCCAAGTCGGTGGGTCGAGTGATAGTAGAGTCGGCCGCGTCCGGGCCAGGCGAGAAGCCTGCCACTTCGCACCGCAACGCCGAACGCATTGCCGAATCTCTAACGTCCGTGCTCGGCGAACTCGATCAGGCACGTCACGCGGTTTGGCAACTGGAAGCGGAATTGGCCGCCGGCGTGCCCGTAGCTCCGCGCAACGACGAGGCCAGCCACCTGGCGTCGCGTTTGGAGTCCTCGTTGCAAGTGGGCTCAGAAGCCATCGGTTGCGACGCGGCTGCGATCTACATCCTCGACGACGCGACCACGAACTTGAAAATGAGATCTTGCTGGAACCTCGCGCCACAACGATTGGTCGCGCCGCCGCGCCCTCTACGTGGATCGATGGCCGACCTCGAGGCTTTGATGGGGCACGTGGTGGCGATCGAAGACACCAAGGACCCGCTGCCTTGGGAATCGCCCGAGCCCGATTTCGACTCCGCCATCTGCGTACCGATCTCGACGCCCAGCACGCCGCTGGGAACGCTCTGGTTCTTTGCTGCTGACGCCCGGCTTTTTGGCGAGAAAGACAGCAACATCGCGGAAATTGTGGCGGGGCGAGTTGCTGCGGAGCTTGAACGCGAAATGTTGATGGCCCATGCAAGAGCGTCCGAAAACGTACAGCGTCAACTTGAAATGGCCGGCAATTGGTTCGCCGAGCGACTCCCGCGAATCAAGCCGCTGACGCCTCAGTGGCAATTTGCCGGCCAACGCCTCGACGACTCACCGGGAGGCGAGTTCTTCGATTGGTCGGTATTGGCGGACGGACGCTTGGCGTGCGCTGTCGCCGACTGCCCCGGTCTCAACATCACAACCCTGCTCAACTCGGCAGCCTTCAAGGCCATTTACCAATCGCATTCCGCACATCGGCACAGCGCCTCATCGCTGCTTCGCCGAGTTAACGAGACCCTCTGGAGCAGTTCGCCCGGCGACGCGATGGCCTCACTGTTCTACGCACTGATCGACGAGGACACGGGCGTCATGGAGTTCGCTTCGGCGGGCGATCCGATCGCCATCGCTTTTCGCGACTCGAAATACCGCACCCTAGCCACAGGCGGAATCCCTCTCGGCGTCGACCCCGACCTGATGGTTGAAGGCCGCAGACGACGCATTGCGCCCGATGAAACCCTGATCATGCTCACTGAATCCGCCAGACACGCCACGCTTAAGAACGGTAAGCAGCTCGACGAGCCCATGCTGGCTCGGGCGGCTCGCAGCTGGCAACACTTGGACGCGGCGCCATTATGCGAGAAGATCTCCGCCTGGCTGAACGAGCAGGCTGACCAGCCGACGCCGCTCAAATCGTGCGTCCTCGTGGTCAAGCGTCGGGCGGACAAGTCGGAGTAAGCAGGCGGCTCACCAACGCTAGGAACGTGGCGATAGGGACGCGGTCCGCAGTCCCTTGACGATCCAGTGGAATCGCCTAGACTTGGAGGTTCGGAATTCGGGAGGTTGTGGCTTCATTCCACAATCACCTGACAAGTTGCGGGTGTGGCGGAACTGGCAGACGCGCATGGTTGAGGGCCATGTCCACGCAAGTGGGTGGAGGTTCGAATCCTCTCACCCGCACTTGATAGTCCATTTTAAAGGGGTGACGTAAAACGTCACCCCTTTTTTTGTTGGGCGAGCATTGTGCTCCATTCATGCCCGTGTGCAATGCGGCATAGCCATGTAGGGAAGCTGCGGGCATTGGCTACCTGGGTTCGCCCAATTCAATATCCCCAACGCCGGCGTCTGATCGCTAGTGTCCGTTGGCATCTTTGCAACCGTGGCCGAATTCTTCTGGCTGACGTTGCTGGACCGGCACCCTCGACGAGCCCCGGGTTCGCATCGTCTTCTTCAACGATGCTCTCGGCAGCGAGCTTTACTAACACTACCGCAATCAGCTGGTGGGTTTCGGGCGGGGCCATCGCAACCAGTCGGTTGGTCTTCGGATCAATTGCCAATCTCAAGTCTGCCTGACCAGCCGTGAGCGTCTTTAGGACTTGGAAGCAATTGGAATGGTCGATCTTGCTTGAAATCAAATAGTCGCGGATTTCGGGGGCTTCCGTGCTGGCTGGCTTGCGAACGGGAAAGTTCACCAACTGTATGAGCTCGCGAAGGCACTCAATCGTCTGTTCAGTGCCTGTGGCGGAAATGTGGGTGCCCGACGGATTAGTGGTGATGCTGAT
>CAZWOU010000300.1:0-5455 GCA_964635375.1 uncultured Pirellulaceae bacterium | reverse complement strand
AGATAGGATCCGTCTTGCCCGGTTATGCCCGTGATTAGGGCCCGCTTTGGGGAGGTGTTGGCCTGCTTGATTTCTGTATTCGACATGGTTCATTTCAACTTGAGGGAATGACGTTTCTTAGAAGCGGCGCGGGGTCGCTGGCGCTTCATGCCGCCCGAGTATGTTTGCTGGTCTTGGACTGGCGATACCAGTCGATCGTCTCTTGCAAGCCGGCGCGAAAGTCGGTCGCCGCCAGGAAGCCAAACGACTCCGCCGCGCGCGAAGTGTCAAGTCGCCGACGCGGCTGCCCATCGGGTTTGCTGGAGTCCCAAACCAAGGCGCCGTCGTAGCCTGCCAATTCGCAGATCAGCTCGGCCAACTCGCGTATCGTAATCTCATGACCGCTGCCAAGATTGACCGGCTCGCTCCCATTGTACGACTCCGTCGCCATTGCAATTCCTCTCGCCGCATCGCGCACGAAGAGGAACTCACGCGAAGCTGAACCGGTGCCCCAGACCGGAATCGTCTGCGCACCAACTTGCTGAGCCTCGACGACTTTGCGAATCAATGCCGGAATCACATGGCTCGAGCCTGTATCAAAGTTGTCCCCTGGACCGTACAGGTTGACAGGCAACAGCGTGATGGCGTTCATGCCGTATTGCTGACGATACGCTTGCGCTTGGACAAGCAGCATCTTCTTGGCCAAACCGTAAGGGGCGTTTGTCTCTTCGGGATAGCCATTCCAGAGATTGCATTCGCGAAACGGCGTCGGCGTGTGCTTGGGGTACGCGCAGATGGATCCAATCACGACCGTCTTCTCGACTTCCGCGATTCGGCACTGCTCAATCAACTCAATTCCCATGATGGCGTTTTCATAGAAATAGCGCCCGGGGTTGTCGCGATTCGCCCCAATTCCTCCGACCACCGCCGCCAAGTGGATCACCACATCGGGCTGCAAGTTGTCGAGCATGGCGCAGATTTGGGCGCGCTGACGCAAGTCGTAATCAGCACTTCTGGGCGCCCGAATCGTGTTCGGTCCAAAGGCCTGCAAGCTCGCGCAGACTTGACGTCCGAGGAATCCGGCTCCGCCGGTCACAAGTACGCTCTTGCCATGCAGAAAACCCATCTGCAACGCTCTCCATCCATTACGCGTTGGTAACGCTTAGCTGCCCAAGCCATCCCTGGCGCCGTGTCGTCGTTTTGCTGTGGCGCCGTTTCGCTGGGGATGTCCCCTCCTGACGGCGTTCGGCTAGGCGGGAAATGTCGCCGATTTTGCGTGTTCTGGCAAGACGAGTTCGCGTGTTTGCTTTCAAGAGCACTGCTAGCATCGGCGTGTTCATTTCGCTGAAGGCCTCTGAACACTGTGGACTGGCTCGCCTGCGGACTGGCTCGCCTTACTGAGAGTTGGCAAACTTGTTATACCGTCGGCGCCTGTTGAGGGAGCCGTTGCAAGCTCGCCTTGGATCGGCGCACGCCTATCCCCGATACGCCGTGGACGCGATTTGCCCGGGAGCCGCATTTGAATGACTTGTGCTTTGGCCAAGATCAGTTGGAAGTAATCTGCCCTGATCGGGCCTTGGAAACCGACGAGTTTCACACGCCGAATGACTATTACGGACAAGCATCGGTATTGAAACGCTACGCCGGCCTCGATCAACATTACTGTTTGAAAGCCGTCTTGGAGCACGGCGTCGTACTCGATGACCGGATGTGGCCGTACGATCGAGACCAGCAATTGCCCTGGATTCTCGCCGCTTCGCCACGACGAGCCGAGCAGTTAGCCCAATTGTCGGGCAAACGTTCCGTGCCCATCGGTTTTGGTTTTCTCTATGCCCGCGCGCTCGCTGAGAAGCTCCACCCAACCCAAACCGAGGGCCGACGCAGCGGCACCATCGTCTTTCCGTGTCACTCGACCCATACCGTGACGGCCGACTATGACCACCAAGAATACGCGAGGCGGATCGAGGGTCTGCCTGAGGCGGCGCAACCGGCAAGCGTCTGCCTCTATTGGCGGAACTACGAGTTTGGGCATCACGAGATCTACCAACGGCGTGGGATCCCGGTCTTCAGCGCCGGCCACATGTTCGACCGCGACTTTATGCTGAGATTCTACGACCTCTGCAGACGGTTCCGCTACGCCGCGTCAAACGTATTTGGAACTCATTTCTTTCAATCGGTCGCATCCGGCTGTCGCTTCTTCCATTTGCCCTCGGAAGAAATCCGCTGGGACGTGCCCGATCTACAAAAAGAGGGCGCCGCTCGCGGCACGCCGCTTGGCGAATACGAAAGTGAAATCAGCGCGAGTTCGTGCGGAGATTTTGAGAGCGTCGATATCGAACAGCAGCGTGCGGTGGTCGACCGCGTTCTAGGCGCAGACTCGATGCTGACGCCCAGCGAATTGCGCGAAGCGATTGACCAGGCGGAATGGGCCGACCGTCACTCGTTGACCCGAGTCCGAATCGGCAACGTCCTGGTCCCGGCGCCGCCCGCCTTCGTCCGCCGTCGATTGCGTTTTGTCGGCCGCATCGGCCGCTCAATTAATAAGCGACTGCCTTGGCGCTGCGCGGGCTAGATGAACACAGACGGCTGATTGGGCCTGCCGCCGCGGCGCCACGCGCTCAATCCGGCGCGCTCAGTTGAAACATCGCGGATCGCCATTTTCGATCGAGTTCGCTTGCCGGCAACCCGGCAAACTCTTCCAGACGTTCAAGCGACGATGTCTTCGACGAGCGAGCAAAGGCGTCCATTTGGTCCGCGGTCTTGGGGGAGAGGAAAGTCAAATAGTAAGCGACGGCCCACGCGTGCAGATAGTAGCGATCGGATTGAGGGTTCTCGTGCCCATCGACAAAGTCGCCGGGTCCTGTCGCAACGAGATCCTCGACGGATAACTTCGGCCGATGCTGAAGGTCCTGCTTGAGGCGCCTCAGCAACGTCGAATCCGGAGCGTCGATTCGCAGCAGACCGGCCTCCAGTCGCCCGCTCTCGAAGACCTGGGCGAGACCCTCGTTGAACCAGCGAGGCAAGGCGTACTGACGTTCAGGATAGACGTGGTTCTCCAAGTAGGCGTGGAATGCTTCGTGGTACAGGCGTTTGAACATCCGGTGAGTCAGTTGTTGGAACTTCGCGTCGTTGCGTCGGTTAGCCGCGTTGATCTGCTTGAGTGTCCGTTCGCGCTCGTCCTTCCAACTGCGAAGGCGAGCATTCTTCTCGCGAGTAATCTCGGCTGCCGAGTAGCCGGCCGACTTCAATTGAAACCGAAGTTGATTGAACTGCTCAAGAAAGTCCTTATCCATTTGCTCGAGTTTGGCGATGCGGCGGTCATGGCGTTTGCGGAGTTCAGCGAGCCTCATGCCGAAATCGCCAACTTCGCTAGCCGCCACGATCAGGTTTTGGCGCTGGGAATAGAACGCCGGGTTTTGGACGTTAAGCCCGTGCCGTCGGAGGTAGTCGCCATACTGTTCCAGCGAACCGAGCAGCAGTATCCGCAAAGGGCGTTTGTCTTCACGAGCTGAAAACAACTGCCGGTACGCGCGAAACACCTGGTCGACTCGGACAACGCAACGTCTCGTCGTTTCGTCATCCGCCGCGCTCCAGAGAGTGAACCAGGCATTCTCGAACCTGCGACAGGAAAACCCCTCGAAATCGGCCGGCGCGAGATGAACGCTCTCCATGTTGCCCTGTTCGATGCGAACGCGATGGCGGAACTTGGCCAACTGCTCAAGCGACTTAGCTCGCTCCGCGGACGGCAGTTCCCTACGCTGCTTAATATCGGCTGCCAAGACCTGCCGGATCACGACGAACATGGGCTTCCCCGGAGGTCGGACGACCTCGGCGAACTCAACCCCCTTCTTGTTCGTCCCCAAGACGACGCCGTGAAGCAGGGTGGAGTCGTTCAGAATCAACGACTCCATCGGCCAACCAACCCCGTTCGGCTCTTGCCCCCTAACCTGGCCCACACTCATCCAGAACAGGCAAACCAAGCACCCAACGATCCAACGCGTCTGTGAGGCGCGCGGGGTTCGCTTAAACATGCGTCGGGGAACTTCAGTCATCGAACGCCCAATCAAGGTCGTCTCGCGCGGCGAAAATCGCCTTCTGGACCATTCGAACAACGTGTGTTGCTGCCCGCATTGCGAAAACATCGCAATTCTCGCGGAGCGGCAAGGGCTATTCTTCGAATGATACGCAGCACTGGCCGGCCAGCGGCACACGCCTATTGGAGTTGTTTAGAGCGGCATGTGTCAAGAAACAACGGCCGGGCTGGCGAGCGTTTGCGGGCGAGTTCTAGGCGCCAGGCATGCTCTGCAGCAGACACCCCGTGATGACCCACCCCTCATCTGTGCTGACCATGAACAAGCCTGCGGGTCCGAGATAGTGGCGAATCGCGTCGAATGGCGGCATCGTGGCGCCGTCAATCTTCTGGATGCGTGGACGATCTGGGTCGGAAGGTTGAGCAAACCGATTCAGGAACTGTCCAAACAGCGAGTTGGATTCGGCCATTTGACCCGTGCGAAGCAGCTCGTAGGCGGGCTCGTAAGCGGCGGCGGTGCGGACGAACAATCGCAGACTGTCTTGATGCGAACCAAGCTGCTGCAAGGCCTTACCTACTGCCGCGAAGTCCCTGGTCTGGTTCAACTCTGTGAGGCTCGCATCCTGCTGGAGAATTCTCTTCAACAATTCCAACTTCTTGGATACAAACAGCTGGCCATGGGCTACGGCAAAACAGACGTTGGACAGCAGGTCGTCACTCGCCCCGTCCTCCGGCTCACACTCCTCGTCAACAACTGCATCCGGACTGGGCCCGAAGGGGTTTCCCGCGAAGGGATCGTCGATCGTGACAACAATGTCTTCCTCTTCCTCTTCCTCTTGTCCCATCTCCCAGATGCGAAAATTGCCCACCGCGTAAGCTTGGGCTTTCGGGTCATTGCCCATCGCTCGATCAATCGCCTCTCGAACAAGCTGTTCATTAGTCAGCTCAATCGCGACCGCCACGCGTTCGCTGTCCGCGTCAATCGGCTTGGAGTGGTCCGCAACAATCGTGATCCGATCGGAGAAGTGTGCGATCAAGTCGCGCCGAATATCAATTTGCGGACCGTTGATGTCCGTCTTGATGTTTTCGAGAATTTCATCAAACACCTGCTCGCCCGCGACTTCGTTTACCAACGATTTGGAGAACTCAAACGCCTTGCGGACGTCCCACCTCATGGTGATGTGGGTCGTTATGTTCGATGGAATCCAGGCCAGCGGCGTCATGTCCGTTGAGTTGGGAAAGGAGAGCATTCGCGCGGCCGACTCAAACCGACTGCCCTCTTGCTTGCCGGGCGCGTAGATCATGGTCTGGTGGAGAAGCTCATGCTTTCCCGTGGCCAATCGCACGTGGCCGCCAATCCCTTCGATCGCACGAAACCCCTGATTGCTCAACACCTGAAGCACGTCGATAGCACTCTCGTTGGGCGTCACCTGGGAAGCTCGCAGC
>CAZWOU010000299.1:5044-5562 GCA_964635375.1 uncultured Pirellulaceae bacterium | reverse complement strand
GACGCGTTCGGCAACAAGGAGCTGATCTATCGCGACCCGGAGATTGCCTGCCTGAGCCCAATCCCGCTCAAGCCCCGCACGCGGCCTCCGGCGGCGCCGAACATCGCGCGTGGCGGTCCGGAGACGGACCCCGCCGCACGCGCTTCGTTGCCGCCAGACGAGAAACCTCGTGAAGGGACCGTGGCGGTAGTCAACGTCTACGAGAGTCTCTTACCCTGGCCCGAAGAAACAGAAATCAAGGCGATTCGTGTCTTTCAGGTGTTGCCGATGAGCGTACCGTCAGGCGGACTGCGGCCTCACGAAACGGGTCTTCGCGTGGCGTCGGCTGGCGACTCGGTGGTGCCAGTCCGCTGGGTGTTGGGCACGGCGCCCGTCGAGGCGGACGGCAGCACGCATTTTGTTGTGCCGGCCAATCGGGAGCTGTTCTTCCAGGCGCTCGACGAAGAGGGCCTGGCTGTGCAATCGATGCGTTCGGCTACCCATGTGCGCGAGGGTGAACGGCTCGTCTGCGCCGGCTG
>CAZWOU010000299.1:0-5034 GCA_964635375.1 uncultured Pirellulaceae bacterium | reverse complement strand
AAGCACCGAGCAAGCCAACCGTCGCGGTCGATCACGTCTCTAGCTCTGCAGCGGCCGCCATCACGGCTCAAACCGGATGTCGACGGCTCAAAACCTTTCAGTTACCCGCGCCTGGTTCAACCGGTGTTGGACCAGCATTGTGTCAAGTGCCACGCGACCCACGAGAAGAAGCCGATGAGTTTGGCCGCTAAGCCGATCGTCAATCACTGGTTCACTTCGTACAACAACTTGGTCAAGGACTACGGATTCTACAACTATGGCAATGGTCTGCGGACCACGCCCGGTCGCTTCGGCGCAAAGGCCTCGAAGTTGTACAAGATCCTCAAGGAAGGTCATTACGATGTGAAACTTTCCAAGGAGGAGATGCACCGCATCACACTTTGGCTGGACTGTTCTTCGATGTTCTATGGCGTCTACGAACGCGAGGCCGGCCAGGCCCAACTGCGAGGTGAAATCGCCCGACCGACTCTCGAGTAAGACAGATTCGATTGCGACTACATCTGCTTTCAAACTACAGGCTAGCATCGCCGCGAACGCGGGGTTCTTACAGTTGCGCTTAGGCTCCTCTTATGGAGCGCGGTCTGTTCCTCCATCCTCGTCATCCGATCGCTGGCTTGGCGTTGTGCGGCGGATTTCTCGCATTTCCTCCAACGCCTCCTCCATTTCTATGAGGGCGTGTTCGGTTTCACGTAGCGCGGCAGCTCGCATCCGCAGATCAAAAAACTGGCGAATGTCGCTGACAACGGCAGACGCGCCAACGACGAGGAGGATCGAGCCCATGGCCGCCCAAGCGAGTGCGCCCCATAAACTCGATGGCTCGAGGACGGCGATCCTGGGATCTGCCGGATCGTAATAGATGATGACGCGAGCACCCCTGCGGAAACGCGCTGGGATCACTTCGAAATCTCTCACTCGCTCCGTATATAGACTCGAACTAAAGGTCTTTCCGGCAACCAGATATTCACAGACCACCTTCAGCTCGGGTGTTGCCAGCCCATTGGGGTCCGAGTCTTCTAGAAACTCAGCTGCGAGAACAGTACCGCTGACCGTCGGCCAGTCTCTTTGTCGTGCTAAGAACAGCGCTTGTGTGAGACCGAGGTAGAGCATGAAGACACCAAAAGCGCTCAATGCCAACCACCAAAGCGTAAACTGATAGACATCGCGCCAGAAACCGCGGCTTGGATCATCCGTCATCCGATTTCTCTCCTTGGGGAAGCCGAATACAACGAGACTGACGTTGGAGTTGGCCGTACTCATCCGGACCGCTACCCGGACTTTGACCGTTGGGACTTGGATTGGCGGTGGGCCGCAGTCCAGTCCGAAGTTCGCAACCGAGTTGGCCAACGGCTACAACGGCTACCTGCCGACACCCGAGCAGCACGCGTTAGGCGGCTATGAGACATGGCGTGCCAAGTCTAGTCTCTTCGTGGTGATTGCCATTTCGACTTCCCGGCGGCCAACTTTTTTGAAGAATCTGAGGAATTTGCGTGCCCGGTCGCCACGCGTTGGCCATCCTGTCGCCAAGCGATTTGATGCGTGATAGATGATCTGCTACGCTGCGCGAGCGTGTTGGGTGCTGGTGTTTTGGCGTTCGTTGGTCGATGCGTTCGCATGGACTCCCCCTGCACGAACTGCAGTAGTGGCGTGAAAAAACTCTCGGTTTCGAAGATTGAGCAAGACCCCGTGCGAAGTATCACAATAGTGCTGGCCAGCGTTTCGTTTGCTCTTTCGCTTTCGGCAAGTGCACACGCCAAACCGCCGCTGCCTAAGCACATGGTGCTTGGCCCGGTTCGAGTCTTCTACACAGTGGAGGGATCCTCGGCTGTACCACGAGCGGATACGAATCGCAATTCGATTTCTGATCATGTGGAAGATGTCGCGAAGCAAGTCTGGGCGGCACACCAGCTATTCTGTGGCGCGCTTGAGTTTCCTGATCCGTTCCAAAGCGAACGCTATCCGGGACTGACGTGCATCGAAGTTCGCATTTGGGATCGAAATGAAATCGGCGGAGGAAATGGAGTCGCTTTTGAGGGTTCGCAGCGGGCAAGAACAATACCGGAAGGAAAACCTAAAGATCGCGCCATCGTGATGTCAGTCGGGAAACATGTTGACGCGCGAAAGAACGTTACGCCGGCCCACGAGTTCTTTCATATGATCCAGTACGGCACGACGTATTTCAAGAATCGTTGGTACCTTGAGGGGATGGCTCGCTGGTCCGAGCATGGACTGGGGCGGGACGGCCTTGGTCAAACCAAGTATCCTCCGAATGGACGCTGGCCACAATCGCCGCAACAGTTGCGATTGCTCGCCAACATGACCTATGACGCAGAGTTTGTGTTGTGGAATCCCATCGCCAGTCGTTTCGATCGCAAGGGAGAGCTGCCCAGAAGCCGGCTGACGATAGAACTCCGAAGCCTTCGCTATTCGGACGGCACACCCGTGTTGCGCGACCACTTACTCAATGGCGCCTCGTTGATGCGTGACGTGTTGCTCGAACTGGGAAAGTTCGATGACATCGCATTTAAGGATCTGAAGTACACGGAGTGGTCCGAGGAAAATCAGAAATCAGCAAAAAACGACCCCTATATCTATCAAGCCGTGATGGATGTTCTCCGCCGGAGATCGCCTCCTGTTGGTCGATTCAACGCTCGTCCGAAATCGAGATGAAGAAGCACCCGTCTGTCGGACTTGGACTTGCTGTGGAGTCGTCTTCGTTAACCTCTCGCCTTGTCTCGTTTTCGCGATGGACGCTTGCCGCGGTTTGGGGGGTCCCGACCATCAAAGTACTTGTCGCGAATCCACTTCGGCTGCCAAACGTCGAGAACGCGTTTGCTGTTGTCGTAATTGGGAAGCTTCGGTTCCGGGTTCTCGACGCTGAGTGGATACGGGTCGTTCAACGCTTTCCGCCACACTTGCATCAGTGATCGCATTTTATCGACATCTGCCTTGTGTGCCGGATCGGCGGCCAAGTTGTTCATTTCGTGCGGATCGGTCGATAGGTCAAACAGTAGGTGGTGGTTGATCTTGGGGTAGACGTGCAGTTTCCATTTGCCATCGCGTACGGCTCGTTGATTGTTCTGAAACGGTAGGAAAAGCGAGTCACGGACGTGGTCGGCTTCGCCATTGATGACCGCTGAGAGACTCTGCGAGTCGACGCTGCCCGGGGTATTGACGCCGGCAAAGTCACAGATCGTCGCATAGAGGTCATGGACGTAGGTCAGCGTGTCGCTTGATCCGCCCTGCGGAACACCGGGCCCCTTCAGAATCAGCGGGCAGCGCATGCTTTGTTCGTAGATGTTTTGTTTGCCAAGCAATCCATGGCTGCCCATCGCCAGGCCGTGATCCGCGGTGTAAATCACGATGGTGTTATCAGCGTGTGGACTGCTCTTCAGAGCCTGCATGACGCGACCAACCTGCTCGTCCAGATGCGTGACCAGGCCGTAGTACTCACAAAGTTGATCGCTGACGACTTCTCTCGCTCGCGGCCAGGGAGCCAGACTTTCATCCCGTCCGGATGTGGCCTGCGGCGCGTTTTGGAAAGGGTGCTGCGGCAGGAAGTTCACGGGAAGTGGTGGACGATCCTTGTAGTACATCTCCCGGTACTTCTCTGGTGGATTTCGCGGATCATGCGGCGCCATGAAAGCCACGTAGAGAAAAAACGGCTGGTCGCTTCCAGCTGAGCGGATGAACTTCACCGCTTCGTCGGCAAACACCGTGCTGGAGAATCCACCGGAATCCCGTTTCGGACTCAGCTTGCCGTCCGTCAGATCCTGCACCTGAAAGTCGGCGTGATTAGCCATGCCCCCCATGTAGATCGACCGGCCATTCGCGAATGACTTGTCGAGAGTCCCTTTGCCATTGTGCCACTTGCCCACGATGAACGCGTTGTACTCGGCACTGGAAGTCAGCAGTGCGGGCAGCACGGTTGAGTCGCCCCAATTCGAAGCCGGTCTACTTCTCGGAAGATTCATCCAGTGCCGCCCAGTCATCAACATTGCACGGCTGGCGACACAAACCGCACCGCTGAATGAGCCCGCACAGTAATTGCGACGAAAGCTGAAACCCTCTGCTGCAAGCTGATCGAGATTGGGGGTCTGAATATGCGGATTGCCGTGCGCACCAATCGTGTCGGCCCGCTGATCGTCAGCAAACAGGAAGACGATGTTGGGCTGGCGAGCCTGTTCTGGCTGGCGAGCCAGCGCGATAGCAGGCGAAAGAACCACGAAGATCAACAGCAGCGTTCTATTCATGTTGGCGGTCATGAGAAGCGCCTCATTGGGTAATGGCGTGTTCCAATCGAAGTCGTCCGTAACCCTGCGATGCTGGACGCAGACTTCTGGCAACTATCGACATTCGGTTCAATCCAACTCTATCGCATCCGGCACGAGCGGATGAAGTCCGCGATGTGCTTGATGGCCTCGCGAGACTCCGGAAGGCCCCTGATCTGGAACACATGCACCATACCTGGCCAGACTTCGAGCTTCACGGGGATCCCGTCTGAACGAGCCTTCTTCGTCACCCGGACGCTGTCGTCGCGGAGCATTTCGTGCTCGCCTACCTGAATCAACAACGGTGGAATGCCGCGATAGTCGCCGAAAACGGGTGAAGCCAGCGGGTTGCGGGGATCCGTCTCCTCCAGATAGCGTTCCCGAAACTCGGGCATGGTTCGCGCACTAATGATGGGATCGTCGACGGTCTTTAGGGACTCGCTCGCCAGTGTGAAATCCGTGGCCGCGGAAAGGGCAATCCCCCCCGCCGGGAGCGGTCGCTTGCGGTCTCGCAGCGCCAGCAGTGTTGCCAAAGTCAGGTTGCCGCCCGCCGAATCCCCGGCGATGAATGTAGCCTTGGCAGGGCCCGGGCCGGATGGACCGTTCGCGATCAGCCAGTCGTGAGCTCCGATACAATCCTCGAGCCCGGCGGGAAAGCGATGCTCCGGCGCCAGGCGATAGTCGGGGAGGAGCACGGCACACTTGGCCGCCACCGAAATGTCGGCCGCTAACGGGAGATAGTTTCCCCCCGAGCCGGAGACCCAGC
>CAZWOU010000298.1:0-5688 GCA_964635375.1 uncultured Pirellulaceae bacterium | reverse complement strand
TAGCCGAGGCGGGGGTCGAACCCGCACGCTCCTTGCGGAGCACAGGATTTTAAGTCCTGTGTGTCTGCCAATTCCACCACTCGGCCAAGTATGGTTAATGTAACAGCTTACGCGTTTTCGTCACTCGCTCGCAAGGTGCCGGTGACACCTCTATGCCACCTCACCCTTGCTGTTTCAGCACTTCAGGCACCACGATGCGTTCTGCTACGCCTTTCGATTCAACCGCCATGGTAATGTGGCGCCGAGTCGCTGAAAACGAGGTGTGTCGAATCACTCATTAATCACTCGTTGAGGTTCGAGTAACGAGTGCGGGCGTTGGCCGTCGTGAAATGGCGCCCGTTGTGATGAAACGAGCGACTGCGATCGTCGATCCGCTCGTGCTTACTGATAATCGACGCCGGTTAAACTGTTCAGCACCGATTTCTGCCAATCGCGAAGCTGTCGCTCAATCCTCGACGCAATCTTGGGGTGGGTTTCCACCAAGTTCTTCTTTTCACTCGGGTCGCTGCGAAGATCAAACAGTTCCTTGACGGTTTCACCTTTCCGCTGACCGTTGATAACGAGTTTGTAGTTGCCATCGAGCATGGCGCGAGGGCCGGTATAGTCCTGGTCTGTGATCTTGGAGTGGTGGAAGTTGCGGAAATTGCGAGTGAATCGTCCGTCCATCATCTTGACCAGCGGGGTCGTCCCCTCTTGAAGTTCGGCGGCGATGTAAGGCCTCGGTTCGCCGGACGAATCGTTCTTCATGTTGAAACTCCAGAACGAGATCGGCGAGGGGCGTCGCGTCATCTTTCCGTCAATCAAAGGTTCCAAGTTGATCCCATCCAGTGGGCGATCCGGAAGTGGTCGCCCCGCCAGCGCGCAGAGCGTCGGTAACATGTCGCTGGTAACGACGTTGACTGAGCTCACACGCGGTTTGGCAATTCGCGCGGGCCATTCGATGATGCCCGGAACCCGGATGCCGCCTTCATACATCTGCCCTTTCTGGCCGCGAAACGGCGACGCCACCAAGCCGCTGGGTGGGGTTCCATTATCTCCGCAGTACCAAAGCAGCGTGTTACCTCGCAGCCCCTTCTGCTCGAGGCCGTCGCGCAACTTTCCGATGGAGCGGTCCATGGCCGTGATCTCCGCAAATCGCTCGCGCAACACATCGCGCAGCGGCCGGCGAACAGGACGGCCCGTCTTGTTCGAGGTCAGTTTGACGACTCGCTCCCCATACGCCTCTGGCAAGTTGTCGTACAGTGCGAGATCCTTCTTCAGTCCGCTGTAAGGTTCATGCGGCGAGCCGAACCAAACGACCGCAAAAAACGGCTTTCCGCCTTGCTGTGTCTTGTCGATGAAGCGTAGCGTCGCGTCGACGATGACTTCTGAGCTCTCCCCTTCGAAGCGTTGGGGACGTGCGCCGTTTAGTGACAGTTGCGGGTTCAATTCAAAGAAGTTGTCGTGTGACAGCCACTCATCGAATCCCATTGCCCCTGGATTTGTGGGTGAGCCGGTCTTGACCGGGCCCAAGTGCCATTTGCCGAAGTGCCCACAGGCGTAGCCAGCCTTGCTGAGAACGTGTGCAATGGTGATCTCCTGCGGCCGAATAGATCGGTTGGGTACGAATGTTCCGTAACGGTTGGGATGCCGGCCGGTTAACACACTGCCGCGAGTCGGTGAACAGGAGGGGTGGGCCGCATAGAAGTGATCCAACCGCAACCCCGCCGCCGCCATTTCATCTAGCACAGGCGTCTTCAGGTGAGGGTGCCCGTTGTAGCCAGTTTCCTCCCAGCCGTGATCATCCCCCATGCACAAAATAATATTCGGTCGCTCGGCCATCAGACATCGAGACTGGACCATGACCAGAGATAAAGAAACGGCGAAACAGTTTAATGTCCAACGTCGCTCGAAGATCGAGGGCTTCATCTGTGTCTCTTTCGCTAAGGTCATCGGTTGGCTTGACGCAACGATTCGCAGCGCGGAGCATCCGCCGGCTCAACCGTCTTGGCCGCTATCCTCGGGCGTGCCTGTCCCTGCTTTGCCTGTCCCTGCTTTGCCTGTCCCTGCTTTTGTCGTGCCTGCTTTGTCTGTCCCTGCTTTTGTCGTGCCTGCTTTCGTCGGATTCTCGACGTACTTCTTCAACCGACGGACTTGCTCCGACAACACTCGGTCAACAGGGCCCGCGATCTTGTCCAGTCCGTTGGGGTCAAAGCCGCTGACGTTGTACAGCAGCGTAAGCTCGGTTCGGCCCTCGGCCGATTGTTTCAGCTTAATCGTCAAGGCGCCATCGACGCCCATCTGCTGTAGAGGCCCGAGACCGCCAAGCAAGCGAAGGGCAACGCCAGGTTGAACGAAAGCGACTTGCAAGTGACGCACGAATCCGCCGTCAGGCAGTCTCTCTCCAAACCAGCCTTTCTCCTTTGCCTCGATGTAGAGATTCTTCGAATCGCCAGAATAGGTATGGCTCGACTCCCACCAGCGACCGACACCTTTGACAATCGCGTCATAGACTCGTTGCGGAGATCCTTCGACCTCGCTCTTGATCTCAATCTGAAAACCGTGCGCCCCAGCCCCAACCACCTTCCCTTCGACGGGCGTCTCGATCGCGGCAACAGCGGCAACCACCAAGACGCTCAGCAGCCAGCGTTCTCGAATCATTCGTTATCTCCTTAGGAAACGGCGTTGTCAGACTTCTACGAAGGCGAATCGCGAGCGAAATGCAATCGCTGTCGGAGCTGTCATTATCTCATAATATACTCGCCGCAACGCACCGTCTTGACCGCTAGCCGCCGGATTTCTATGTCGTTGACCACTGGTTCCCCTGCATTTGCTACATCAATGCCGAGGCATTTGCTATGCTGCTCGTGTGCACAGAACTGATCCAACACTCACGCAATCAACTGAGGAGTGAACCGTGAAGAATATTAGTCGGCGCGATCTCATCAAGACCGCTGGAGCGACGACCGCGATGATGGCGATGGCGAGTATGGACAAAGCCTCAAGCGTGGTTCACGCGGATGACGCGAAAAGTGATACGCCGGCTATGCAGCTGTACAAGAGCTTGAGTGACGAGCAACGGCAAAAGATCTGCTTGCCCGTCGATCACAAGCAACGACAGTACATCAAGAACTGGTGGTACATTCACCAGGAACACCGCATCCCGACCACGTTCAATAAGGATCAACAGGAGTTGATTCAAGCGACATTCGACTCGCTGCATAACCCTGAATATCAGGCGGCCATCAACGATCAAGTGAAGGTCGACCAGTATGGCGCCGCAAAGAATGCACCCTCCATAGGATTCTTCGGGTCGCCCGCGGACAAGAACTTTGAGTTCATTTACACCGGCCATCATGTGACCCGACGGTGCAACCCGCACAGCGCCAAAGGACAGGGCTTCGGCGGGGCGCCTATCTTCTACGGCCACTACCCGAAAGACTTCACGGAAAAGAAAGACCACCCCGGAAATGCCTACTGGTATCAAGCCAAGATTTTCAATAAGTTCGTCCAGGCTCTCGATGGCAAGCAGCAAGAGAAGGCCCTAGCCCCAGGCAAGCCTCGCGCCGAGAAACCCGACTCGATCATTGCGATGCATAAGACGAATCGGGTTGGACTAAGTTGCGCCGAGCTGAGCGACGACCAGCAAGCGCTGTTGCTCAAGAGCATGAAGAGAATGCTCGCCATGTTCCGCAGCGGCGACGTAGCCGCTACGTTGGACACGATCGCGAAGAAGAAGATCGACAAACTCCATGTGAGCTACTACGGCGGCAAGTTCGATGTTGGCTCCGACAAGTACTGGGACACGTGGCAAATCGAAGGGCCGGAGATGGTCTGGTACTACCGAGGCCAACCGCACATTCACTGCTACTTCCACCTCAAGTCCTGATTTCCGGCAACGGCCTATCAGGTTTTCAGTGTTTCCCCAGTTTTGATCCTTGGGCTTGAGGAGCCTGCGCGGAATGGATCGGTGTCGGTGACCGACTGGTTAGCGGGAGTCGATGGTGAGCAAACGGGTCTCGATTTGAACAACGGTTTGCTCGCCCAACTGCTCGCGAATGGCGAACGCCAGCTTGGCTCGCAGGTCAGGCGCCAGCGATTGGGAGCTGTGGACCGTCAGCAACACGCGACCGTTCGGCGCCAGCTTGGCCTCGTGAAGTTGGGCATCGGCTTCCGCGGCCAAGACCGCGCGGATTTCCTGCTCAACGCGCGCGGGGAGACTCGGGGGCTGAGAGAAACCGAAGGCGGCAATCAACGAAGCAGTCACAAGCAGAGCAGCGGCGATGCGATAGACCCAAGACTCAACCACTCCGTGCTCATGGGTCGGCCGAATGCCTACGGCCAACAACGCAATCGCCGTCCCGATAACAATCGCGACGATGTTCGTCATGAACAGCAAGAGGGAGCCAAACGCCAGCGGCATGTTCCCCAGGGAAAGCGCCAGGCCAGCTGTCGAGACAGGCGGAACTAAGGCAGCCGCAATGGCCACGCCGGGTAGAGCCGAAAACAAGTTCGGCCGACCTAGTGCATAACTCGCGGCGACTCCGCCGATCAGGGCCACAATCAAGTCCAAGAAATTCGGCGAACCGCGAGCCAACATTTGCTGCGTCTCGGTCAGACCCGGCACACACCAGCCAATCCCAAAGCCGATAATGAAGGCTAGCAAGAAGCCCCGCAAAACCGTGCCCCAAGCTCTGGTGATCAGAACTCGATTTCCCTGCACCAAGGCGAGCCCCGCCCCGACAATCGGCGTCATCAACGGCGCCACCAACATGGCGCCAATCACGACGGCGCCCGAATCTTGAATCAAGCCCAACGTGGCAATGATTGTCGACAAGCAAATCAGGGCGATGAAATCGAAGTCCCAGCGGGAACTCTGCTGCACGCGCTCGAACAGCGACACGCGAGCTTCGCGATCTAGCTGCGGAATCTGCCGAGCCAGCCAATCGGCGCATCGGGTCGTCAAGCGATGGGCAAAAGGGATCGGCGGGCGGACGATCGCCACCGTCGACCCAAACTGCTGCCCCATCAGCCATTCGCTCACAGACGAACGCAGCCAACGCCGGCCAATGCCGTTGCGATTGGCGCCCAAGACCACAAGCCCAAACTCTCGCTCTTTCGCATAATCGCGGATCGCCGTTCGCGCTGTCGCGCCGACCGCAACTTCGGATTTCACGTTGTGCTCGGCGCCCAACGCTCGCCGCACGAT
The DNA here is from genome assembly GCA_964635375.1 of uncultured Pirellulaceae bacterium. Taxonomy (GTDB): domain Bacteria; phylum Planctomycetota; class Planctomycetia; order Pirellulales; family Pirellulaceae; genus CAZMNY01. The sequence continues at coordinate 500 of CAZWOU010000298.1, read as the reverse complement.
GTTGCTTGCGATCCGCTTACCGACCGACCTGGCGAGAGCACCGACGTCGGGCTCGACGTAGAGCGCCGTCAATGGCGCCGACAATCGCTCGCACATTTCGTGGGTCAAACGGAGCGCGGTGAGTGAAGGTCCGCTTTCCTCTACAGCCGCCAAAACAGCTCCGAGTTCATCCGTCGATGATGGATCCACCGCATCTCCGCCCTGCCCTTGCTCCGTTGGCCGAAGCAACAGCGTGGCGCACGAGGCCCGGCGGTACACGAAATGCTCCCAGGGCAACTCGTTATCGAGTCCCCGTTCGGTTGCGTGTCGAGGCAAGATTAGCAAAGAGATCTTCCAGCTGTCGGCGAACGCCAACAGCGTGCCAGCTTTGTCGCGTCCGCTGAGTTCGACGACGCGAACCGACAACGGCGGCTGGCCCTCTGGCTCTTGTGACACAGACTCTTGTGACACAGGCTCTTGCGACACCGGAGTTGCCCCGGCTTCGCCGATGGAAGCGATCT
>CAZWOU010000297.1:3380-5689 GCA_964635375.1 uncultured Pirellulaceae bacterium | reverse complement strand
GTGTTCTTTTCGAAAATTCATGCTGTTGGTTAATGCTGAAAATGTTTAGTTCCATCTTTAGGTTTGAACTCGGAATTTGGTTCCGAGGTTGGATGGTGTTCATATTTACGCTGATGCTTGCTGCGCTTTTTTGGGGCGCGGCAAGCAGCGACAACGTTCAAATTGGGGGCGCCGTTGAGAACACGAACCGAAACGCTCCCTACGTAATCCAGACCTATTATGCGATTGCGTCGGTATTGACGCTGCTGATGACAACTGCCTTTGCCAGCGCGGCGGCAACTCGAGATTTTGCCTGCGGCACGGATCAGATCGTCTTTTCCACGCCTTTGAGAAAATGGCCTTTTCTCTTCGCACGGTTTCTTGGCTCCTCGTTGGCCGCGATGACTCCCATGTTAGGCATCTCGATCGGATTATCCGTGGCGGCTCTCATGCCCTGGAACGACGTGGAGCGGTGGGGACCGACCATGCTGATGCCCCACGTAATGGGGTTCGTCATTTTTGCCATACCAAACACCTTGCTTGCGGCCGCGATTGTCTTCTCGATTGCAGCCTACACGCGCAGCGCCACCTTTGCGTTCATTGGGGCCATCGGTCTGCTCGTTGGTTACGGCTTTGCCGAGAACTTGATTGCCAACCTGGATAACGAACAGCTTGCCATGCTACTGGACCCGATGGGCGTGCGCCCGTTCCAGCGACTAACTCGCTACTGGACGATCAGCGAGCGGAACACGATGACGATGGGACTCAGCGGTATGCTGCTGGTCAATCGCATGATTTGGCTGTCGGTCGCGGGTTGTATCTTTGGTGTGGGAGGTTGGCTCTATAGCTTCGGCGAGAAGAAGAGCTGGCGTCGAAATGCGACAGCGGCACGAGGTGAGAACAGCGTCGAAAATGAGGTCAGCTCGACGCGGACTGCGCTCCCCTCGGTGCAAGTGTCGGAGGCGGGCGCCCAGTCGTTTTCCCTGATTAGCGCACAGTTTTGGATTGACACCAAGGAGACTGTTCGCAGTCGCGTTTTTCTGATTCTGTTGACGGTGTCCGTCATCAACTTGACCGCGTTGCTGTTCACCGGTGCGACGGAGGGGTATGGCAATCACTCGCTGCCGGTAACCTACTCAGTCATCCAAGCGATTCGCGGCGGAACGTATCTGTTCCTCGTCTCAATCATCACGTTCTACACTGGCGTCCTCGTGTGGAAGGAACGCGAGTCGAAGCTGGATGAGGTCTATGATGCATTGCCCTATGCGACATGGACCACATATGTTGCCAAGTTGATGACGATGTTAACTGTCATTGTGGCGTTCCTGCTGCTTTCGATCTGCGTGGGAATCGCGTACCAAACGACGCGCGGCTACACGCGATTCCAGCCCGGCGTTTACATCACCGAGTTGCTTGTTCTTGACGCCGTGCAATTTGCGTTTCTCGCAGTCTTGGCCATCCTCTGCCACATACTTTCGCCCAATAAATACATCGGCTATTTCTCTTTCATCGTGTTCCTGATTGTGAATGCGTTTGTCTGGTTCGTGCTCGACTGGTCGACTCAGTTGGTTCGCTACGGGTCTTTGCCGACTTTCGCCTACTCGGACTTCTACGGGTTTCAGCCGTTCGTTAGCACGACGGCGTGGTTTGGCGTCTATTGGTTGGCGGGAGCGATCCTACTTGGCGTCGGATCTGTTCTGTTCTGGCAGAGAGGCAAGGAGACGCGTTTTCGGCAGCGCTGTGTCTCGGCCAGGCAACGCTGGACGCCGCGACTCGCCTCCGGCTCTATTTTGGTCGCTTCGGTCATGGCTGGAGCGGGCGGATGGATCTACTACAACACGCAAGTTCTTAACACATTGCGGTCAAGTGAAGGCGGCAAAGACCTGCTCGCCGATTACGAGAAGCAGTACCGGAAATACCTCGGTGTTCCACAACCTCGAATCACGAAAATCGCCTACGACATCGATCTCTACCCAAGCAGCCGCTCGATGATCTTCCACGGGAAGCAAACTATTGAGAACAAGACGCAGGCGTCGATTGATCAGATCCACTTTGTCGTGGCGCAGAACTTTGATACGACGATCGATCTTCCGAGTTCGAAATTGGTGAAGAATGACGAACGATTGAACTACCGCATTTATGATCTTGCCCCACCGATGCAACCTGGCGAGCAACGCGAGATGGAGTTCACGGTTCGCTATGAGGCCAAAGGGTTCGAACAGACCACCAGCGTAATGCAGATCATGCCGAACGGGACGTTCTTTAACAACATGATCGCTCCTCAAATTGGCTACCAACCTAGTGGCGAGTTGTCCGTGCGGACGGATCGA
>CAZWOU010000297.1:0-3370 GCA_964635375.1 uncultured Pirellulaceae bacterium | reverse complement strand
GCAAACGCGAACTTGGCGAGCCGAATCGGATGGCGAAACTGGTAGACGACTGTTCCGCCCAGTGCAGAAACACCTACCTCAGCAACAACTCCGATTGGGTCGATGTTGAGACGATCATGAGCACCTCCTCCGATCAAATCGCTATCGCCCCCGGTTCACTAGTGCGGGAATGGGAGAGTGACGGAAGACGGTATTTTCACTACAAGCTGGATCAGCCGTCGATGAATTTCTACTCGTTCATGTCGGCTCGATATGAGGTGGTCAGGGAGAAGGCTGGCGATATCGATATAGAAGTCTATTTTCATCCCGAGCACAAATGGAACGTGCCCAAGATGGTCAATGCAGTCCGCAAGTCGCTCGAATATTACACGAAGAACTTTGGACCGTACCACCACAAGCAAGCTCGCATTATTGAGTTTCCGCGGTATGCAATCTTCGCCCAAGCCTTCCCAGGAACGATGCCTTATTCCGAGGGGATTGGATTCATCGCCGATCTTGAGGACGAAGATGCGATCGACATGGTGTACTACGTCGTCGCCCATGAAATGGCTCATCAATGGTGGGCTCATCAAGTCATTGGGGCAAGAGTCGAAGGCGCGACTCTGTTATCGGAGACCTTGGCCCAATATTCGGCCCTGATGGTGATGGAACACGAGTATGGGCGCGACATGATGAGGAAGTTTCTCAAGTACGAAATGGATAGCTACTTGAGCTCGCGCGGCAGCGATTCACTTAAGGAAGAACCACTCAGCACCGTCGATCCCTCGCAAGGGTATGTCCACTATCGCAAAGGCAGCGTTGTTCTGTACTACCTAAAGGAACTGATTGGCGAAGAGAGCGTCAATGCGGCGCTTCGCCAGTTGATCAAGGAATTCGCTTACCGCGAGCCGCCGTACCCTACTTCGTTGAACCTCATCGCCGCGCTCCGGGACCACACGCCGGTCGACAAGCACTATCTGTTGACCGATTTGTTTGAACGCATCACGCTATTCGACAACCGAGCCACCGCGGCGACCTACCGCAAGCTTGAGAACGGCAAGTTCGAGGTGACGCTCGAGTTTCTGACGAAGAAGCTTGTCGCCGATGCCGAAGGCGAGGAGACTGAAATCGAGATGCTAGATTATGTCGAGGTCGGCGCCTTCGCCAAGCCTGAAGCGGGAAGCAAGTACGGAAAGACGCTCTACCGCAAGCGGCTGCAGATCGAGGCGGGCAAGCACTCGCACACCTTTGTCACTGAAGAGGAGCCCCACGAAGCCGGCGTTGATCCCTTTGCCCTACTCATCGACCGCGTCGCCGACGACAATCTAAGACGTGTCAAGCAGGATTAAGACGCGGTCTGTTCTGCGAGTCTGGCAAACCGGGGCCCGCTCGCCCGGCAGGCGTTTGAGGACGGAACCGCTTGCTCAGCCTATCAACTCTCCCCAATCCCGAGTTCATGGTCATCTATTGCGCTAGGCCGCAGAATCCCCTTGATCCCCTTGGGGTCGAACTCGTTCCGAACGACCGGCGCTGAACAATCGCAGCGTCAGCGCGGCGAGGACGCCGCACCCGGCAAGCACGAGCAGGATCCAGAAGATCTGATGGTACCCTGCCAGAACGTCGCCGTTGGCGCGCGCATCGCGGATGAGCCAACCGGTGAGAGGTCCCATGAAAATCTCAGGTGCGAAACCGACAAAGGAAATCACGCCCACGGCCGTGCCAGTGAGCTCGCGAGGCGTGCCGGATTCCTCCAGCAGGGCGAAGTAGATGCCGCGCAAGGCAAAGAATCCAAGGCAACTCACGGCCATGTTCGCAACCATGAGCCAGACGAGTGCTGGACTTGGGGGCACAAACAGGAACGTCAAGTAGGAAGCGATCAGCACAGCGAAGCAGACCTGAATAGTGAGGCGAGTTCCAAGGTACCGGTCAGCTATCCAACCAGCTCCCAGCGCGGCGCCGACGCGAATGAAACTGATATAGGAGATTAACTTCGCCGACTGGGTTGTCGTCAGCCCGTAGGCGTCCTCGGAGTAGATGCCATAGTTGTCGATCATTTTGAACGCGCTGTAGGCCGCGATGATGACGACGGCCTGTAGCCAGATCGCGGGCGACATGAGCACGCGAAGGAGCCGGTGAAGTGAGCCCTCCTTTTCCTCCGGCGCGGCGCCGTCGTCGACAGCGACGACCGGCCGATTGTCTGGTACGAAGAGCCAGACGCATGCGGCGGCCAGCAAGCAGATCACACCGTAGGCATAGACCAGCTTCTTCACTTCGGGGGCAATCTTCTTTACCGTTGCAGCTAGTTCTTGCTTCGCTTGGTCCAGATTCTCTGCTGCTTGAACTCGCTCTGCTGCGTCCGCCTCGGCCGATGAGTCCAACTTCTGCACAATGTTAGCCGTTTCGGCCACCGCTGCGAACTCGGTGGACAAGTCGTTGGCGCTGTTGCCAACCATGGCGGCAAATGCATAGGCCGCGATGAGGGCAATGACGGCTGATGCGAGCCCTCGCCCGCCATCGAGGATCCCGAACGCACTGGCCTGCCCATCATCACTGGCCCATTCGCGAGTGGCGCGGATCAATGGCGCCCAGAAGGCAAATATCGTTGTGACGCCCCAGAAACCGAACAGGGCGCACAGACCGATGAAGCTTGGCACGGTCGCCATATAGAGGCTGCCGAGGGCTGTGACCACCAGCGAAGCGGACAGCATCTTTTTCGGCGACCAGCGATCTGCGAGAGGCCCGCCAAGGAAATAGCAGGCCGTTGCGGCGATGCCGTAGATGGCGCCGAGTTGACCAAGTTGGAGTATGTCGATATCAAAAGTTACGAGTAGTGGAGTTTTAAAATACCGGCCGAGGTGGAAAGCGGGCAGGAAGACTGCTTCGCCTGCAAAGATCAGGCTCATCATAGTGAGCGCTCGGCGGAAGTGGTCCGCCAATTTACTCTCACTATTCATGGTCGTTGAATCCATGCGGTCGCTTTCTCATATTTCTGCGTGTGCAGCATGGCGTTGGCGCCGTTCGATGCTCCAGCGATCGCGGCTCCAGCGAGGGCGAATCGTCTCAGTTGACGATCGGACCAACAACTCAGCCGCATCTGCGTTCTATGGCTTGGGCGAGTGATCATGTTTGTGCTTGAGATGGTCGGGAAGTTGATACCCGCCGGCTTCAAGATAACTGACGAGGTCTGCGATCTCGGCTCTCGTTAGTTGGTCCAGCAATCCCTGCGGCATTGGCGAGAGCTTGGCGGGAATTCTCTCGTCGATATCTCGTTTGGCCACTTTGGCAATGGACTTGGGAGCCAGCAGGTTGGGAATGATGTGGAATTGGGAGTCGGTTTCCTTGACGATCACGCCTGCTATCAGTTTGCCGCTGTGCAAAAGAAATTGGTTGA
>CAZWOU010000296.1:1123-5842 GCA_964635375.1 uncultured Pirellulaceae bacterium | reverse complement strand
AACAATACGTGGTGCAACCCGACGGCTCTGGCGCAAGGCTAATCGGGGAGGGGGGGCACGAGTACTTTACCCCCGATGGCCAACACATCCTGATCTGCGACCCAAAAGGTGGTGACCCGTCAAAATGGCTTGGCCAGTGTTCCGCAGGAATTTACAACATCACAACTGGCTTGCGGCGAGATGTCACCAAGGAACTGGTCTGGCTCGGAAGCCATCCTGCGATCAGTCCTGACGGTCGTTTTGTCGCCGCAGACAATGCCAACCACAGTTACCCGGGTGCTGTCGTAATCGTTGCCCTCGACGGCTCTGTTCCATTGCGAGTCCTTTGCTACCACCATGCTTCTTGGGAATCAGGCCATATCACTCATCCAACAGTTCACTGGAGCCCGGACGGCACCAAACTGCTCTTCTTGTCAGACAAGGATTCAGAAGACAAAAAGAAAGGGGATCTCTACCAAGCAGAAATACGAGGCCCTCTCGCGCCCAGCCAAGTCCACGTCGCCAACAGACCGACAGGCCCATTGGTTACCTGGCGACCTTCGCTTCGACACGTCGAGACGAAAGAGTACGTGGTAATGCGCAGCATCCCCTCACCTCGAGCCGATCGCTTAGGCAGAAAACTTGATCGCACCGGTCGCTTTCAAGAAGTCGGCGTCGTCCCCGTCGTCAGCACCTATCTGCAAGGAGCTCACTTGGACGCCACATCAACCCAGCTAACCGTCCGTACGACAGCAGGCTTCCCACGCTCCGGAACCCTGCTGATCGCAGGCAACCACTCGATGGCCGCCCCGGAAATTGTGACCTACCAGGACCGGACAGAAACCAGTTTCCTTGGTTGCCAGCGCGGAACCGAGCAAACCACAGCAACATCACATTGGACGGGTGCCAGGGTCTGGAGCTTGGATGCTTTGCAGTTCAAGGACAAGCTGCCCGACCCCAGTCGCCAGTACTACTACGCAATCCGGGCCCGCGAGCATTCGGGACTCACCAGTCCTTACTCTCGAATTAGCAATGCGGCCTTTCGCGAGAAAACAGGGGAATAAGAAATAGGCTTTGGCACAGGCGCCCAAGCGAGGGCTCATTTCCCCAGGAATGCTGATTCCTCTTCCTCTGCAATGGCCGATAATAGCCATGGTATAAGAATCTCGGCAGGAGCAAGGTGACCATGCTGACCATCGCCTACAGCCAACGAACCCCAGACCCCACACCGCCAGAGGACGAGTAGTCGCTAACCGACCAGCAGCATGATCTGCTGCTGGACGGCCTTGCTCAGCGTCGGCCAGCGCTCGATGAGCAACTGCAGCTGCGGGTCCAGGTGGCTCGGTTTACGAGCGCGCTTTCTCTGAAATTATCCCCAGTTGATCCCCAGCTTTTGTGAGAACATACGTTTTCCCCCGGAAACGGACCAACAGTTCGAGTCCCTCCTCCGCTACTTGTGCACTCAGTCGCATCCTCTCGCACTGAGTCGCACCGCGTCGCACCGCGTTTGCTGCGCATGCGCTGCGCTTTGAGGGCGGTGAGAGCGTCAAAGTGGGGCGAGTGGGGAGGAATCCCTGACTTGCCGATTCGCGGCTCCATGCCATCTGCCGATGTGATCGGGAGCAACAGGTTTGAGGGCGTTATGGGCAGGCAGTATGGCGTCGATGAAGTATCTCTCGCAACTATGTAGTCTGTGCGGCTTGGCGTGTACGACGCGGCGCTGAATACTTGCTCCGCAGCCTCGACTGGATCGAAGATTACGGCGCACACGTTGGCGGCAGCGTCTTCCTCGACATGCCCGAGATGGGTGCCTGTGGCTTGGCAGAAGTCCTCGCTATCGAGCCTTGCCCAGCAACCGAGCCTGACGACCGATCAGGGAGGATGAAGGGCGAGGGCGGTAGCCAACATAACGGCGAAGGCCGACTCGTCACCGGCACCTTCCGCCACACGTCAGGCGAAGTCTACGACCTCAAGCTCGCATGCGAGAGCAAACCCATCGGCGTCACCGCCACGCATCCGTTCTGGTCGGTGGATCGCAATGCGTGGGTGTCAGCGATCAACCTTGAGATTGGCGAGACGCTCAAGACGCTCACAGGGACGACGGTTGTGCAGAGCAGAAGCAGGAGGGAAGAGCCAGAGACGGTTTACAACATCGAGGTGGAGGGGGATCATTGCTACAGGGTGGGCGAGAGCGGAGTGCTGGTGCATAACGCGTCGGCGCCTGCACCGGGGTCGTGTTGCGATCCGCCGCTAGAGGATAGTAATGCCGAGCACGGAAAGAGATACAGTTCATCCACCCTCATATCGAATCTTCTTGCGGGCAATTATGGGCCACAGGACGGACCCAGAAGTGCTGTGACCCTCCCCTGCGAGTCATGCCGAAGCGCACCACGTTGTCGAGGGGACCCGGGCTGGCACACAATCATTGTTGGATATACTGTTCAATGCGTGTATCGGAATCAACGACGCAGTCAATGGCGTTTTCCTACCGAAGTCGAGCAACTTGGATCCCAATCCTCTCGGCCGTACATACCACAACTATACACAAAGGAGCGGATACCAAGAACGGGTTAGGCAATTGCTTGAATCAACGGACGGATCAACCGCACAAGTCAAAGCAAAACTCTCATACATGCGGCAAACTCTCAAGAGTGGAGGTGCGCCGTGGCTCGGTCAGGGATTCGATGGTTCGGCAAGAGAACAATAGGTGACAAATGAAGAAACGGATCCATGTCTATCGGGTTATCCGAGACCAGTCCTTCAATGTGTTAGAGCCAGTCAAGGCTGACGACTTTCAGATTCAACGTTTGAAGAGTTGGAGATTCGATGCGAGCAAGGAGCACCATGATTCGTGGGTCGAGTTGGAATTGCGACCCGCATCAACGGGGTTACCGTCACCTGACATCTGGGAAGTCGCTCCAGGGGTGATTGCACTTGAACACTCAGCGTACTACGAACTCTGTTCCAGCGCCGAAGAAACGCAAGAGGGCTACATGCACTTCGCATATTGCGAGGGGAGGCGTTTGGCCATTGTTAACTCCACGTATTGCGTTGACGCCTTGGTAAAGTCTCAGTCGGTGCTTGACGCTGATCACTCGAAGATCCTCATTTATGCTTTTGACGGTACAAAGCTCGATATTTCACTCTTCAAGATTCCAGAGACCAAGGAAACGGAGCTTCTTGCTTTGGATGCGTTTGATGAAGACAACGATTTCAAGACGCTTGTGGCATTGCACAGTTTCACCGGCGTACAATTCGAGCATTTGTGGTCTGGCGAGTCATTTATGAATGCCTATTAGCGACCGTCATTCAATTCCCCCCGCATCCGCTCTGCCCTCTGCTTGTCCTGATCCAGTAGCGTGCGAGAGCGAAGCGATGCATCGCCATCTGCATTACTCCCACGCCGCCTGCTTGATCGCCTGAAGCGTTGTCTTCAGCTTGTTGCGGGTGGGATGACCGAGTTCTTCACTTCCGACCAGCATGGCGACGCATCCCGTCTGAGTGTGGATCGCAATGCGTGGGTGTCAGCGATCAACCTTGAGATTGGCGAGACGCTCAAGACGCTCACAGGGACGACGGTTGTGCAGAGCAGAAGCAAGAGGGAAGAGCCAGAGACGGTTTACAACATTGAGGTGGAAGGGGATCATGTCTACAGGGTGGGCGAGAGCGGAGTGCTGGTGCATAATACGTCGGCTGGAAAGACGGACGAATGCTCCAAGCGGGGCGTGTCCGGTATCGGTCCTGCTGATGGGTGATTATGATGGCCGTGCTTGGTGTCTTCCTCGCTGCGTATCTCCATCTGGACCGGATCCCTCGCGGGATAGCGGAGCTCCTTCACAAAGATAGCGTCCTCGAGTTCTCAGGCGAGGATGGCGCAAGGGCGTATGACGATGACGACATTCGAGTCGTCCAAGATCCTGGCATGTTTGTTTTCAATCGACCGCGCAAGAACGCTGAGGAAACGGGGCGGCTGAGTTTTTGACTGTTCGCGATGCGCAAGAAACGGTGGACCAGTGCAACGGTTCTACACAGGAGCAACTAGCGGCCCGCCGCCTTGAACCAGTCTTTCTTTGATCCGCCGTGCAGGAATAAGTTGTTCTGGCCGCTGGCAAGCAGAAGGGCGACAGTTGCGTTTCCAATCGCTGGGAGGCCGAGGTACTGATCGCCTCCGTAATTGCGTTTCCCGCCAAAGTATGCCGCCGATCCGGCCGACGTGCGGCAGAGTTCCAAGTAGGGCTTCCACTTCTGCATGACCAACTGGTGGGATTGGCGGCTAGCCAACTTGAGCCCGGAAAAACCGTAGATTAGGCCAATCGAGGACATCGCGTGCGCGTGACGCATACGACCCTGATATGTAATCAACGCATTGGAAAACTGCTTCACGAGTTCGGGTTCCTGCTGGCGAATCGCCAGAGCGGCTGCCATGGCCCCAGTTCGCGCAGAGATGTCGGGGCTCCACGTGGCGCGAGAAGAGTAGCCGATCGCTCCGGTTTGCTTGTGGATTGACTTGCGAACTTCGTTGAACGAGCGATCCCAGGCGGCTGCGTCGATCTCGTAGCCGCACTGCTCCGCCAGCGCCCAGGCGAGATGTGCTTGCACGTTGATGATCACAAGCCCGCCGCCGTCGTAGGGGATCTGGAAGTGATGTCCCATCGTTCCGTTTTCTGAGACACGGGAAGCGAGCAGATCACAGCACTTTTCTAAGTCGGCGAAGTAGGTGTCGTCGCCCGTTGCTAGTTG
>CAZWOU010000296.1:0-1113 GCA_964635375.1 uncultured Pirellulaceae bacterium | reverse complement strand
TGGTATTCGGCCAACACAATTGCGGACGATGCGGCCTGCCAGTTCTTGGGTCCGACCTTTGGGTCCGAGGGCTTGATCGAGACAATGCTCTTCTTCCTGATGAACTCAATCGCGCGGCGGATTGCTGGCAGGTGTGTTTCATTCTGTGCAGAGAGCAATGCCAGGGCGCAGAAGGCCGACACATACACGTCCGCATCTCCTCCGACTCCAGGCCGCCATCGACCGTCCCCTTGCTGAGTCGCCGCGAGGCGGTCGGCAATGGCCGCAAGGTACGTTTCGGTCTTGGGACAACGATTCGGGAATGTCGCAGCAAATGCTGGCGACGGCGGCGCAGCAATACTAAGTTGAACCGTCTTGCTGTCTCGCAGCACGGCAAGCTGAAGACGATGCGGCTCGTTCGCACAGGCTTGTTCAATCGCGTTGGCAAGTTCTGTTTGCGGTCCGGCTATTCCAGAATCCGTGCTCTTGGAATACGGGGAGAGTTGCTGTCCACCGATGGAAACTATCTGGTCGCCGACAACAAACCCGCCCCGTTCCGCAGCGCCATCCTTGCCGATGTGCAAGAGCAAGATTGCTTGATCGCCGTGCTTCAGCCGACCTGTCGCAGACAAGACACCTAAGGGAAAGTCGTGTACGGAGCCGTTCTTGCTGTTGGTTGACTTCGGTTGATACGGCGAGGCCTCCTGAGCAGTGAGAGCGGCCGCGACAGAGCAGCACAGCATGAGCGACAGACAAATCTGGTTAGTAGTCAAAGCGATCCCCTCAATGAGACACTGTCAATGACCACTAGGGTAGCGTGGCAGTCGGAGTTTCGCGAGCCGTCAGCGCCGTTCCTGACCATGACAGCCTGCTCCACACGTGCGTTCTGTTTCTAGCACTTGCGTCGCCTTCCGCTCAAATAGTCTTACAAGCGAGCCACTCCGAAAAAAGCCAAGAGAACCGGTCGGCTGAGTTTTGGACTGTGCGGGATGAACCGATTGTCCTCGGCATATCACGGGGCAAGCCACTCGATGCCCGTCCGAGTCGCCCGCAGTCGTTTGGCGCGGATGCTCGATCCGCCGCCTTCTTCGTAGTAGACGATCAGCACGGTTCCGTCCTTGAGATTCACCATCG
>CAZWOU010000295.1:0-5906 GCA_964635375.1 uncultured Pirellulaceae bacterium | reverse complement strand
CTTTCCAGCGGCACTCGGCCGCGAAGCGCCAACTGAGCGAGTTGCCTGTGCCAGGGCCTAAACCGACAGCTAAGAAGAAATCCCTCGACGCGCCGCAAACTGCCAGAGGGAAGGCTTTCTATGTCTTGCTCGCTGTCTTCACCGTATGGGTTGGCTACTTGGTACTGGTCGCCCTGATGTTCTAGGCTCGCGGCCCAACAGAGCCGCCTTGGCGGGCGCGGCCAAGACAGCTTCGCGCAGAGAGAAACCGGTTCAGTTCTTCTTCGCTTCGGCTTTCTTCTCAGCAGGCTTCTTGGCATCAGGCTTTTTCGCGTCGGGTTTCTTGGGAGCAGGCTTTTTCGCAGCTGGCTTTTTGGCAGCAGGTTTCTTGGCCTCGGGTTTCTTGGGAGCAGGCTTCTTCGCAGCAGGCTTTTTGGCAGCGGGTTTCTTCGCGTCGGGTTTCTTCTCAGCAGGCTTTTTGGCAGCGGGTTTCTTCGCGTCGGGTTTCTTGGGAGCGTCTTTCTTTGCGGGTTCTTTCTTCTCCGGTTCGACCTTCATTGGGGCGGGTCGTGGCGGCGGCGGCGGCGTTTTCGCAGCGTGGTCCTTCGCCTCTCGCATCAGCTCTGCTCCGCTGGCAAGGTTCCACAGGCGGACGGAATCTTTGTGACTGCCTGCGGCGACGACGCCTTTGGACGAGATGGCCACGCTCCAAACGCTGCTCTTCCCGCTCACATCTTTTGTCAGGGAATTGTCAGCCAGTTTCCAAAACCGAATGGCGTTGCCTTGATCGACACTCACAAGTTGCTCTCCACTCGCGGAGAATCCGACTTGGCTGACCCAATCCCGGTGTCCTTCGAGTTTTGCCAGTTCCTTGAATTTCGCATCCCAAACGCGAATTGCTCGATCGGCGCCGGCTGTGGCGATTCGTTGACCGTTTGGCGAATAGGCAACGGACCAAACGGCGTCGCCGTGGCCTTCAAGTTTCGCCTTCTCGGCGCCATCCGCGACGGCGAAGACTTTGGCCGTCTTATCGGCGGAGGCGGTGGCGATGCTTTGTCCATCGGGCGAGAAAGCAATTTGAAAGATCGTCGATTCGTGGGCCTTGATGCTCTTGATCTCGGAGGCGTCGGCTGTCTTGCGAATGGAGACCGAGCCATCTTCGCCGCCGAAGGCAAATTGCGAACCGTCCGGCAGGATGGCGACGCTGCGAACCCAGCCTTTGCTTTCTACTTTGTGTCGAGCAATTTTTTTGGCAACGTCCCAAACGATGACCTCGCCGTTATAACTTCCGCTGATCAGGGTCGAGCCATCCGCGGAAAGCGCGACGGACCACACGCACGAACTGTGTCCCTCAAGTTTGGCCTTTTGAGCTCCGCTGTTCGCGTCCCAGACGATCACGTCGCCCGGTCGGTACAAGAGGCTTTCGCCGCCGCCGGTTGCTAGGGCTGCGCCGTCAGCGGAGAAACAGACACTTGTCACCCATCGAGCATGGGTGGCCAGGGTTGGATCCGCCGCGGATGACCGGAGCGCGGGGAGCGCGACGAATACGGACGCCATGACGATCAGTCGGATTGCTCGGTACATCTTCCATCTCCAAGGGTCATTGTCTGCCGACGGCGGCTGCCCACCACACGTCGACACGGGCGCCGGACAGGTTTCGATTATAACCCGACAAAATCTGCTAAGCGATGCTTTGGAAATGAATGCGCGGCTTGCCATCGAGAATCGCGGAATAATTCAGACCATTTCCACGTGCCGCCCGGCGATCCGTCGCCGACCCCGTCAATGGGCCCCGATCGGCAGGAAGAAATCGCTCGCCAGCGGCGGTCTGGACGCCCACTGGCGCCGCCTCGCACGAGCGGCCGCGATCCGTCGACTCCAGCGGACCGAGGATCGTTAGCGACAATGAGAAAGGGCGAGCAGAGAGAAGGCGGTCACCAAGTTCGCATCACTTTCGAGCCAGCGTTCGTTCTTGTTGGCGAACGAACCGTCCGTTCGCTGCCGCCGGGCCAGTTCGTCGATCAATTCAACTCGCCAGTCATGTTCAACGCCGTCTGGGGATTTGACCTTTTCGACGCCCAACGCTTTCAGCGCTTTTGCGAATGTGTGGTAGTAGTAGTACAGGCCCGCGTCGCCAAGTCCGGGGTTCATCTTGAGATCGTAGTTCTTCTCGATCCAATCGGAAGCCGCCTTGACCCGAGGGTCATCAGGCCCGACACCGGCGTAGATCATACTCTTGAGGCCTTGGTAGGTCATCGAACCGTAGCTGCGCAGTCCGCCGTTGGGCGTCTTGCCGGCTTGGCTGGTGCCTCCAGCGGCGGGCGTGTAGTAGAAACCGCCGTCCGGATTCTTGGCTGCGAAGGGAGTCGTGTTTTGTTCAGATTCCAGGTTCTGGCAGCGAGAAACAAACAGCAGAGCCTTCTTGATCGCGTCGCTGTCCTTGTCGTTGCCCGTTGCTTTCAAGGCCTCGATCATGAAACCAGTGTTCGACAGATCGGGTCGTTTGTGCTTGCCGTACCCTCCGCCGCCGTAGCCGGGATTGGCCCGGTCGATACTCTCGTCCTCATCCCACTGCAAACCCTTGAGAAACCTGTCGGCGTCCTTGATTTGCTTGTCAAAGCGCTGATTGCCATTCGCTTTCGCCAGGCACAACACGCCTAAGCTCGTCTCGTAGTTTCGATACATCGACTGGGGGTGATGGATGCCGCCGCTGGGTTGGACGAATCGCAAGACGTATTTCAGCCCCCGAGCCACACTGGGGTCTGTCGCAGGCAAGCCGTTTTCCAACAGTGCGGTCACACACAATGCGGTGACCGCTGGTCCGTTGGCCGAACTCCAGGAACCGTCACTCGCTTGATTCGACTTCAAGTACTGAATCGACTTGGCCGTGACTCCTGCTAACTTGGCCGAAGCGGGCCGAGGCGCCGCGTTGACGGAGGCCGACAGGGTGAGCCCCAGCAGGAGCGAGAGAAGGCAGGGTAAACGATGCATGTGGGGACTCCACGGTCGATTCAGGAAAAAGGTCGCGCAAGTAGTGTTCGAGCGTCCAGAGGCCAATTATTCCGGCCGGTCCCGTGGCACAACCATCGATTGCACCGGCCCTTGGACCAACTTCAATATACGTCGGAACGGACCGATTGGGCCAATTCTGCTAGTTGAGAATCGCCAGAATCTCGTCTTCGCTCATGATCAACAACTCTTCGCCATCGACGATGACTTCCGACCCCGAATAGGCGCTAAAAAGGACGCGATCGCCGTCGCTGACCTGGTTCACCGCGCGTGTTCCATCCGGCATCAGCCGCCCGTCCCCGACGGAGAGGATCCGGCCTTGTTGGGGCTTCTCGCGGGCGGAATCAGGCAAGACGATTCCACCAGCGGTGACTTCCTCGGCGTCCATTCGTCTGACTACGACTTTGTCGCCCAGCGGCACCACGCGCATGTTCGGTATCTCAAAACAGCCATGTTGAAGTCCACAACACCACGTTGCGGGTCAGCAGGCGATTGTCGCACGGGGAGGGCTCGGCAGCAACCGAAGACAATCACCTCATGGCTGAAAACGCGACCGAAACATGATGGAATTCAACGTTTTAGTGAGGATCTCAAGAGACGGCGGCCGATGTCATGAAATAGGGATTGTGCCAATTGCGCCGTCGGTGTGCAGATCTCGCACCCGCCTCTGGTGGGGTTTGTTTCCAGTTTGGCTCTGCTGTGCCAATGCGACCCGATCAAACCAACACGACTAGTCCGGCAGAGACGCGTCGGCCCGCCGCCCCAGCGCCTGGCAATCCCGATGCGCTCGATTCGTCGCGCGTTGACGCGGCACACGATTCGCGCTTGGCCAGCCGCCTCAACTTGCCCGACTCGATCCTGGAGGACGAGCCGGCGCCTTGGACCGAGGACGCCTTCGTCCATCCCGGCCTGGAAAAGCAAGCAGCCGAACTGGCGGAGCGACTTCGCGACGTCCAGAATCGCCTCGACCAACGCGAGTCTGCTTTGAATTCGCGCCAAGCGCAACTCGACAGTGATGTCCGACGCGTGCGGCTGCAGGAGAATGAGCGCCAAGTCGAACTCGACGAATTGAAATCCACGCGAACTCGACTGCTCAACGAACTCGCCGATCGGTCCCAGGCGCTGGCGGCTGCCGAGCACTCCGCTTGCCAGGACCTGGAACAAACCAACCTCGACCAAAGAAACGAGCAAGACCGGCTTGATCGAGAGCAACAGTCGTTGCAAACAGAGCGGCGCCGCTTGCAGAAGCAGGCGGAACTGGTCCATCATTCGCAACAGGGTCTGGACCAGGCGCGCTGCTCCAACGAGACCCACTGGCTCAAGCTCAAACAAGAAATGCAGCTTGAGTCTGTGGCGGCTCAGATGCAGCATTCGCGGCTGGTTCAACAAGCGGAACGGGCGGCGGAACAAGTCCACGACAAGCAGCGGATATTGGATCAGCGAGTCAAGGAGACGATTCGCCAGGAGGATGAACTACGCAGACGAGACGAACATCTGGCTGCCCAGGAGACGCAGTTCAGCGTTCGGGAACGGCGGATCGAAGAGACTCGCAAAGAGACCCAGCGAACCCGAGTTGAGACGGACGACCTAGCCAGTGGATTAAGAAAACGAGCGGGCGACTTGCGTCTGGAACGCGAGCGTCTGAATCAGCAGGTCGAGCAGTTGGGGCAGCGTGAATCTGACGTCCAAATGCAGACCCGCGATTTGGCCGAAGAGCGAGAGAATTGGGCTGCGGTTGCGGATGATCTCGACCAGCATCGAGAGTACATCGCCAAGGAACTACATGATCACGAGTCCGATCTGGGTTCGGCGTGGAGCAAGCTTCGTTCGAAACTAAACAACCTTCGGCATGAACAACAGCAATGGCAAGCGGAGCGAAAACGGACGCAGTTGGAGTTTGTCCGTCGCGAGAAAGCCCTCAACGAACGCCAACAAGCCTTGGAGCGGCTTCGTTGCGAACTGAGGCAACTTCACCAGGAAACGCTGGAGATGCGCCTCGCGGCTGAGGAACTCGCAGCGGAACTTCGATGCGATGCCTCGACTCTACGACTCAACGAGTTGATTCCGCGAATTCGACAGAAGATAGCGGACCATTTTCAGGAAGATCGAGACGCATTGTCCGCCCAACGCGAGGGCGTCGTCGACTTGCTGCAAAGGCTGCAAACCCAACGGCAGGACGCGGATCGAGCGAGAAAGAGCGTGCAGCAGTGGTTTGTTCGGCGCCAACGCCAAATCGAAGAGGATTCCGCTCGTCTCATCGCACGCCAATATGAACTCGACAGCGAAGCCGCCCAGAGCGAAAAGCGAGCCCAGGGCTGGGAACAAGAACGTCTTGACCTGCAGCAGAATGCAAGGCGTCTGGCGAAACAGGTCGCCTGCGCCGATTCCGGCCCGGATCTCGTCTAGCTTCGATCTCTGAGAATCCGAGCCTGGCCAAGAAACGAAAACGCCCGTGACCAAATTGGACACGGGCGTTGTTCTTAGGCTAATGCCAGTTCTTAGGCTAATGCCAGAACAGACAGATTCTACTCTTCGCCAACCGGCTGGTTGCTGAGTGAATTGTGTTTGCCAGCTTCTGGGTATTGCTTAGAAACAGTGGCTCGGCGATTCGCTTCTTGAGTAAGCCGGATCGCGAAAGCGAGCTCTTGTGGCGAGAAGAATTTCTTGGTGTAGCCGTTGCGAAGACGGATACGATCCTTCTGAGCCAACTTGGCCCAACTCATATTGTCAGTCATGTGCCAAGCGGCTGCTTGAGCTGCATTCTGGCTGATCTTGCCAGTGCCAACCATCTTGCAGACTTCGATCACTTCCGGGTTGGTGGTGAATTTCTCGATCGGCATGATCGTGTATTTCATTTTCGGAGTCGGGTCGGGTCGTCCATGTTCGAGGCAGACCGTGACGACTTCAATCTTGCCGAT
>CAZWOU010000294.1:0-5916 GCA_964635375.1 uncultured Pirellulaceae bacterium | reverse complement strand
TCCACATTCGGGTTGAGCATGAATATCGACCAGAGATAGGGCGAAAGGCTCGTTGCGAACCAGGACGATCCCCAGGGATAAAACAGGGCCACAGCAATTCCGCTGATCGTCTGCAACATCAGCATCACAAACAGGATCCAGTCCGTGGGCGTGGTCACAAAACGTATCTTCGTATTCGTTGATCGGCGAACAAGGATCCCAACCAAGCCCAACAGCATGAGCAGGGCAAATGCTAACGCGGCCACCTCAAGAATGTAAAGTCGTAGCGGATGAGCGTTCCAAAGCAGAATCGAACGTGGCACGAGGAATGCCAGAAAATGGCCCGCCGTGATGACCAGAATTCCATAGTGAAAAGGCACGACCGCCCAGAAGTGGTGCTTGTTCTCGATGAACTGGCTCGACAGACTCGAATAAGAAAACGACTGGGCGCGATACCGATATATCGTCATCAAGAAGAATGTGAACAGACAGACGTACGGTATAGCGATGAACAGAAACTGATCCAGAGGTTTAGCGGTCATGGCTTCCTCGCGGGCGTTGGCGCCTCGCTCTCCGTGTTCGGAGCATTGGTTTGCAATTGAACTAGGTCGAGTGGAGCGATGCCGCAGTCCGAACGGCACTCATCCTCGCATTCGCCTGCATCAGCAACTGGAAAGGCGCGAAGCAGATCGCCCCCGAACGGACGTGTTTGGTCAGCCGAAGCATCCCGGTCTTGGGCCACTTCGCCCCAGACATGGGTCAACGTCATGGACAGGCAGACGACAAGATGACGGTAAGGCGAATCGAGTTCAGCGAGCGCCTTCCTCATCGTCGATACAGCCGGCGCGACGCAGGCACGCACAAACTTCGCCGCCTCATCGTCTGGCATGGCGGCGACGATCGCCAGCACATGGGCCAAGTGGTCGGGAAGCTCAACCGATTCCGGAAGTTGGTACTTGCGAAGTTCCTCACGCATTCGCACGAGGAACATGCCCCTCGCGTATTCTTCGCCGAATAGGTGCCAACCTACCTCAAGCGCGCAAGCTGGGTTGACGTCGAACGTTCGCGTGAACGCCTCTTCGGCTTCATCCAAATCGTGGCGCTCCAAATAGGCCCCAAACTTGGCCGCTTCAGCGGCGGCTTCGGGAAGTTCGCCCGCGAGCACCACGTACAGCAGTTCGGCCGACTGAACGGTCTGTTCATCGGGATAGCTCAACAAGCGGCTGAGCGCGTCAAGTATTTTCGGGATGTGCGACATTACAAGCCTCGTTGCGGTCCGCCCACGAAACCAAACCCGGTTTCTTTCCGGTGTTCGTGGGGCTCTTTCATCATTTCAATGGCCTGTTCGCGGTGCATCGGCGGTATCACGAAACGATCCTCAAAGGTGCACAGCGAGGTGAGTTTGTAGATCTCGTCCGCTTCTTCCCGTGTGCAATTCGCTTCGTGCAGCATGCGGTCGGCCAATTCGCGATCAACGTCACCCACTGTCTCGGCCCGACGGTGCCAGCGGACCGCCTTTTGCTTTCGAAGTGCACTTCGCACGGGGCCCTCGTGGCCCGCGCCGAACAGGTTGGCGAGGAATCTCATCGGGACTCGCGAGTCGTCAATGTCATGGAACAGGTCTTCGCTGTTATGGTGGATCGTGTCTTCCGGTTTGCTGGCCTGAACGGGCGACATGGGGGGCACATAGAACAGCATCGGCAGCGTGCGGTATTCGATGTGGGGCGGCAAGGCGATTCCCCACTCCTTGACGAATCGATAGACGGGCGATTTCTGAGCCGACTCGAGAACGCCATCGGAAATCCCGCAACGTTTCGCCTCGGCGATGACTGCCGGGTCGTGGGGGTCGAGAATCATCGAACGGTGACCCTCAACTAACTCTTCCTCAGGCAATCTCGCAATCTCTTCGACTCGATCCGCGTCGTACAGCAAAACCCCCAAGTAGCGAATTCGGCCGACGCAGGAATGAAAGCAGGCCGGCGCCTGGCCTGTTTCCAGCCGCGGGAAACAGAGAATGCACTTCTCGCTCTTGCCAGTAAACCAATTGAAATAGGTCTTCTTGTAGGGGCAAGCGCTGACACACGACCGCCACGCTCGGCATTTCTTCTGGTCGACGAGAACGATTCCGTCTTCACCACGTTTGTAGAGGGCGCCGGATGGGCATGACGCCACGCAGCAAGGGTTCAAGCAGTGGTTGCATATCCGGGGAAGATAAAAGAACACCATCCGCTCGACGGAACTCAGTTGCAACCGCTGTTGGTCGGTGAGCCCTTTCAGGTTGGGGTCGTTGGCGGCGTAGATTTGTGAGCCGCCCAGGTCGTCGTCCCAGTTGGGGCCCGACTGCACGTCAATCTTCTGCCCGTCGATCATCGAGATCGGCTCGGCCGTGGGCTGATCTGAACCTTCGGGGGCGTTGAACAGGTTTTGATAGTCGTAAGTCCAGGGCTCGTAGTAATCGTCCAAGCTGGGCATGTGTGGGTTATGGAAGATATTGGGAATGATCTTCAGCTTGCCAGTCGACTTGATCTTGAGCTTCCCACTGCCGTTGGACACCCAGCCGCCCTTGTACTGCTCCTGATCCTCCCACTTGCTGGGGTAGCCTGTTCCTGGCTTGGTTTCCACATTGTTCCACCACATGTACTCGGCGCCCTTGCGGTCGGTCCACACGTTCTTGCAGGCGACGCTGCAAGTGTGGCAGCCGATGCACTTGTCTAGGTGAAACACCATCGAAACTTGCGAGCGAATATTCATATTGCCGTTTCGTGATTCAGTTCGTGGAGGAGTGCGGTTTGTGGAGCGTGAGCTCAGCTCAGTCTGCGCGTGCGCCGGTCTAGTAGACTGGCTCGCCTGGTAGTTTACGGACGAGTAAATGGGTGTCGCGGTTGCAGCCCACGGGGCCCCAATAGTTAAAGTGATAGGTGAACTGGCCGTAGCCGCCGATCATCAAGTTCGGCTTGAGGCGAGTGCGCGTCACGCTGTTATGCCCACCGGCTCGCCTGTTATTACGCAAGGGAGACTTGGGTATGCCATGGGTTCGTTCCGGCGCGTGGTACTGCATGCAGATGCCGGGCGGAATCCGCGAACTGACGACAGTTCGCGTGACAATCACCCCGTGGTCATTGAAGACCTCGACCCAATCGTTGTCGTTGATGTTGAGCGAGGCGGCATCCTTGTCGTTCATCCACAACGGGTAGATGCCACGCGATAGCGTCGTCATCCGCTGATTGTCGCCGTAGGTCGAGTGGATGTGCCACTTACCGTGAGGCGTGAGGAAGTTCAGCATGATGGTTTCGCCGACATCTTCGCTAAACTGCAGGTCGGAATACTCAGTCGGCAGCGGCTTGGGTTTGTAGGTCGGCAGGTGCTCACCGAAGTCCTGGTAGACCGGGTGATCTAGATAGAAGGACTGGCGACCAGTGAGAGTTCGCCAGGGCACCATCTCCTCCACGTTGTAGGTGAACGGAGAATACGCTCGTCCGTCTGCGATTAGACCCGACCACATCGGGCTGTTGATAAATCGCTTGGGCTGACTTTGGATGTCCTTAAACGTTGCTCGCAAGCTGCGGGTCTTCTCCGCCAGGTGGGTCAGCGACAGACCTGTCTTCTCCTCCATCGTCTGGTAGGAGCGGTAGGCGAGCTCACCGTTGGTAACGCTGGCAAAGTGCAGAATCGTGTTACAGACATCGATGTCGGCGTTGAGCGACGGGTAGGTGGCGCCGTCCCACGTCTCCGTGGGGTGGGTCTCGAGGTATTCGTCGTATTCGTCCGTGATCGAATAGCTAGTGCCGTGGGCGCCAAGCCCGTTCTTTCGCACCAGGGGGCCGTAGGAGGTGAACTGGTTGTAGACGTTCTTGTAGTCCCGTTTGACGACCTTAAAGTTTGGCATCGTCTTGCCTGGGATGGGATCGCATTCTCCGTTGATCCACTGAGCCATATCGGGTTGGGCGATTTCGGCTGGCGAATCGTGCGCCAACGGGGCGGCTACGACGTCTTCAACCGGTTCTGGGAAGTGGCGTTCGGACACCTCGGAAAACTTCTTGGCCACTTCCTTAAAGATCGCCCAGTCGCTCTTGGATTCCCAGCAAGGCGGAACCGCGGGCGAGAGCGGATGGATGAAGCTATGCATGTCCGTCGAGTTGAGATCGGCCTTCTCGTACCACGTGGCGGCGGGAAGCACGATGTCCGAATACAGGGCGGACGTGTCCATGCGAAAATTGAGATCGACCACCAGGTCCATTTTTCCTTTCGGGGCATTCTCGTGCCAAGCGACCTCGTTTACCGAATCCTTCGCCAAGTCTTGCCCCACCGCGTTGTCGTGGGTGCCCAGGTAGTGCCGCAGAAAATACTCGTGCCCCTTGGCGCTAGCCATCAATGCGTTGCCGCGCCAGATGAACCAAACCCGCGGCCAGTTCGCATCGGCGTCTGGGTCCTCGACTGAGAATTGCATCTCTTTGCCGGCCAGGCGTTTGGCGATCCAGTCGCTGATCGCTTCGGGAGAATCGGCGCCGTCGGCGCGAGCCTGCTTGCAGACTTCAAGCGGGTTCTCGGGAAACTGAGGATAGAACGGCAGCCAGCCTTGCCGGACCGCGCGGACCTGCATGTCCATCGTGTGGCCTCGGGCTGTCGAGTCGGCGTCGGCATTCCTCGGCACGGTGTGGTAGTCGGTGAACTCCTTCTCGTAACGCCACTGATCGGTGTGAACGTAGTGCCAACTGGGCGTGTTCTGAAGGCGGGACGGCGGATACCAGTCCTTCGCCAAGGCAATGGACGCCCAAGACTCGGCTGGGGCCAGTTTCTCTTGCCCAACGTAGTGGGCCAGTCCGCCTCCGTTGACGCCGATGCAACCGCAGAACATCAAGGCGTGAATCCCCGCGCGGTACATCAAGTTGGCGTGGTACCAGTGGTTGATTCCGGCACCGATCAGAATCGTGCATTTGCCTTCAGTGTGTTCAGCCGTCGTCGCCCACTCGCGGGCGAAGCGAATCAACACGTCTCGGCCGATCCCGGTGTATTTCTCGCTCCAAGCGGGAGTATAGGGGGCGTCCGCATCGTCATAGTCGGCCGGGTAGTCGCCGGCGAGCCCTCGATTGACGCCGTATTGGGCCATCAATAAGTCGTAAGCCGTTGTGACTTGGACTTCCTCGCCCGACTCCGTCTTAATCAGCTTGATGGGCACGGTTCGACGACAGACGTCGCCAGCGCCGAAGTCATCCAGTTCGACTTGCGCGACCGTGTCGCTGTCCTCGAGAAACGACAACTGCGGCTTGATCTGGCTGCCGTCCTTGCCGTCCTTGAGCAGCAAGTTCCACTGCCCTTTCTTTCCCCATCGGAACCCGCTGCTGCCCATCGGCATCTTCGGGGCCCCGGTTTCCTCGTCCCACATGAGGAATTTCCAGTCGCCATTTTCCTCGCCAGCGTACTTTGCCAGTCGTCCCGCACGGAGCAGTTTGCCCGGCCTGAGCGCGCCCGCTTCCGTCTTCTTGATTTCGACCAGGAAGGGGCCGTCGGTGTATTTCTTCGCGTAGTCGATAAAGTAGGGCGTCTGCTTCTCGTGGTGGAACTCACTCAGAATGACGTGGTTGACCGCCATCCACCACGCGCCGTCTTGCCCCGAGTTGACCGCCACCCACTCGTCCGCATACTTGGCGACCATGTTGAAGTCGGGAGAGAATACCCACAGCTTGGTCCCGTTGTGCCGTCCCTCCGCCAAGAAGTGGCAGTCCGGCGTTCGCGTCATGCCGATGTTGGCGCCCATCGAGACCAGCATCTTCGCGTGATACCAATCCGCGCTCTCCTGCACGTCGGTCTGCTCACCCCATGTCTCAGGACTGGCCGAAGGAAGGTCGCAGTACCAATCGTAGAATGACAGGGAGATTCCGCCGATCAATTGCATCAGACGCGCGCCCGATGCGTAGCTGATCATCGACATCGCTGGAA